>CAYLSV010000139.1:0-1015 GCA_964386435.1 uncultured Tepidisphaerales bacterium
GGATGACGCCCGCGCCGATCAGGACGCTTTCCCAGCGCGCGAGCGCGAACTGACTTTCGAAGGCGATGGCGGCGGCCCCGAACTGGGCGGCGATGTAGAAGACGAATGTGAAAAGGACGAGCAGCCCCGCGAGCAAAGCGGCGGTGGACGGCTCGGGCACGGCGGGCACTTCGGGGGCGGCCGGCTCGGGGTCGGGCGTTTGCTGCGTCGAAGGTTCGGGGGCGGCGGGCGTCGGGGCCGGCACTGCCGGATCGGGCGTCTGCTCAGTGGACGGGGCGTCGGGCACGGCGGCCTGGCCGTTGCTGGGGGCTTCGACTTTCACCTGAACCGTAGAATCGGCCTCGGCGGCGTCGGCCAGATCGGGGCGAGCCGGGGGGGCGTCGTCCTCGATGTGGGCGGCGACCTTCTTGGGAGCCTTTTTGCGGGTCGGCTTTTTGGTGGCGACCTTGGTGCCGGTTTCGATGGCGGTGCCGTTGCCCTCGAACCAGCCGCGGACGCTCATTTCGAGGCCCTTGCCGATGGTCGATTGGTGGTTGGGGGCCGCGTCGCCGACGCCCTCCTCGCGCATTTTCTTCATGACGTCGGCGCTTTTCACGCCGAGTTCCTTGGCCAGTGCGCTGATTCGGATGCCTTTCGAGGTCTTCGCCAAAACGGTCTCCAATTGCCCCGGCGGTGGCCGGTCACTCGTGTGCGGCACATGCCGCGGTTGCCCCGATTTGGGGCGAATCCGCCGGGCGTCCGGCGGGTGGTTCCCTTGCCGAACCGGCACCGTGCCGGTCGGCTTCACCGTCTCCAAGTGCGTTTCTGGGAGGGCGGGAATGCTCCCGCCGACCATGCTACGCCCTTGTCATCGTCGGCGGCGGGCAAACCTGTGCCCGGCCGATTGTTTCTCCACAAATCGTCACACCGTCTGCTCGTTCTGGCCCTGCGGTGCCGGCGGCGGCAGCCGGCCCTCGGCGAGGGCGGCCTCCTCCGAATCCTCGTCGTCGCCGATGTCGCGGCTGTCATGGCCCTC
>CAYLSV010000139.1:1025-4073 GCA_964386435.1 uncultured Tepidisphaerales bacterium
GTCGCCGAGTTCGATGCTGCCGCCGTTCGCGTCGAGGCTGCGGTCGTCGAGATCGAAGGTTCCGCGGCGTCCGAGCTGATGAACGCCGTCCGAGCCGAGATCGACGAATTCAGTGAAGACGAGAGTATCGCGGGAGCGATTGAAATCCGTGATCTGATCGTCGCCGATGTCGCGGCTGTCATGGCCCTCGGGCATGTCGCTGCCGTCGGGCATGTGGATCGCCCGCTCCTCGGGCGAGAGCTCGTCGGAATCGGCCAGCGACTCGGGGCTGTGGGTCACGAGCTCGGGGGCCATGCCGTCGGTGTGTTCCATCGCGCCGGGCACGTGGCCGCCGCTTTCGTTGGCCACGCCATCGCCGGTGGTGTCGATCGGTTCGTTGCGGGTCGGCTCGGCGGCGGGTTCCGAGGCTTCCGGAGCCTCGGGGGCGTCGGCGGGCCGTTCGTTTTCGGTGCCTTTGCCGTCCTGCAGGGTCGGCGACTCGTAACCGGCGCCGGGGGCGGTGGCCGTGGTGCCGGTTGGGGCCGTCGCCTCGGCGGCGGCTTGCTCGGCGGGCGAGGTATTGGCCTCGACCGGGTCGGCGAGCAACGCGGCCCCGGTCGGGTCGCCGGGCTCGGCGGAGGCCGCCGGATCGGTTTGAGCCGCGGGGTCGAACGGGGCGATCGGGTCGGCCAGCAGGGCGCTGCGGGCACCGTCCTTCTTGCCCTCCTCGGCGAGCTTCTTGGCCTCGACCTCCTTCATGACGATCTTGGCCTCCTCGACGCAGACGTCGACCATCTGCTCGGCCATCTCGTCGCTGACGCCGACCTCCTCCATCAGCGGCCCCTCGCCGACTTCCTCGACGTCGCGGACGTCGATCAGGCCCAGCGCGATGACCTTGTCGACAATGTCCTGATCGACGCCGGCCACCTGCTGCAGCGTGCGGTCGAGGCGGTCGATGTTGTCCTGGTACTCCTGGGGCGTGATGATGTCGACATCCCACCCGGTGAGCCGGGCGGCGAGACGGACGTTCTGGCCGTGCTTGCCGATGGCGAGACTGAGTTGATCCTCCTGCACGACGACGGTCGCGCGGGAAAGTTCAAAGCACAACGCCACCTCGGCGACGACGGCCGGCTTGAGGGCGTTGGCGATCAGGACCTGCGACGACTCATTCCAGCGAACGATGTCGATCTTCTCGCCGCCGAGCTCGTCGACGATGTTGCGGATGCGGCTGCCGCGGACGCCGACGCAGGCGCCCACCGGGTCGACCTTGGCATCGACGCTGGCAACGGCAACCTTGGTGCGGCGGCCGGGCTCTCGGGCGAGGGCCTTGATCTCGATGGTCCGCTCGCCGACCTCGGGGACTTCGCGCTCGAACAAACGGCGGATCATTTCCGGGTGGCCGCGGGACAGAATGATCTTGACGCCGCCGGGCGTGTCGCGGACCTCGGTGATCAAGGCCTGGATGCGGTCGCCGTCCTCGTGGCGTTCGCCGGGGATTTGCTCACTGCGGGGCATAATGCCCTCGGTGCGGCCGAGGTTAACGACGGTGAGCGGCCCCTCAAAGCGGGTGGCGTTGCCGGTGACAATGGTGCCGACGCGGTCCTTGTACTCGTCGTAGATGCTGCCCCGCTCGTCGGCGCGGAGCAGCTGGATCATGACCTGCTTGACGGTTTGGGCCCCGATGCGGCCGATGGTCGACAGCGGCACCGGCTCGCCGAGGCGGTAGGCGGTGATCTCGCCGGTCAGGCGGTCGAGGCTGACCTGGAACTCGTCGAGTTCCTCGGTATCGAAATGCTTGCGCAGACCGCTGGCGATGGCTTGCTCGATGTCGACGTAGACGTTCTCCTTGTCGATGCCCTTGTCGCGGGCAATGCCATCAATGTGTCGGACGAGTTCGGCGTTCATGAGTTGTGGGTGGTGAGTTGCGGGTTGTCAGGATGTCGAATTGTCGGAATGTCTAACGAACGTACGGCCGCGCGATCCCGAAGGATCGTGGGCCGAATGTTCGAGCGGGTTGGGCGGACTGGGGCGAACCTTGAACCGGCTACGCCCCTGATTGCCAGGGCGTTAGCCCGAGCGGGTGGCGTGGCCGGTATACCCGGCACTGCCGGATCGGCCGTCGCTGCGGACCCGGGTGGGTCCGGCCGCGCCTCGGGCTGGTGCGTCAGGCAGCAGCATTGGCGGCGGTTTGGGCAGCTTGGCGGGCGTCGGTGAGGTTCATCCCGGTCTCTCCAGGCTCGAACATGTGGCAGCGGCGCAGGTCCAGGTAGACCGTTTGCTTTTGCCCGGCTTCCACCCCGGTGCGGGCCTCGACCCGGGCGACACAGCGCCCCGGGGCGTGACCGGAGTACTTGGTCGTGAGGTACACGTCCATGTCCCCGCCCAGCGGCTCGATCACGTTCAGCGTGGCCTCGACGGGGACGGCGCCCTCGACCGGGTCCAGACTGATGTGCTCGGGCCGCACGCCCAGCACCAGGTGCCGGTTGGCGTGCGCGGACACCTTGTCCACGGCGTGCGCCGGCAGCGGCACCGTAAACCCGTCGCCGGGCGTATTCAACTCGCCCTCGAGAACAACCGGGCCGTCGCCCTCGTTTTGCTCGCCGTCTTCGGCCCCGGCACCGACGACGTGCGCCCCTTCCAGCTTGCCCTCCTCGAAAATCCATTCGCCGCCGACTTGCCTGACCGTGCCGTCGAAGAAGTTCATCGGCGGCGTGCCGATGAAGCCGGCGACGAAGCGGTTGGCCGGGTTGGCGTACGTCTCGATCGGCGAGTCGGCCTGCATGACCAAACCGTCCTTCATCACCACGATCCGGTCGCCCAGGGTCATCGCCTCTTCCTGGTCGTGGGTGACATAAATCGTCGTCGTCTGCAAGCGGCGGTGGAGCTGCTTGATCTCGGCCCGGGTCGTAACCCGCAACTTCGCGTCAAGGTTCGACAGCGGCTCGTCGAACAAAAAGCACGCCGGGTCCCGAACGATGGCCCGCCCGACGGCGACGCGCTGCCGCTGGCCGCCGGAGAGGGCCTTGGGCTTGCGTTCGAGCAAATGTTCGATGTCGAGGATTCGGGCGG
>CAYLSV010000139.1:4083-7407 GCA_964386435.1 uncultured Tepidisphaerales bacterium
TGGGCATGCGCCGCAGCTTGAGGCCGAAGGCCATGTTCTTGTACACCGTCATGTGCGGGTACAAGGCGTAGTTTTGGAAGACCATGGCGATGTCGCGGTCCTTGGGCGCAACGTTGTTGACCACCCGATCGCCAATGCTGATGGTGCCGGCGGAGATCTCCTCCAAACCGGCGACCATGCGGAGGGTGGTCGATTTACCGCAGCCCGAGGGCCCGACGAAGACGACGAACTCGCCGTCATCGACGGACAAGCTGATGCCCTTCACGGCCTCGACGTTGCCGGGGTAAATCTTGCGGACCTGGGTGATGTCAACTCGTGCCATTGCGGCGGCTCCTCCGGAAACGCGACTGCCCCCACCGCAACATCGCGGCGGGCCGGGAAGTCTACACCGCACCCGGCGACGGACCAAACGGGCGGGAGGGGGTTGTTCCTGGTTGTAGGTTCATGGTTGTTGGTTCTTTGTCCTTGGCCCGAAGTTCATGGTCAGTTGCTTTTTGAGGAGAAGCCGCGGGGAGAGCGGAGCGATCACCCCGATCCTGCGGACCAAGCACCTTCTCAAGCGGACGGAAGCGCCTCGGTCAGCGCCGCGAGCACTTGCTGTTGCACATCGTCGAGCGGCGCATCGATGCGGCAGCCGGCGGCGCGGGCGTGGCCGCCGCCGCCGAAGCGTTGGCAGATGGCGGCGGCGTCGATTTCGCCCTTGGTGCGGATCGACACCTTGATCGGCCGGCGGTCGCCGTGGGTCTGCTCGCCGAAGATCACGCTCGCCCGCACCGCCGCCACCCGCAGCGGCTCGTTCACCAAGTCCTCGGCCTCGTCGCCGGTGGCGGCGGCCTCCTCGTAATCGCTTTGCCGCAGCGTCATCGCCGCCACCCGGCCCTCGGCGTGGTACTCCAGCGAGGCGAGGCCGCGCCGCCACAAATCGAGCCGTGCGGGGCGGTCGCTTTGTCGCAGGCGTTGGAACAAGGCGTCGAGGTTGACGCCCTTCTCCAAGCAATCGGCCGCGGCACGCAGGGTGCGGGCGGTGGTGCTGCTGAAGGCGAACCAGCCGGTGTCGGTGGCCATGCCGACGTAAACCGCTTGGGCGATTGCCGGGGTGATCGGCACGTCCCAGTCCAGCAGCAGCCCGTGCACCATCTCGCATGCCGCGGCGGCCGACGTGTCGTGCAGCAGCGTATCGTGCCAATTCTCCTGCGTGATGTGGTGATCGATGACGAGCTTGGTGCCGGCAAACGTCGGGATCTTCTCAGCCAGCCCCGGCAGTTGCCCGAACGTGCCGGTGTCGACGACGAGCAGCGTGTCGAAGCCGCCGAGGTGTGGCGCCTTCAACAGCGGCTCCAGCCCCGCCTCCTCGAACACGAACGCGTACCGCCGCGGCACGTCCGTGAGCATGAGCACCTCGGCCTGCTTCCCCTTGGCCCGCAGCGCCAACACGAGGGCGGCCGTCGAACCCACCGCGTCGCCGTCGGGCCGGGCGTGGCTGGTGACGAGCACCCGCTCAGAGGCGTCGAGTTGTTGCAGCATCGCGTGCGTGTCCATGCGACACCGTAGCAACGGATCGTGCGTCGCTCACGACCGGCCGGCGACGCAAGATCACCACCGCCGTTGCACAAGCTGGTCGCGCCTTGTACGGTGCGCGCGTGAGAGGGCGCAATCAATGCCGCCGGCCGCTGCTGGGCGTGGCCGTCGCACTCATGGTCGGCATCGCGGCGCATGACACCCTGCCGGTGATGCCGTGGGTGATGTTGCTGACGGCGGCCTTGTTGCTTGGGACGAGCCTGGCGATGTGGCGGTTGGCGGCGTGTTGGGTGCCGTTGCTGCTGGGGTGGGCGGTGCTCGGCGCGGGGCTGGGGCAGCGGGCGCACTTTCAGTTCGGGGCAGACGACATCGCGGCGTTCACGACCGATCAACCGACGCTCGCACAGGTGGAGGTGCGGCTGGTGGACCCGCCCCGGCTCATGCGGCCGACGGATCAGGTACTGCTGCCAATGCCGCCCAAGCAGACGGCGCTGGCGGCGGTGACGGGCGTGCTGACCACCGACGGCTGGCGGGCGGCGAGCGGCGACATGCTGCTGCAAATCGCCCGGCCGCACCCTGAACTCGCCGCCGGGCAGACGCTGCGGCTGACGGGCATGCTCCAGCGGCCGTCGCCGGCGACGAATCCGGGGCAGTTTTGTTGGGAAACGTATTACCGGCAGGAACGCGTGTTGGCGTCGCTGCGGGTGCGGGGGCCGGGGCAGGTGGAGATCGTGGGGCGCAGCGATCCGCCGCTGCTGACACGGGCGCGGCAGATGGTTCGGCGGGCGCTGGATGCCGGATTCACGTCCGATCAGCGGCGGGAGCGGGCGCTGCTCGCGGCCATCTTTCTCGGGCAGCGCGACCCGGAGATGAACGACGTCCGCGACGACTTCCGCCGGCTCGGGGCCGGGCACCATTTGGCCGTCAGCGGCATGCACGTGGCGATCCTGGCCGGCGTCGTGTACGGCGTGTGCCGGCTCGGGCGGATGCCGCCGCGGATCGCGGCGATCATCGGCACGCTGTTCGTCCTCGGCTACGGCATGATCGTGCTGCCCTCGAGCAGCGTGCTGCGGGCGGTGATCCTCTCGGCCGCCGTCGGCATCGCGCTGACCAGCCGACGACGGCCGGACCCGCTGCATTTGCTGGCCGGGGCGGCGGTGTTGCTGCTGCTCGTGGCGCCGCTGGATCTTTTCAAGCCGGGCTTTCAGCTTTCGTTCGGCACGGTGCTGGGACTCATGCTGCTGGTGCGGCCGATCGGCGACCGGATGGTGGAGTTCGCCCGTTCCAAGGACGACGCCCCGCAACCCGGCGGGCCGACCGCGGCGATGGTGGCGGCGCGGTGGATGGACAACCGCGTGATCGGTGCGTGCTCGGCGGCGGTGGCGGCGTGGCTGGTGTCGATGCCGCTGGTGGCCCGGCACTTTGAGCAATTGAACCCGTGGGCCGTGGCGGCGAGCGTGCTGCTGGCGATCCCGACGACGGTGGCCCTTGTGGCGGCGCTGGGCAAATCGGCGCTGACGCTGGCGTTTCCGCAGGCGGCCGATTTCTTCGCCGAGTTGGCGGCGTGGCCGGCGGCGTGGATGGCCGGGTCGGCGGAGTTGCTGTCGGCGTTGCCGGGGGCCGACGTGCCGTTGCCGGCGCCGGCGTGGTGGCTCGTTGGGGCGTTTTTGCTGGCGATCGGGGCGGCGGTCGTGCCTTGGCCGAGCGCGGGAATGCGGTGGGCGATGCGGCTGCCGCTGCCGGCGTGCGGGCTGCTCATCCTGGTGTTGCCGATGGCCGCCCGTCGGCCGCCGCCGATGCTGGCGG
>CAYLSV010000140.1:0-7373 GCA_964386435.1 uncultured Tepidisphaerales bacterium
TGTCCAACAAGAAGGTCGAGAAGACCAACATCAAGCCGCAGTACGACCAGTGGACCTTCAGCGAGACGGGCAAGAGCGTCCTGATCCTCGCCGACGGCCGCCTGTTGAACTTGGGCTGCGCCACCGGCCACCCGAGCTTCGTCATGTCGGCCAGCTTCGCCAACCAGACGATCGCTCAGATTGACCTCGCCATGTACAACCGCGGCGAGGAAACCCTCAGCGGCATGAAGTACGACGAGAAAAAGGTCTACGTCCTGCCCAAGATTCTCGACGAGAAGGTCGCCCGCATGCACCTCGACAAGCTCGGCGTGAAGCTGACGGTCATGTCCCAGGAGCAGGCCGACTACCTCGGCGTCGCGGTCGAAGGCCCCTACAAGCCGGAGCACTACCGGTACTGAGCGTCGTTCGTCTTAGGCGCGATTTGGCCGGCGGGCCGGGAGGGTTGAAGCCCCTGCCGGCCCGCCGGCGTCGCGTTGGGCCGCGCGAGGTGACCCGTTGGCCTCTTGGCTTGCATCGGCAGCGTGGCCGTGCTACAAGCGTGCTGTCGGATGGGCCTGTTGTGGGCGTTCGTCCCGGCGTCGCCACCCCCGGCTCATACCGTCCGCCCGGACGCATCGGGCAAAGGGAGAAACCATGCGCCATAACCTCGCCGCCGCCGTGCTGCTCGCCGCCGCCGCCACAACCGCCCATGCCCAGACGACCGCCGACTGGGTCGCCGTCTTCGGCGGGTCGTTTCAAAGCCCCGGCAACTGGGCCGCGGGCGTCGTCCCCGGCCCGGCGGACAACGCGCGCTTCAACCTCGGCTCCAACGGCTACACCGTCACCTTCGCCGCCGACGCGACTAACAACCAACTGCTCATCCCCGAAGACAACGTCCGGTTCAACCTCCAGGGCAGCACCTACACGCTCACCGCGCCCACCAACAACCTGCAGGTCGGGTTTGGCGGGACGATCGCCGATCCCAACGTGGGCAACCTGACGATCATGAACGGCACCGTCGTCACCCAGGGCGTCGGCACGACCGACGCCCGGATCGCCGCCTTTCAACAGCGCGGCTCCGTCACCGTCACCGGCCCCGCCGCGACGTGGAACTACAACGGCCTGATCGTCGGCAACAACGGTGAGGGCACGCTCAACGTCCTGAACGGCGGCACCGTCAGCGGCAACTTCCTCCGGCTGGGCGGCAGCGGGGTCGCCGGTGCCGGGCCGAGCATGATCAACGTCACCGGCCCCGGCTCGACGCTCACCGCCGCGACCGATTTCCTCCTCGGTACATCGCACCAGAGTCAACTCAACGTCACCGGCGGCGGCACGGTCAACAGCGGCACCACCGGCATCGGCCAGTTCAGCTTCACCTCCGCCGAGGCGACCGTCAGCGGCGTGGGCTCGACCTGGACCAGCACCGGCACCATCACGGTCGGCGCCGATGCCGACGCCACCGGCACGCTGAGCATCGAGGACGGCGGGCAGGTCGGCAATGTCACCGGTGTCGTGGGCAACCAGGTCGCCAACACCGGCACCGTGACCGTCACCGGCGCGGACTCGGCCTGGACCAACAGCGGAACCCTCACCGTCGGCTTCGCCGGCAGCGGGACGCTCGACATCGAAGGCGGCGCGGCCGTCACCAGCGGCGGCGGCATCATCGGCAGGGCGGGGGGCAGCGATGGAGATGTGACCCTCTCCGACCCCGGCTCGACGTGGACCGTCAACGGCAACCTCGGCGTCGGCGGCGACACCACCGCCGGCGGCGACGGCTCGCTCACCATCAACACCGGCACCGAGGTCGTCGTCAGTCAGACCACGCGCTTGTTCGCCCCCGGCACGATCAACCTCGACGGCGGCACCTTCCGCACCGGGTCGATCCAAGACAATGGCGGGGCATTCAATTGGACCAGCGGCACGCTGAACATCACGGGGCCGCAGGGCGTGAACCTCGGGCAGAATGCGATCTTCCCCGCCGTCACCACGCTCGCCGCCGGGCAACGGCTCGTCATCGACAACACGCTGACGGTCGACGCCACCGACGTGCTGCGCCTGACCGGCGGCAACGCCTCGGCCGGCACGATCGCCCTCGACGGCGGCACCATCCTCGGCACCACGCTCGACCTGACCGACACCGGCAACCTGGTCGGCAACGGCCTCGTCGCCGCCCCGGTCTTTGGCACCAGCACCGCCACGACCATTGCCGCCACGGGTACCCTCGCGTTCGGCAGCCTGGGCACCACCGACGGCTTCGACTTCGCCGGCACGCTGAACGTCGGCTCCAACCAGGTGATCGTCAGCGACGCCGACCGCGCGCACCTCGGGGCGCAGACGACCCTCGCCGCCGGCGGCCGCCTCGGCGCGATCAACGGCTTCGACCTCGCCGGCGGCTCGCTCTCCGCCACGGGCAGCGCCCGCATCGACGGCGACTTCACCAACAACGGCATCGTCAGCGGCCCGTCCGCCGCCGGCGAGCGGCTCGCCTTCACCGGCGACGTCAACGGCGCCGGCTCCTACGCCGGCAACATCCTCTTCTCCGACGCCTTCGCCCCCGGCAACAGCCCGGCCATCGTCCCCTTTGGCGGCAACCTCACCCTCGACGCTAGCAGCACGACCGAGATCGAGCTGTTCGGCCTCGCCGCGGGCGAGTTCGACCGGATCGAGGTCGCCGGCACGCTCGACTTCGGCGGCACGCTCGAAGTCGTCGCCGGCGGCGGGTTCATGCCCCTGCCGGGCGACGCGTTCGAGATCTTCACCTTCGCCAGTCGCACCGGCGACTTCGACATCGTGACGGACAGCCTCGGCCTCGTCGGGCTCGACTTCGAACTCGTCTACGACGCCGACTCCGCCACCCTCTTGCCGACGCGGCTGCTCGACGGCGATGCCAACTTCGACGGCACCGTCGACCTGGCCGACTTCACGTTGCTCCGCAACCAGTTCGGCCAGACCGGCCGACTCGCCGCCGACTTCGATCTCAGCGGCACGGTCTCGCTCGCCGACTTCACCGCCTTGCGGAACAACTTCGGCAGCACGCTAGCCGGCGACTTGCTGGGGGACCTCGACAGCAGCTTCGCCCTCATGGACGCCTGGGCCGCCACGGTGCCGGAGCCGGGCGTGGCAATGTCGCTGCTGGGCCTGTCGGCCCTCGGCCTGCGGCGGCGGGTAAAATAACCGTGCATCAGCTGCCGACGTCCGCGACGAGGTTGTAGACGTTGAAGCACAGGAGATAAACGAGCGCCGCCATCGCCACGATCGGCAAGAGCGGCCAGCCGCCAACCGACCCCGGCACGCGGAACCTCGGCTCGTAGTCGTCACTGCGACGCAGCTTGATGAGCGCGACGTTCGTCGCAACGTAGACGCCGTAGACGGCAAAGTTGCTGATCGTTGCCACCAGCCGCAGGTTGCCGATAAGCGCGAACGCGGTCGTCGCCACGAACAGCAGGATGATCGCAAAAACCGGCGTGTTCACCTTCGGCAGGACCCGGCTGAACACGCTCAGCCACGACACGTCCCGGCCCATGTCCATCAGCAGCCGGCTCGCGCCCATCATGTTCGTCAGGATCGTCTTGCTCGTGGCGAACAGGGCGATCACCGTCAGCGTCACCGCCGCCCAGCGTCCAGCCGCCGACTCCATCACGGCTGACAGCGGCCCCGATTCGCCCGCCAGCTCCTTTGCCGGCAAGAGGCTCACCGCCGCCACCGCGACGAGCAGGTAGACGACGAACACGACGATCTGTCCCGTCACCAGCGCCTTCGGCACGGTCTTTCGCGACTCCTTCGTCTCTTCGGCGCTGCCGACGTGGTCCTCGAAGCCGACGAAACTGAAGAACGCCAGCGCCGCTCCGGCCGACGCACCGACCCACACGCTCGTGCCGTCCGGCGGCGTCGTGATCGCCTCGAAGTCGAAGCTGAGCAGCCCGTAGACGATCACGAGCAAGAGGCCCAACACCGTTACGACCGTCGCAGCAATGTTGACCCAGCTCAGCTCCGCCGCCCCCAGCACGTTGACCGCCGCGACGAGGGCGATGACGCCGACGACAGCCATCCAGCTCGGTATGTCAACGAGTCGCCCCAGGTAGTCGCCGAACGCGATCGCGATGGCGGCGGGCGCGATGATGCCGGTCAACAGCAGCAAAAGTCCCGGCAGAATCGCCGCCTTTCGGCCGAACGCCTGGGCGATGTACTCGTACCCGCCGCCGGCGTCGGGATGCGCACTGACCAGCTCCGCATAGCTGAGAGCCGTCAGCCCCGCGACGACGGCCGCGATGGCCAGCGCCAGCCACAGGTACCCGCCGGCAATGCCCGCCGCCTCGCCGACGATCGCGTAGATCCCGGCCCCGAGGATGCCGCCGACGCAGAGGAAGAGCGAATCCCAGTAGCCCAGCTCGCGTTGCAAGCCGGGCGCGTCCTGATTGGCGTCGTTCGAGTCGGGCATGCGTTCATGCTGATAGCAGATCAGACATCAGCCCGCAACGATCGTCCCGCCGTTGGGGTGCAGCGTCTGGCCGCTGTAGAAGATGCCGTCGCGGCTGCCGAGGAAGACGTAGGCCGTCGCGATCTCGCCGGGCTCGGCGGGGCGTTCCCAGATCGTGCTGCCGCCGAACTTCTCGACCTTGTCCGGCGGGAACGTGCTGGGAATCAGCGGCGTCCAGACCGGCCCGGGCGCGACCGAGTTGACGCGAATCTTCTTGTCCTTCAGATTCTCCGCCAGACTCCGCGTGAAGGCGACGATCGCGCCCTTCGTGCTCGCGTAGTCGAGCAACGTCGGCATGCCCTTGAACGCGGTGACGCTGCACGTGTTGATGACGCTGTCGCCTTCTTTCAGGTGCGGCACGGCGTGCTTGGCCATGAAGAAGTAGCCGAAGATGTTCGTGCGGAACGTCCGTTCGAGCTGCTCCTCGGTGATGTCGGTGATCGACTCCTGCGGGTGCTGCTCGGCCGCGTTGTTGACGAGAATGTTCAGCCCGCCGAGCTGCTCGACCGTGTCGCTCACGGCCTGCTTGCAGAACGACTCGTCGCCGACGTCGCCCTTGAGCAGGACACACTTTTTGCCGTGCTGTTCGACGAGCGACTTCGTGTCGCGGGCGTCGTCGTCGTTCTTGTCGTAGAGGATGGCCACGTCGGCCCCTTCCATCGCGTAGAGCACGGCGACGCTGCGGCCGATGCCGCTGTCCCCGCCGGTGATGAGGGCCCTCTTGCCCTCGAGCTTGCCCGCTCCGCGATAGCCGTCCGGCACGACCTTCGGCTCCGGCGACATCGCGTCCTGATCCCCCGGCTTGTCCTGCGGCGGCGTGCCCATCTGGTCGATCTCGTTCTGCTTCGGCTGGTCGTCTCGGCTCATGCGATGACGTGTGGCAACCGTCGTGCCAGAGCAGGAGACGCACGCATCGCCCGACAGCGCTTTTGATGCTCGTGCGACAAAGAGGATCTCGCACCACCGGCAACCAGTTTGCTGGCGATGATGAAACACGCCATGAACCACGCCACGACGAACGCCTCTCCGCTGCCGGCCCGGTTCGACACGATCGACGCCCGCATCAACGACACGCTCGCCCGCTACGGCGTGCGGCTGATGCGGTACGCGATTGCCTTCGTCTTCATCGCCTTCGGCATCCTCAAGCCGCTCGGCATCAGCCCGGACGAGCCGCTCTTGCGCGAGACGATCGCCTGGGTGCCGCTGGTCTCGACGGACTTCATGCTGCACGCCATCGGCTGGTGGGAGGTCGCCATCGGCGTCTGCTTCCTCTACCGCCCGCTGCTTCGCCTGGGCATCCTGCTGCTCGCCGGCCAAATGGGCGGCACGTTCCTGCCGCTGGTGGTCGTGCCCGAAGCGACGTGGCAGGGAGCCTCCGCCGCCAAGTCCTGGGCCGCCTGGGCCCCGACGATGGAGGGCCAGTACATCCTCAAGAACCTCCTGATCATCGCCGGCGCCATCATCGTCGGCGGCACCGCCCGCGGCGGCGAGACGGGGCGACTGGTCTGAGGCAAGGCACGGCACCGCCACGAGGCACGACCGTCAGGGAGAGCGATCGCCGCAAGGCGATGTCGGGCCGTTTCTCAACCAGCTCCCAAGTCTTGGATGAATCGTGCATCCGGCGTCACTTCGTCCACCGGCAGACCGAGCGCCTCTGCCACGTTGACCTGCACCTTCTGCCGCACCAGTTCGCCCGCAGAGCCACCGACGCCGTGGCGCCTGAGCGCGATGAGCTTCACAACGTCGCCCACTAACCGAAGCGTCCTCGGCGGTTCCACGCGTGGCGCGAAGACGATGAAGAGCAAGGAAACAATGCCCACCACGCCGAGCAAAATGAATGCACGGGAAGAAACTCGGCCCTCTGCAGTTCCCGCAACCAGGAGAAGCGGCAGCTTGCTCAGACATGCAATGCCGACCGTGTTCTGTACCCACTGACTGTGCTCGAGCTTCGGCAACGAGACTTGCGTCGCCCGTTGCAACTCTCGCCACGCGTCCTGTGCCTTGCCGATGGGAAGCACGTCACGCATGGGCGCTGAGGGTTTGAAGCGCCTGCGACTGAAAAGAGGCCACGCTTCGGCAATGCGACGCACCTCATAGAAGGTTTGCTGCGTAGTGCAGACGTCGCCGCCGCTTGGCATCTTCGACAGGATGAGCGTCTCCAGCTCCCCGACCGTCTCGACAAGTTCCGCCTCGTGATCAGTGATGCTGATGCCGAAGGTCTCCTCAACTTCCAGCACAATCTCAACGGTCTCCATGCCCATGCGGAAATGATACAGCATGTTTCGCGGCACCGATGTTGCGGAATGCTCTGCCGTGGAAGCCGTACTCGACCCGATCGTGCCCCCGTCGCCGCTCGCCCTGCCCGTCGCCACGCCGCCGCGGACCGACCCGGCCGCGCCCACGCCGTCGCCCAAGCCATGGACGCCGAAGCAGGTCCTCATCACACCCGCCGCCCTCGACCACGACTACGGCCGCGAGCTCCTCGACCGCTTCACCACCCTCGGCCTGCCCGTCACGCGACTCAAGGCCAACCGCGTCAGCCTGCCCAAGACCGGCCACCCGCAAAAGGACTACGCGCTCGCCAAGAACACGCTCGCCGTCGTCGTCAGCCCGCCGAGCAGCATGAAACTCCAGCCGATCCCGCCGTCGGCCGACTGGCAGTTCCACCTCGCGGTCGGCTGCCCCGCCCACTGCCAGTACTGCTACCTCGCCGGCTCCCTCAGCGGCCCGCCCATCACCCGTGTCTTCGCCAACCTCGACGAGATCCTCGACAACAACCGCCACTACGAAGGCCGACTCAACGGCAAAGCCAAACAACGCGGCAAGTCAATCACGCCGGGATCTGACGACGGCAAGGCCACCTTCGAGGTCTCCTGCTACACCGACGTCCTCGCCCTCGAACACCTCACCGGCGGCC
>CAYLSV010000141.1:0-7240 GCA_964386435.1 uncultured Tepidisphaerales bacterium
TTCACCGTCCCCGGCGTCGGGTCGGTCAACTCCTATGTCTTCGAGACGCCCGACCGCCTTGTGCTCGTCGACGGCCAGCGTTCCGCGCCGGCCGGCCGGGCGTTGAACCAGGCGCTACGAGAGATAGGCAAGCCGGTCGTGGCGGCGCTGCTGACACACGCTCATCCCGACCACTACCTCGGTATGGCCGATGCGCTTGCCGACTTCGGCGACGTGCCGTTCCACGCCAGCCCGGCCTCGATCGAGCACGCGGCCGAAGATCACTACGGCTACGCCGCCGGCTCGGCGCAGAACCTCGGTGCAACGATGGCGACCGAGCAGCGCCTGCCCAGCCGCCCGGTCGGTGATCGCGAGGGGGTCGAGGTGGGCGGCATGACCTTCACCTTCCGCGAGTACGGCCCCGGCGAGGCGGACGCGGCGTCGGTCATCATTGTGACCGACCTGCCCGGCGGGTCGAGCGTGACGCTCGCGGGCGACCTGCTCAACCCCGGCATGACGCCGTTCCTGGTCGGCGACCATGTCGATCAGATTCCCAACCAACTCGACCGCCTGGACCGCGAGCACGGCGGCGACCCGCTCATCCTGCCCGGCCACGGCGAGCCGGGACCCGCCGCCCGGCTGATCCGCGGGGAGCGGGCCTACCTGCAAACCTTCAACGGGATCGTTGACCGGCACCGGCTGCCGGACGGCTCGCTGCCGGGGGCGGCCGTTGCCGAGGCCGCGTGGGCGGTGCGGGCGGCGTACCCGGATCACCTGCCGGTCTCCACACTGCCGGGGCTCATTGAAGCGAACGTCGGGGCGACTGCCGAAGCTCAACGGGCGAAGTAGTCGTTACACCCTCAGGTCCGGCGGAGATCAAGGTCGGATCTGCCTTGGCAACCATTGTCGGGCGGTCGGGCGTGCACCCCGCCGAGACAAGCAGGGGGCGACCTCTCGTTACGGCAGTGAAAGAAGGCTCATCACCTGCCGGTATTTCGGCATGGGTCGCACCTCCTCCACGACGTGCTGATCGGGGTAAAAGCCCTCGATCTTGCTGAACCACGAATCCAGCGGGACTTCGTCTGAACGTTTCGTGGGCGTGACGCCTCGGAAGCAGTCCGCCGCGACGCTGTCAACTGGGACCGCCGAACCCGCGTCCATCCAAGCCTTCCGATCCTGCATCCGGCCGCTGACCCGCCACCACTTGATCCGGCCGTCCCTGCAGACGACGAGGGCGCAGTAGTCGTTGGTAAGTTCGACGTACCGCACCGCCGCGGCGGTGAGGGAAACGCCAAAGGCGTCGCCGAGGTTGCCCAGCAGGCTCCACGATGGCCGATGCCCCTTCGAGCGGGCGACGAACGGGACCGAGGGCATCAGCAGGTTCGCGGCGAAGACGTTTGCCTCGAGCTCCGGCGGACTGCCGGTGTAGCTTGCCAGCATCTGCTCGCTCGTGCAGGCCGACATCTGCGACCGGTCCTTGTGGAGCACCCAGTGCCCGATCTCGTGCGCCACGGAGAACTGCCGACGTCCCCGCTGCGCGATGGCGTCGCTCACCCGGATGAGCCCCTTGTCGCCCTTCCTGACAAGGCGGGCAGCGGCGGTGCCGAGTTCGGCGTCAAGGACGGCGATTCCCATCGCCCACGCCAGGTCATCGAGCTCGTCGTTCCGGAGCGTGGAAATGCCGTACCTCCGCAGCAGCCGCTCCGCCTCCGCCGCCGCGATGGCCGCCCGTACATCCTTGTTCGCCATAGGACCTCAACCTCGTCTCGTTCTGCCCTCGCCGGGCTCGTCGGAGGCGGGAACGTCCTGTTCACCGTCCTGTAGAGCGTCCAGACAGGCGATGTCGTCCAAGAGGCTCCTCAGGTCCTCCTCGCTGTCGACCTGTTCCAGGTCTCGGAAGAAGGCCGCCTGCTGCGGACCCGAAAGCAGTTCCGTCGCCCGCTCCCGCAGCTCCTCCACACGCGCACCGACTCCTCTGGCCGTGTCAGAGATAACCCCGTGCAGCGTCCTGATGACGGACGGTCGCGTTCTTCTAGCCCGTTCTAGCTCGCGTCGGGCCTCCTGTTGTTCGACGTCCGCCATGACGTTGCGGAACAGACGGTCCATATCGATGCCACGCCGCCGCAGGTCACGCTCGACCTGCGGTGGGTCAGGTGCTGCGTCGTCAGAGTCGAGGAAGTCGAGCAGGTGGTCGGCCGTCTCCTCGTCGAGTGGTGCCGGATCGCCACCGGTTTTCTCATCCCGTTTCATGGTCGTGCTCCTTTCGGGCCGCGATTCGCGGCATCGGCCTCGCGGTCAACCCGGTCCAGTTTCGCCCTGAGCCGCTTCTTGACGTTGTTGACCCGCTTCACGTCCAGGTCCTCCATCTCCGCAATCTCCCGCGGCTTCGTGATGCCGGCGGTGATGCAGCCCCACACCTTCCTCGCTTCCTCGTCCCCCGCGAGGACCAACTGAATTGCGTCGTTCGCCCGTGCCGCCAGCTCGCGGTCCACGACGGTGGCCAACACCGAAGCCTTGGGGTCGGGCGCATCCCAGGCGGTGACGTGGCCATTCTGCCGCGACACCTGCGGGAACGGCGACGATACCTTGTTCTCCGCCTGGTTGACCAATTGGCTGACGATGCTGTCGATCACCGACTTCAGGAAGTCCGCCAGCGCCGGGTATCTTTCCCGGTTCCAGTTCCGGTCGCCGCACAGATAGCGGTGCACCGCCGTCTGCACGACGTCCTCGGCGCCGCACCCGCCGGGCGCATTTGCGCCGCACACAAAGCGAACCCCACGCCAACTCAACCGCCGCATCTTCCGGTCGGCGTGGTCGGCCAGGTCGGCGAGGAGCTGGCGAATCGCCTCGTCGCCGAGGCCACGGACGACCGCGGCGGGGTCGTCCGGCGCTGCCTTCGGGCGGCCCGGTCGGGCCACGCTCTCCTGGGTTGAGGTCATTCATCACTCCTTTGTTGCCGGCTCGCCCGGCGATCTCGCCGGAAAAACTTCTAGGTGCGGCGAAAAACCGCGCCCGCTCCGCAGAGGGAGGTAGGGGGGCGGCGACTGTCGTCGATCCCCGCTAATCCATCGAAGCCAGGTTATCCCATGAACGCGAACAACACCCTACCCGCCGGGTCCGACGACAGCCCCGATTCCCCGCCCGCAAGCCTTGACGTTTACCTCCACCCAGAGGGCGGCCGCGCGAAGCGTGTCAGCGTGGAGGCGACCGCCCGCATCGAGGACTTCCTGCGGGCGGCGGGGCACCCGGTCGAAGGGGAACTGCACGTCTTCGTCGGCGACGTCGAGGACGACGACACGGAGCGGGACGATATCGACGATGAGCCGGTCGCCGCCGACTTGGCCGCGAGCGTTGAGGAGGCCGGCATCGGCCGCCACGCCCATGTCTGTTGCCACTGCTGCCGCAGGATCGAGGTGTCGGTTTCCTACAACGGCCGCAACGTCTGCAAGCGATTCTCGCCAGCCGCGAGGATCAGTCGGGTGGTCAAATGGTCCAAGCGCAGGCTCGGCGTCGCCGACGAGCCGACGCTCGACGGGGCGGAGGTCCAGGTCAAGGGCGGGCAGGACCGGCCGGGCGGCGACATCCGGATCGGCACGCTCGCCACCGGCCACGCCTGCGCCCTCGCCTTCACGCTGGTCGTGCCGGAGCGGGTCAACGGCTGCGGCATCGCTGGGGGAGCCGTTGATGCCGAGTGAGCCGAACCCCACGCCTGACGTGGCAAGCGATCCGCCCGGATTGCGGCGGCTGCGGGCGGACCTCGCGAACGTACCGTTCCTGATCGGGGCCGACGAGGGACGCTGGGGCCTCGTCGGCAACCCGGCCGATGCCTGGCCGGACGTGACGTTCTGGGTGGCGGCGGCCGGTCGGCCTGCGTCACCGGAGCGGTTCGGCCTCCGCCTCAACTTTGATGACTACCCCGCCCGCGGCCCGAGCGGCTGCTTCTGGAATGTTGACGCCGGCATGTGGCTGCCGCCGACGGACTGGCCGAAGGGGTCCGGCCGCGTCGCCCAGATCCTGCGCCGCGATTGGGCCATCGAGAGGGGTAAGAGGGCTCTCTACCACCCGCTCGACGGGGTGACGCTCTCGACGCACGGGGGTTGGCAGCAGACGCACGCCGCCGACATCTGGCGGCGCGACAGGGACGTCAGCCACTACCTCGACATGGTCTACCGCCTCCTCAACAGCAATGACTACACCGGCACCTAACGGCGACGCCTCGGACGGGCGGCGGCTCCGCATCCCGGTCCTGCTCTGGATCCGCCTCGCGCGGGAACTCGGCCGCCGCGGTGACGCGCGGCGCGAGAGCGGGGCGTTTCTGCTTGGTGCCGCGGACGCCTCGACCGGTACCGGCACGGCGAAGGTGACGCGGTTCGTCTGCTATGACGATCTCGACCCGCACGCGCTCGACACCGGCATCGTCCGCATGAGCGGCGACGGCCTTTCGAAGCTGTGGTCGCTGTGCGACGAAGACGGACTCGCGGTCTTGGCCGACGTCCACGCGCACCCTGGGAACTGGGTCGGGCAGAGCGAGAGCGACCGGTCCAACCCGATGGTCAGCCTCCCAGGCCACGTCGCGTTCATCCTGCCGAACTATGCGGCGGGCTGGCGGATCGGATTCGGGGGTGTGGGCATCTACGAGTACCTCGGCAAGCTCGTTTGGCGGGACGTCCAAGCGGGTGGGCGGCGGCCGCGGGTGCGCCGCTGCCTGTGGTAACGGTTAGTAGCGGCCGGTCGAACGCGCGGGCGAATGCATTTCTCCCTTCACCTTGAACCCTTCACCTCGGACACGAACATGGTCGCACCAGTTAATCTCTCGGCATTGAGTTCAGAGGTGTTGCGGCGGGACGCCAAGCTCCTCATCGACCGCGACGACCTGAGCCACGAGGAGGCCGCCGCACGGCTCGACGCTCAGACGATCGTCCTCGCCCTTGGCCCCGATGTTGCGGCCAGCCCCACGCTCCAAGCGGCCGCGGCGACGGCCGCCAACCTCGCGTCGCGGTGGTGCGGCCGCGTGCTGGTGCACGGGCGGGCGGCCGATGGCCCGAACCTGCTGCCCAACTGGCCGCACGAGACGCTCTACGCGGCCATGCGAGACGCGGTGCCAAGCCTTGAGCGGATCACCGCCGTGCCGCGGACGAACTCGACGACGGCGGTGCTGATCGCGGGCGACGGGGAAGGCGACGGTCAAACGCTGCGGGTGACGTTCGACGGCTGGTGCGGCATGGCCGTTCCCGTCGGTGAGGGCGGTGCTCGCCTGGCGGAACGTGAGCGTTGTGTGCTCGCCGGCGTCCTCGCCGCGGCCTTGGCCGTGGGTGAGGTCTTTCAGGTCGCCGCCGGAACCCACGTCGAGGCGGGGCAGCGCGCGGTCGGCCTGTCGCTCTGGCGGCCGGACCTGCGGGTGTCGCACGCCGACGCGGTCGGCCCGGCGGTGACGTACCTGCCCGGCGAGACTTGGGCCCTGGGGCTCGGCCACCTTGGTCAGGCGTACCTGTGGGCGCTCTCGCTGCTGCCCTTCGCCGAGCCGGGGCGGGTCAACCTGCTGCTGAACGACTTCGACCGGGTGGAGCACGCCAACCTGAACACCCAGATCCTCACCCGGCCCGCCGACGTGGGCCTGCGAAAGACGCGGGTCGCGGCGTCGTTTTTGGCACGGCGGGGGTTCGACCCGGCCCTGCTCGAGCGCCGCTTCGACGACGGAACCCGTGCCGCCGACGGCGAGCCGAAGCTGGCGCTCTGCGGCTTCGACGGGCAGGGGCCGCGTCACCTGCTCGACCGCGCGGGGTACGCGCACGTCGTCGAGTGCGGCGTCGGCGGGAGCTACCAGGACTTCGACGCGATCAGCCTGCACACATTTCCGAACGTCGAGCGGCCAGCCGGGGAGGTGTGGGATTCGGCCGATCGCGGCGAGGGCGGCACGGAACTCGCCGCGCATCTTGCGGAGTCGCGGCGGGTGTACCGCGAATACTTCGACGCCGAACGGTGCGGCCACGTCGACCTTGCCGGGCGATCGGTGGCGGTGCCGTTCGTCGGGACGGCCGCGGCGACCTTGGTGGTGGCCGAGGCCCTGCGGGCTTTGCACGGCGGCGAGCGGTACGCCTCGATCGCGTGGCGGCTGTCGGACCCCGATTCGGTGCAGGCCCGGCCCATCCCCGACGGCTACCGCGGGCGGAACGTCCCCCCCATCGCCTTCCTGCCGGCCCATCCGGCCGACACATCTTCTCTACAAAGGAACTGACATGCGGCAGATCGACATCCTCTCCTTGCTACTCGACAACCTCCCGGCGGCCGCGAATGCCGCGGCGGCGGTTCTGTTTTCGCCGCTGGGGTTGCTGCTCTTGGCCATCACGGTCTTGCGGCTCCTCACCGGGTGTGGCAGCTCTGGCGTCGGCTCCGGGTCATGGCACCCCCCGCAACGTCGATACCGCCGCCGCCGCCGGCGGATCGACTGGTAGGGGTCGCACCTCCTCCGCTGTGGCAGGTCGCAGACAAGTTGCTCCACCAGTCCGTGACGCAGTTGACCAAAAGGCCGGTGTTGCCTAACCGCGCAACATGGGTTATTTTAGTCAACACCCCCTCGTGAAGCAGGATTCACCCTATCTCGATGATGCTCACGCCCTTGTGGCGGCCGTTGCCCGTTGGGCTGGGGAATCACCGGAAGTAGTCAAGGGCGGCGGCGGTGCCGACCTCACGCTGCGCCTGCATCCGCTCATCCTGCGGGTGACGTTCGGCAGGAGCGCAAGTTCGACCGAGATAGATGCGTTCGCGGCGAAGCAGGCCGGGGAAGCTGCACCTGGCGACATCCGCGTGTTCGTGCTGCCGCACATGCCTCCGGCAGGGATCAGGCGGTGCGAGGCTGCGGGGGTGTGGTGGGCCGACCTGTCTGGCAACGCCCGGATCGCGGCACGGGCGGGAGCGGCGTCGCTCTGGGTCCACGTTGAAGGGCGGCCCAACCGCCGCACCCGCCGCGGCCGCCCGCCGAATGTGTTCGCCCCAAAGTCCGCTCGGCTCACGCGGCACCTGCTCGCATTGGGCCGCCCGGCGAGCCAGGCCGAGCTCCGCCGCACCACGGGGCTCGACCCCGGCCACGTCAGCAGAGTTGTAAAGCGGATGCTGCAGATGGACCTGCTCACGCGGCTCGACGACGGCCGGCTCGCGGTGCCCGAGCCGGCGCTGTTGCTGGAGGCGTGGGCCGACGGCAATGCCTTCCGGCACGAGGTCATCGAGGGGCACCTGCCCGGCCGCGCCGGCGAGGAGCGGGCGG
>CAYLSV010000142.1:0-6223 GCA_964386435.1 uncultured Tepidisphaerales bacterium
GGCTGCGCACGCAGCGGACGCACGAGGTTCTTCCGGGCTTCACGCGGCTGACGGGTTGGATGAAGTGTCGCTGGCATTGGATGGGCGAGCGTCGCTGGCTCCCCCACCGCCGCGTGGCGGCGGGGCTGCGCACGCAGCGGGCGCGTGCGGTTCTTCCGACCTTCACGCGGTTGACGTGTTGGGCGAGGTTCCGCCGGAGCTAGGCGGGCGAACGTCGCTGAAGCCTCCACCGCCGCGTGGCGGCGGGGGTGCGTCTGCGGTTGAAGCGCTTGGTCCTGCGGCGTCCGGATATGGGGCGGCTCACGCTGCGGGCGTAGCCCCGCCGTTACCACGGCGGTGGGGGTTTCAGCGACGTCCGCTCGATTGTCGGGCCGCCACGTCGCCCGTACGGCGGGTGGCTGCTGGGCTGCGGCCGCGGGAGAAGACGCGGGCGACGACGCTGTTGTCGATGGTGGATCAGGGCGTGGTGTCGCTGGCGAACTTCGGGACGGCGGTGCTGGTCGGGAAGCTGGCGGGGGCGGCGGAGCTGGGGACGTTTGCCTTGGCGTTCGCCGTGTTGGTGCTGGGGCTGACGGTGCAGGATTGTTTGGCCATTGCGCCGCACATCGTGCACGCCGGCGAGCGGCGCGGCCGGGCGGCGCGGCGGCTGGCGGGGCACACGCTGTTGCTCGGCGGTGCGATCGCCGGAATGTTGTCGGTCGTGGCGTTGGTGGTTGCGGCCGTGGGATGGTTCGCCGCGCCAACCGCCCCATTCGCGGCGGCAACGCTGGCGTTGGCAATTGTGTTCCCGCTGGCGCTGGGCCGGGAGATGGTGCGGCGGCTGGCGGTCACGCAGTTCCAGTTCGGCCCGGCCCTGGCAATCGACGCGGCGACGACGCTCGTCCAGTTCGCCCTGCTGATCGCGCTTGGCGCGACAATCGGTTTGACGGCCCCACTCGCGCTGCTGTCGCTGGCCGCGGCGAGCGGCGTGGGCATCGGCGTCTGGCTCGTCACCCGGCGGCGGGCGGTGACGATGAATTGGCCAAGTCTCCCGGAAGATTGGCACAATGCGCTGCGCTACGGCCGGTGGCTTTGCGGGGCGCGGCTGGTGTCGGTGGCCCACGGCTACAGCGTGCCGTGGCTGCTGCCGCTGATGCTCGGGTCGGTCGTCGGCCTCACGGCGGCGGGCGGGTTCGCGGCGTGCGCGACGCTTCTGGCGATGGCCAACCCGGTGCTCATGGGCATCACCAACGTTCTCGGCCCGCAGGCGGCGCGGGCGTATGTCACCGGCGGGCCGGCGGCGGTGCTGCGGGCCAGCGGCTGGGCGACGCTGCTCATGCTCGGCCTCGCGGGGCTGGTGGCGGCTGGCGTCGCGGTGTTTGCAACGCCGCTGCTGAGTCTGCTGTACGGGCCGGAGTTTGCGGCTTTCGCGGAAGTCGCGGTGATTTTGGCGGCGGCGTTGTTGTTCGAGTCGATCGAGGCGACGGCGGAGCACGGACTGCGGGCGCTGCGGCGGCCGGAGCTTTGCTTGTGGGCCGGCGGCACAGGGCTGGGCGTGACGCTGGTGCTGGCGGTTATCCTGATTCCAACCGGCGGCGCGATCGGCGGGGCGTGGGCCCTGCTCGTCGGCGGCGCGTTCACGACGATGATCATGTGGCTTTTCCTCCTGAATCTGACCCGCCCGTTCGGCATCGGCCTGGGCGCGGCGGCCAAGCGGTTGCCGCGGTTCCGCGCTGCCGAGGCGGCGATGCCGGCGCTGGCCGAGCGCGAAACCTGGGGCCGCGGCCAGATCGAGGCGTTGCAGCTCGATTGCCTCAACGAGCTGTGGCAGCACGCCCGCCAGCACGTGCCGCACTACCGCGACCTTGCCACCGAGCTTGAGTTGCCAACGGAGTTCGCCTCGCTGGCGGAGTACAAGCAGCGCGTGCCCATGCTGCGCAAGAACGACGTCCGCGCCGACCCCGAGCGGTTCCTCAGCGAGCGGCACGCGCCCGGCAAGTGGTACACGACCGGCGGCTCGACCGGCACGCCGATGCGGTTGTTCTTCGCGGCCGACGAGTACCGCGAGGCACTGCAGGCGAAGTACCGGTTCTACCAGTCGCACGGCGTGCCGCTGTTCGCGCCGATCACCTTCATCTGGGGCGGCCACCACCGCCGCCGGACGACCGGCCTCAAGGGCCTTGCCGGCCGGTTGCAGGAGCACGTCCTCGACCAGGCCCGCCGCCGGCAGCGGATCCCGACCGACCAGAACGACCCCCAATCGCTTGAGCGGCAACTGCGGGAAATCGAGCAGTTCCGGCCGGCGATGATCTACGGCTTCGCCAACGCGATTCATTTGATGGCCAAGCGGGCGCTGCAGGTCGGCTTCCGTTGCCCGTCGCTGAAGCTGATCGTCATGACCAGCGAGTTGTACACGCCGGCGATGAAGCGGGACGTGGAGCAGGCGTTCGGGGCGAAGGTCGCCAGCGAGTACGGCTCGACCGAGTCGCCGATCATCGCCGGTGAAGACGCCGAGGGGCAATGGCGGGTGCGGGAGGATCAGGTGCTGCTGGAGACGGTGCCCTCGCCGGACGGGCGGTACGAGGTGGTCATCAGCATCCTGGGCAACACGAATTTTCCGCTGCTGCGGTACGCGATGGACGATGCGACCGAGTCGCCGGTGCGGTGGCCGGATGTGGGGTTCGCGATCATGCCGCCGATCACCGGGCGGAGCGACGATTTGCTCGTCGCCGGCGACGGACGGTTGGTGCACGGGGCGTCGCTGGATGCGGTGTTCGAGGACCAACAGGCGGTGCGGCGGTTCCGCGTCGTGCAGGACGAAGCGGGCGCGGTTGTCGCCGAGATCGAGGTCGACGGCCATTTGCCGGACGAAGAGGAAGCCGCCCTGCTCGCCGACCTCGAGTACGCCGTGCCCGGCCGACCGATGGCGCTGAAACGTGTCGACGAGATCCCCCTCACCCGCGGCGGCAAGCGGCGCACGATCGTGAGCGCACTGGCCCGGGACGACGCGGAAGTGACCTGAAGGGCGGACGTCGCTGAGGCCCCACCGCCGTGGTAACGGCGGGGCTACGTTCGTACCGATCGGCTCGCGGAGTAGGCGTGGCCCCGCCGCTTCGCGGCGGTGGGGGCCTCGGCGACGCAGCGCTTCATTCGATGTCGGTTATGGCGACTTGCCGTTCGATTCGATCGGCGTGGTCGCCCCGGCCGGTGTCGCGCAGGCGTTGGACGTACGTGGCCAGACCGCCGCTGCGGTGGGGCTGGCCCAAACCGCCTGGGGCGTCGGGGTGTTGGGCGTGGAACGGGCCGCCGTCGGCGAGGACGAGATTCAGCGGATCGATCGGGTCGTGCGGGTAACGCGCCGCCACGCGGGCCATCTGCTCGGCGTGCCAGGCCGAGAGCCGCCGGGCACCTTCGCCACAAACGGCCGGCTCGGTGTCGGCGAGGTCGTGCTGCTCGTGCGGGTCGCCGGTCAGATCGTACAGCATTTCCGGGCCGAACGGGTGGTAGCCGTCGTGGTAGGTTCGCATGTACAGCCACTTCCTGTCGCCCGCGTCCCACCGCACCGACCGCTGGCAGACGTGGGCCATCTGGCTGAGAATCAGTTCGTCCCGTCCCGCCGCCGCGCCGGTTCTCACCGCCTCGGCGAAGCTTTCGCCATCCCACACGTCCGGCGTCTTCAGCTTCATCAGCTCGGCGTAAGTCGGCACCAGGTCGAGCTGGTAGTGCAAGCCGTGCTCGACTTTCCCCGTCGCCCCGCCGGGCCACTTGATGATCAGCGGGATGTTGCACGTGCCATGATCGGCGGTGCCGTGTTCACCGTAGATGCCGAGTTCGCCGTGGTTCTCGCCGTGGTCGGCGCTGATGACGATGGCCGTGTCGTCGTAAATCCCCAGCTTTTTAAGCTTTTCGACCATCCGGCCGATGGCGTCGTCGACGTAGCGGATCGCCGTGTCGTAGCCGTTGAGCCAGTGGGTCAGCGACGCCCGGTCGGTAATGCGGTCGGGCGAGCGGGGCCAGCGGGACGCCTTGCCGTCGCCGTACATGCCCAAATCCGTCGCCGAGTGCGGGCCGCCGCGCTTGGTGTGGCGGGCGATGAGTTCGTCGGTGTACCACTCGGGAATCGGGTTGCCGGCGAACGGCTCGCCGTAGCCTTCGGGCGTGCGGTATGGCGTGTGGATGTCCCAGTAGTTGACGTGCAAAAACCAGTTCTCGCCCGCGGCGTTCTGGTCGAGCCAGCGGTCGAGGGTGGGCTCGACGTCTTCGACGATCTCGATGCCGCCGCCGCCGGTGTTGTGGATCTCGTCGAAGCCGGCGTAGAACCAGTGGGCCGCGTGCCGCTGGCCGAAGGGGCTGATCATCGCGGTGTGCATGCCGGCGTCCTGCATCTGCCGGGCGAGGCCGCTTTCGTCGAACGTGTCGCGGAAGCCGCGGACGGTGGCCGGCTCGGTCCGCGGCTGCGCCGCCCGCCCGCCGTGGCCGACCACGCCGCTCTGGATGCCGAACCGCCCGCTGTACAACCCCGTCCGGCTGGGCAGACACGGCGCGTCGGCGCAGTACGCGTTCGTGAACCGCACGCCCTCGCCGGCGAGCTTGTCAATGTGCGGCGAGGTGTCTCGGCAGTAGCCGTAGCAACCCAAGTGCGAGGGGGTGAGCGCGTCGAGGTCGAGGTAGATCAGCCGCATGACGGGCGACCTTATCCGGCACCGGCTTATCGTGCACGCGATGACCTCACGCCCCCCGCGCATTTCACTCGGCCTCGTCGGCCTCACCGGCTACGGCGGCGTAATCCGCCAACTGCTCGAGGACGAGCAACAGCACCCCGACGGCCGCACCACCCTCGCCGCTGTCTTCGCCCCCGACGCCGACCAACACGTCGAGACGATCGCCCGGCTGCAAACCAACGGCGCGACGATGTTCGACAGCTACGACGCGCTGCTGGCGAGCGACATCGAGGCTGTCTGGCTGCCGACGCCCATCGACCTTCACCGGCCCATGGCCGAAGCCGCACTGGCGGCGGGGAAGGCCGTGATGCTGGAGAAGCCGGTCGCCGGGAGCATCCAGGACCACGACGCCATCGCCCGCGCCGCCGAGGCCGCGAAGTTGCCGGTGGCAGTCGGGTTCCAGGACATTTACCGCCCGACCACGCTCGCGCTCAAGCGTCGCCTGCTCGCCGGCGACTTTGGCACGCCGCGCGGCGCGGTGGTGTGGGGGCTGTGGCCGCGGGACGACACGTACTACGCCCGCTCGACGTGGGCCGGCAAGTTGCGGCGGGACGGGGCGTGGGTGCTCGACAGCCCGATCGCCAACGCGATGGCCCACTACGTCAACCTCGGCCTGTTCCTGCTCGGCCCCACCGATTACGCCGCGGCCGAGCCCGAGGCGCTCGCCGGCGAAACCTTGCGCGGCCGGCCGACGATCGAGAACGCCGACACCTTCTCGCTCCGCCTGAGCCTCGCCGGCGGCGTCGAGTGCGTCGTGCTGCTGACCCACGCCACCGACGACTTCGAGCACCCGTCGGTGACCATCGACACCAACCGCGGCACGCTGCGGGTCGAGTTCAACGGCGAGGCCACCTTCACCCGCACCGGCGACTCGCCCGAAGAGGTCGTCCGCGAAGCCGAGCACCGCCCGGCGATGGCCCGCCGCTTCGCCCAGTTCGTCCGCAACGAACCCAACGACGACGTCGCCGTCGCCACCCTCGCCACGAGCCGGCCGCACAGTTTGCTCATCACCGCCATCGCCGCCGGGTTGCCGATTACCCCGGTCCCGCCGGAACACCGCACGCAAACCGGCGCCGGGCCGCACGTCGTCCAAAACCTCGGCCAAGCCATCCGCCAAGCGGCCAAAGAACGGCAAACTCTGGGCGAATCCGGCGGTTTGGGCTTCAACGTGCCAAGCGGCCGGGTATCCGGGTTGGCCTCGCTCAACGAGTTGCACAAGCTCCACGGCGAGTAGACAAACGGCCGACCGACCGGACCTCCGCCGCGTGGCGGCGGGGCTCCGGTGGCCAGCGGCGTCGGCGGGCCGATCGTCTACAACTGCCCGATGTACGCCACCGGGGTCAGGCGTTCGACTTCCTCGACATACCCGCGCATCAGCGCCAGCGCGTCGTCGAGGCGGCGGTAGCACGTTGGGGCTTCGGTCCGCAGCGACGTGTCGGCGATCCGCTTTGGGATGTACACCTGCCGGCGGAGCTCGGCGAAGTCGAAGCCGGCCGCCGCCCGCTTGGCGTCGCCGCGACTCA
>CAYLSV010000142.1:6244-7135 GCA_964386435.1 uncultured Tepidisphaerales bacterium
CCGTGGGGCAAGCAGTTCTCGATCTCGGCGACCTTGGCCGTCGCCCGGACGAGGGCCATGTCGTCGAGCAAGTTCGACGGGATCAGCGCCACCTCGCCGGGCAGCACGCGCTGTGAACCTTTGCGGATGAGCGTCGCCCCGCCGTGTGGCTCGACGTGGTTGTGGTCGCGGTCGAGCCGCGGCATGCCCGGCAGCAACTCGGCGAAGCGGCCGACATGTTTCTCGGCGATGTCGAGCACGGCCGCCCGGTTGTTGGCGGCCCATCGGCGAATGCGGGCGAAGGCGGCGTCGAACTCGCCCGGCTTCTCAACGAGGTCGTCGACCAGCCCGCTCTCCTGCCGCGAGCCGGTGTGGACGACGAGGCACAGCGAGCCGTCGGCCATTGAGGCGGCGGCGTCGAGGAAGTGGTTGCCGCTGCCGAGGTCGCCCAAGCCCTTGTTCCGCCGGGCGGCGAGGTCGTCGGCCAGGGCGTCCCACATCGCCCGGAACGCTGGCGTCGGTCTTCTCGAGCCAGCCGTAGATCACCGGGTCGGGCTCGGCGGAGAGGTTGGTGAGCAGGCGGTTGGCGATGGCTCAGGTTAGACTCACCGCGATGCCCGACCCGCTCACCGTCCTGCCGCCGTTGCCGACTCGGGGTGGGGGGCATAAGGGGACGTTTGGGAAGCTGCTCGTCGTCGGCGGGTCGCGGGACATGATCGGGGCGCCGATGCTGGCGGCGTTGGCGGCGTATCGGAGTGGGTGTGGGTATGTGGTGGCGGCGCTGCCGCGGGAGGTGTTGGTGGCGGGGTTGGCGGTGGTGCCGGAGGCGGTGGGGCTGGGGGTGGAGGATGATGACGGGCTCGCCGCGGCGGCGGGGTCGGCGGATGCGGTGGCGGTCGGGCCGGGGCTGGG
>CAYLSV010000143.1:0-7049 GCA_964386435.1 uncultured Tepidisphaerales bacterium
CGCGCCGGCGAGAACTACTATGCCCACTTCGAAGGCGGCGACCACCGCGGGCTCATCGACATCGCCGCGTTCTTGGAGGATTACGCCGCCCCCGGCGACGTGGCAATCAGCGGGCGGTACACGAACCTGGGCCGCACGCGATACAGTTGGTACGGCACGCGGGCGGCGGTGCTGCTGCTGGATCAGCCGGTGAAGAGCGTGCCCAAGTTCTACAGCCGCGACCCGCGGACGTACAACGCCCGCAACTGGGTGGCGACAAAAAACGCGGAGTTCTACGTCTACCAACGGCCGCTCAGCCCGTGGCGGGTGTGGCACTTCCAGCTCTCGCCCGACCTCCACGAACAAGTCGCCGGCGAGCCGATCGCCAAGGAATCGGGCGGCTGGGAGCTTTGGGCTCTAGACCATCAAGCCGGCCGCCTCCGCCGCGTCGATGTGCCCCCGGCGGAGAAGTTGCCGACGCGGGTGAAGCTGAGCGGAAGTGATGAGTGATGAATTGCGGAGTGATGAATGCCGGAAACTGATCCACCATCGTCACCAGCGAGTCCGGCCACTCATCACTCATCAATTCATCACTCATCACTTCTGCTGGTGCCTGTGGTGGCCGGCATCGGCAACGCGCTGCTGACCCAGCCGCTGGTGCGGCGGTTGGCGGCGAGCTTCCCCACCGTCGTCGTCAGCCACAGCCGGGCGATCCTCGACTGCTTCGCGGGGTGCGGCCTTGCCGGCATTGGGCAGATCGACCTCAAGCCGGCCCGCTTGCACCAGACCGCAAGCACGATGCGCGGCTTCCGAGCCCACACCGTTGTGCTGCCATGCCCGGCCAACCGGTTCCAGTACCCGCTCCTCGCCCGCTTGGCGTTCCCGTCACGCATCGTCACGCACCGTTACCCCGTCGGCCGGTTCACCGCGCTGGGCCTGCTGCGGGGCGAGAAGATCGACGCGGTGCCCGGTTTGCACGACGTCGAGCAGAACAACAACCTGCTCACGGCGTTCGACCTCGAACCGGACGACGAGCCGCCCAAGTTTGAGGTGACGCCGGAGGACGAAGCGGCGGCCGACAAGCTGCTCGGCGATGCCCGCGGGTTCACCGTCGTGCACGCCGGCAGCGGGGCGACCGTGCTGGCCAGCGCCAAACGCTGGCCGCCGGCGAAGTTCGCCCAGTTGGTGCTAGCGCTCGAACATCGCGGCCACGACGTCCGCCTGTGGGAAGGTCCCGACGAACGCGGCGTCGCCGAGGAGATCAACCGACTCCTGCCCACACCGCGCCCCGTTCTAAAACTCACCGGCCCCCTCGGCCATGCCGCCGCGGTCCTTCAACGGGCCGCCCTCTACGTCGGCACCGACAGCGGCCCCGGCCACCTCGCCGCCGCCGTCGGCACCCCACCCGTCACCATCTTCGGCATCGCCGACCCGGTCCGCGTCTGCCCCACCGGCCACCGTCACCTCGTCGTCACCCCGCCCCCCGGCACACCCAACTTCCCCAACGCCCCCTACCCCATGGCCGCCACCCGCCCGCGAAAGCGCTATCCCCAACCCCGCCCGATCGACGCCATCGAGGTCGACCACGTCCTGGAAAAAGTCGCCGCCGAGACAGGCAGCTAGCTGCGGCTCCTTAATCCGCAGCTACAACCACGCACGCTCGCGATCCGAGCTGAACGCACCGTGCCCACCGCTTCGCACAAGGCTCTGGCATTCTGGGGCGATGACACCTTCCGCCCGCACCGCCCGCACCACCAACATCGCGTGGGTAGGCCAGTGCCCCGCCGATGGTTGAGGTCAGCAGCTTCATTTCGTGCCAAACGACGGTATCGAGAGCTGCGGCCAGTGAGACGCACACAGGGTGAACGCCCCTCGTGCGGGGTGCTCTATTGCGGTCTGCGAGCGGTCAGCCGGTGCTGGTCTGCCCATCGTCGGCACGAGGGCGGCGTGACTAGCGCTGCTCGATGTCGCCGGCCGGGGGGAGGAGGCCGCCCATGCGGCGGCCTCCATTTTCCGGGTCGGGTTCGTCTTCAGGTTCTGGTTCGGGCTCTTCGCCGTTGGTTGAGGTCGGGCGGCGGCCGGTGGCTAGGGTGGCGATGCGTTCGATGGTGTCGGTCTTGCGCATCACGCTGACCGACGGCGAGGCGGGGGGCAGGGTTTGGGCGAGGGGGGCGTCGCTCAGGGGCATCTCGCCGTAGCGCTTGAAGATGAGCGTGGCGTCGCGGGGAAGCTTGGTGAGGGTGCCGAGGGAGCTGCGTTTGACTTCGAAGGCGAGGTCGACGGCGAGCGGGCCGTTAACGCCGCGGAAGTTGAGCGCCAGCGGGTCATCGTGGGCGTTGACGACGAGGATGGCGCCGCCTTCCAAGGTGCCGATGGGGAAGTGGGTGGTGCCGTCGAGGATGAGGCGGGCGTTGGCGAGGCCGAAGCGGAACTTGTCGTCGCTGTCGGCGGCGTCGGCGTCGATTTGCACGCGGGCAACCAACAGCACGCTGTCGGCGGGCGGCTCGTACGTGTCGTCGTCCGGGCGGTTGAGCTCGTCGATCAAATCGTTCGTCTCGCCCCAGGTCTGCGGCACCGGCTGTTCGCTGACGCCCAGGTCGATGACGCGGGCCAAATCCTGCCCGCCGGTGCCGATGAGCAGGTGGGTTTTCGCCCCCGCCGGCAGGCCGAGGCGTTGGCCGTAGAGGCCGTCGAGCGGGTCGGGGGCGACAGTGTCCATGCGGCGGGTCAGCGGCCCGGCGAGGCTGCCGCCGTTGGAGACGTGGGCGGTGAGGGCCATGACCAGATCGTCCGCCGGCAGCCACATGCCGCCGCCGCCGCCCGGCTCGATTTGCTCCTTCTCGAGGATCGGCCCGACGGACAAATCCTGCCGGCGGCGGCGGGTGTCGCGGACGGTGACGTTCTTCGTCTCCGTCGCGTACCGGGCATGCATCGCGTAGCCGGTGCCGAACGGCATCGACTCGGCGGCGACGCCCAGCACGCCCAGGGACATTGCCCCGGCGACGAGGCCGCACAAGCCGCCGATGACTTTGTCGATCGTGTTGTTGATCCGCACGCTGCCGGGCACGACCTTGTCGAAGATCACCCGGCCGATGAAGTAGATGAGGGCGAACAGCACGCACATGCACACCGCATCGGCGTAAGGCGCGAACCCGCCCTGCTGGAATAGGGCGGCGAAGTACGGCCCAACGCCAACGGCGACGACGGCGGCGGTCATCGCCAGCGCCGCGCTAAGCACGCCGCTGAACGCGCCTTGCACCGTGTGCCAATACGCGATGAAGCCGATGAGCAGGATGGCGATGATGCTGATAATCATGGCGAATGTCGCAACACTTCAGGTGGCGGCGGGCTGAGGCTTTTGGGCGGACTGGCGTTTGGGGGCGGGCGTGTCCTCGCCCTTGAGCACCCGCTGGACCTCGGGCAGCGCCGTCTCGCCGACCTGCACGAGGCCAAGGGCCATCTCCTGAATGTACCGGCCGTTTTGCTTGCGGAACAGGCTCTTGATCTGCTGTCCGCCGCCGCCGGCGCGGATGGCTTGGCGGACCTCGTCGTCGACCTTGAGGATCTCGAACGCCCCGATCCGGCCCTTGTAGCCCAAGCCGTGGCAGTACCGGTCCGGCACTTCGTTGCCCTTGGCGTCGAGGATCGGGCCGATGTGCGGGCGGTAAAGCGTGATCTGCTTATCGGCCGGAATGCTCATCGCTTTGCGGGTGGCGGCGTCGGGGTTGAACGCCACCTTCGTCGCGGCACAGAGCCGGCGGAACACGCGGCCGCAGATGACGAGCTGGACATTGGCCAGGGCCAGCTTGTCGTCGCCGACGAACTTCCGCCAGCGGGTCAGGGCGTCGAACGCGCTGCCGGCGCGGATGCCGACGTAGGCCCGGTTGCTTTGCGCGTATTGCGTCAGCTTTTTCGCACTCGCCGGATTCTCCAGCCGCTGCACCATGAGGATGTCGGGCAGCTGGCTCGTCACCCAGTCGATGCGGTCGGCCTCGTCCTGGTCACGCTCCATCACGTTGTGCGAGATGCCCTCCAGCTCTGTCGCCTGCTCGTACTCCAGCGTCTGGATGTGCTGGGTGAAGGCGTCGTGGTGCCGCATCATCGCGTAGAGCAGCGTTTTGAGCCCGTTGTTCGGCGGGGCGGCGACGAGCACAATGCCGCCGGTCTCCTTCTCGGCCTCGAGCAGCTCGAGCTGGCTCTTGCGGAAGCCGAGGTCCTTGAGCGTCTTGTTGTACCGCTGCTCGACGTCGACCTCGATCTTGAGGTGTTCGCCCTCGGTGGAGCCGCGGGTTTGGATGGCCAGCTTGTGCTTCTCGCCGGCCGACTTCACGTCCATTTTGCCGGCTTGGGGCTTGCGCCGCTCGGTGGGGTTGAGGCCGATGAGGTTCTTGAGGTAGGCGATGGTCCCCGCCGCCGCCCCGGCCTCGAAGGCGGGGCCGGGGTAGGTCACGCCGTCGACCGAATACCGCACCTGGCTCTGCCCGCTCTTGGGCACAAGGTCGATCCGCTCGGCACCCTTGATGATCGGGGCGGCGAGCAGCTGTTGGGCGTTCATCCAAAGCGGCCGGGCGTCGCTCTCGGCCTCGGGCGCGGGCACGGCGCTGCCGGCCTTGTTGTAGATCAGGATCTCGCCCTCGGGCAGATCGTGCTCCTCGGCTTTCCTCACCTTGTCGCCCTTGCCGCGGAACGTGCCGGCCACGGCCTCCTTGAACTCCGGGCCGAGGTCTTCGAGGCCGACTTGTTGCTTGCGGAGCACGAGGTAGACGCCTGCGGCAATGCCAAGGATGAGCAGGAACGCCCCGAAGGCGAGGAAGAAGTTGGGCAGCAGGAAAAAGGCGGCGACGGCGAGGATGGTCGCCCCGAGCAGGCCGAGGTTGAGCATTTCTCGCGGCATGCGGGCCGCCTCGGCGTCCTTGTCGGCCCAGGCGAGCAGCTTGGCCCAGATCAGCAGGACGATGAGGAACGGGATGGGCAGCAGGTAGCTGACGAACGGCGCGTAGGCCGGCGGGTCCGACAGCACCCGCGCCGCCGCCGCCAGCGGCAGGGTGAGGGCTTCCAGAGCGGCCGGGTCGGCGGCGATCCACAGGCTGGCGGACATTCGGTCTCCTCGGGGCGATCGATCACCGTCGGCCACGCCAACGGTCGGGGGTCGTGGAGCATAACCGCACCACCGGCGATGTCACAACCAGGCGATCCCCCGCGCCGTGGCGACAACGGGACCGGCGTCGACGAGTCATCGACGAACCAAGGTAGCTGCGACCAAATGGGGTCGCAGCACCTCACGCAGTCGAGCGGGCAACGTGTCAACCTTCGACGCGCGAGCGGATCTCACCATCCGATGTCACCGTCGTCACCTCATCTCCCGCCGCGACGTCACCCACGCGGCGGACCAGCGTTCCATCGCCGCGGCGGGTCAACGTGAAGCCGCGGGCCAACACCGCCGTTGGGTTCAGCGCCTGCAGCCTCGCCCGCACGACCTCAAGCTGCCGCCGGCCGGTGGCGAGGCGGGCGGCTTGAGCGGCGGGAAGTCGCCGTTGAACGTCCACCAGTTCACGACGGGCCGCCGCGTGGCGCTGGGCGAAGGCGCGGTTCAGCTTCGTCGCCACGTCGGCCAAAACTCGGCGGCGATCGTCCACCGACTGCTCTGGCCGCAGCCGGTCGAGCCGATGCTCTGCCCGCGCCAGCCGCTCGGTCGCCGCCGTCAGTCGTCTCTGCGTCGCGGCGGCGAGTTGCCTCGCCGTGGCCTCCACGTTGTGTTGGCGTTTCTCGATCTGGTGGCGGGGGTGGACGGACTCCACCCGCCGCCGCGCCACGCCCAGCCGCCGCTCGGCTGATTGAGCGGCATCGCGCAAGCCGCCCACCAGCCGTCCGGCGAAATCGTCGAGGCGTTGCCGACGATGATCGACAAGGTCGGTGGGGCGGCGAAACAGCTCGTGCCGGGCCATCTCCCGCAGCCGCTGCCGGGCGTGCTTGGCCGAATCACGGACGGCGACGTTCAGGCGGGCCCGGTGGTTGTCGAGCAAATCCGGGGCGTCCTCCCAATGCCGCGTCACGTACTCCGCCGCCGCCGTGGGCGTGTGGGCGTGATGGTCGGCGGCGAGGTCCGCCAGCGACACGTCCGTCTGGTGCCCGATGCCCGTCGCGATCGGCACTCGGCAGTCGCTCACCGCCCGCACGACGGATTCCTCCGAGAAGCTCGCCAAATCCTCCTTCGACCCGCCGCCGCGACACAGCAGCACCACGTCCATCCGCCCGGCGTACGGCGAGAGCGCCCGCAGCGCCCCCGACACCTCGCTCGCCGAGTTCTTGCCCTGCACGGCCACCGGCAGCAGGAAGACATCCAGGTGCCGGTGCCGGGCGAAGACCTTCAGGATGTCCTGATACCCCGCGGCATTCCGGCTGCTGACGATGACGATCACCCGCGGATACTTCGGCACCGCCCGCCGCCGCCCCGGCTCGAACAGTCCCTCGGCCGACAGCTTCGCCTCCAACTGTCGCCGGGCCAGCTCCAGCGCCCCCTCGCCCACCGGCTCCAGCCGCGTCGCGTTGAACTGGTACTTGCCGTGCGGCTCGTACAGATCGATCGCCCCTGTCGCCAGCAATTCCTGCCCGTTCTCCGGCGTGAACTTGAGCTTCGCCGCCGCCGAATTGAACATCACCATCGGCAGGCTCGCCCCGCGGTCCTTGAGCGTGAAGTAGAAGTGCCCGGCACCCTGCCAGCGCACGTTACTCGCCTCCCCCCGCACCACGATCCGCCCCGGCAACTCCGCCTTGAGCGCCGCCTTGATAATCCGCGTGAGGTCGCTGACGGTGAGCGTGGAATCGGCCTTCTCATCAAACAACTTGGACACGGGCGAGCCTAGCCTGCGGCGAGTATGGCCAAGACGAAGTGGGGGCCTGACCTGCGGGAGCTGCGTCGCAGCCGGAGAAAGCTGCGGGCGGGCGACTTGTTTGACCTCTCGCCCGAGGGCCGCGGCTGGTGGTTCGGGCGGGTCATCAACTCGGACGAGGAGCCGGCGGAAGCGACTTGAACTTTTGGCCGTCGGCGGGAGCCGGCGCGTCCAGCACCG
>CAYLSV010000144.1:0-2361 GCA_964386435.1 uncultured Tepidisphaerales bacterium
CCAGCACCGGACGCGCCGGCTCCCGCCGACGGCTGAAAGTCACTTAGTCGAACCGGAACCCGTCCTCGTCGAAGTAGCGGTCGAAGCCGTCGCCGCCGCTGAAGAGGTCGTCGAGGTAGTCGCCGTAGAGGTCGTCGTCGCCGTCCTCGCCGTAGAGGTCGTCCTCGAAGCCGCCATCGTCGGCGAACAGGACGTCGTCGCCGTCGCCGCCGAACAGGGTGTCGAAGCCGCTGCCGCCGTCGAGGGTGTCGTCATCGTTCCAGCCGTCGAGGAAGTCGTCGCCCCGGCCGCCGAACAGCTCGTCGTCGCCGGCCAGGCCGAACAAGTCGTCGTCGCCATCGCCGCCCTCCAGGACGTCATCGCCACCGACGCCGCGGAGGCGGTCATCGCCTTCTTCGCCCAAGAGCGTGTCGTCGTCGGCCCCGCCCCAGAGCAGGTCGTTGCCGAAGCCGCCGCGGATGAAGTCCTCGCCCTCCCAGCCCTGCAGCTCGTCGGCCCCGTCGCCGCCGAGCAAGTCGTCATCGCCGCTGCCGCCGTCGATGAAGTCGAAGCCGGCCCCGCCGAAGATGTCGTCCGCGCCCTCCTCGCCGTCGATCTCGTCATCGCCCCGGCCGCCGTCGACGGTGTCGTTGTCGGCCCCGGCGAGGATCACGTCGGCGTCGTCGTCGCCGAAGATGATGTCGTCGCCGCCGGCCCCGTCGAGCGTGTCGAAGCCGCTCTGCCCGATCAGGATGTCGTCGTCGAAGTGGCCCCACAACCGGTCGGACGATTGGTTGCCGTTGAGCACGTCGTTGCCGAAGTCGCCCCGCAGGAAGTCGGCCCCTTTGCCGCCGGTCACGGTGTCATCGCCGGGCCCGGCGAAGATGTAGTCCCGGCCGCTGCCCCCGGCGATCGAGTCGTCGCCCTCGCCGGTGTAGATGCGTGTTTCGATGGCCACCGCCGGCGTCACGTCGACGTCGTCACCGCCGTCGAACGTCAGGACGTACGCCCGGATGATCGAGCCGTAGTCGAAGCTCTGGACCACATCGTTCACCTGCACGTTCAGCACGCCCGGCGACGTATCCCGATCGAGCCGGACGTAATCCCCGGCGTCGGTGCCCTCGATCCACAACACCCGCCCGAACAACTCAATGCTCGCGAGCAGACGACGGGACTCCAGCGGTTCGGCGATGACGTGCATGATGGGGGAGACCCTTGCGCAGGACCAACGTTGGCTTTGAGGCGAAAGAGACGGAGAGATAAAGAGACAGACAGACGGAGAAGCTGTTGGCTTCCGCCACTTCGTCTCTTCGTCTATTCGTCACTCAATCTCTTCATCTCTTTGTCCCTTCGTCTCTTCGCTCACCACCTCCCGCCTACCATCGCCGCCCGTTTTCTCGGAAGCATCCATGGACATCAACCTCCTCGCGGTCGACGTCGGCAACACCCGCACCGGCATCGGCGTCTTCAAGAGCGGCGAACTCGTTTACGCCCGCAACGTCAGCCACGCCCAGAAGGCCGACTGGCCCGGCATGATCGCCGAGGCGTGGAAACATTTGGAGGGGGCCGGCGGTGAGGTGGCCGGGGTCAGTTCGGCGGGCGAACTGGCCGGCGAGGTGGCCGAGGCGGTGAAGGCGGCGATCGGCAAATCCGTCGCCTGGGTCGGGCAGGACCTGGACCTGCCGGTGAAGGTCCTGGCCACCGGGGCGGGCGTCGACCGCGTGCTGAACATCGCCGCCGCCCACGAGCAGATGGGCAAAAGCTGCTGCGTCGTCGACGCCGGCACCGCTGTGACCGTCGACTTCTGCGACGAAGCCGGCACGTTCCTCGGCGGCTTCATCGCGCCCGGCTTCAAGACCCAACTCGAGAGCCTGCGCAGCGCCACGAACAACCGGCTGCCCATCGTCGAGCCGGCCAAGCACGACGGCCACGTCGGCACCGACACCGAAGACGCCATGCGCGGCGGCGTCCGCCACGCCATCCGCGGCCTCGTCCAGCAGGCCTCCGAGCAGTTCGCCGTCGAGCAGGGCGGCTGGCCCGAAATTATCGTCAGCGGCGGCGACGCCCGCACTCTGTTCGACGGCTGGGAACTTGTCCACGCCGTCAGCCCGGAGCTGACCCTCTACGGCGTTGCCCTCGCCTACGCCAACCACCACATCCAGCACGGCACCTGAGGCCGCGTGGCGTCGGTCGCATCCATCCTCACGCCGCCCGGCACCGCCGCCATCGGCGTCGTCCGCCTCGCCGGCCCGGCCGCCGAGGTGTTCGCCGGGCGACACCTCAGCGTGGTGCCCGACTATCGGCCGCGTCACGCCAAGCTCACCGACGCCGGCGAAGTCATCGACGACCAGCTCGTGCTCCGCCGGACCGACAACTCCATCG
>CAYLSV010000144.1:2371-6602 GCA_964386435.1 uncultured Tepidisphaerales bacterium
GGAAGGCCAGGCGGTAAGGGCCCATCTTCCGGATTTCAGGACTGGCGAGGGTACAGAAGTGGCGCGCATCGATGAAATAAACGACAACGACCCGCTCGTGCTCCGCCGGACCGACAACTCCATCGAACTCCACCTCCACGGCAGCCCGTACCTCGCCCGCCGTGTGATCGACCTCGCCGTGGCGGCAGGATGTGCCGAGGGCGAGCCGCCCACCCCGCGGACGCTTGACGAGCTGGTTGCCGCCGCACTACCGCGAGCTTTGACACGCACCGTGGTGCGGCTCCTGCTCGACCAACCGCGTCGCCACCGCGAAAACCTGCCGCCGGATGACTACCCAGACACGCTGCGGATCGCCCTGGCCGTGCCCCGCGTCGCCGTGATCGGCCGCCCCAACGCCGGCAAGAGCACGCTGTGCAACCGGCTGCTGGGCCGTGACCGTTTCATCACCAGCGACACCCCCGGCACGACCCGCGACTGGGCCGACGAGGTCGCCGACGCCGCGGGCCTGCCGATCCTTTTAACCGACACCCCCGGCCGCCGACTGACGGACGACGCCATCGAGGCCGCCGCCATCGCCCGCAGCGCCGAGGCGATCGACGTCGCCGATTTGATCGTCCATGTCGCCGCCCCCGACGCCGACGAGCCGCCGCCGCCGGGCTCGCTCGCCGTCTGGAACAAAGCCGACCTCGCCCCCGCCCCGCCGGATCGGCTTCCCGTCAGCGCCGCCACGGGTGAAGGCTTGACCAAATTCCTCGCCCGACTCCATCGCCAATTCCGCGTCGATCTGCAAGGTCCCGGCACCATGACGCTTTAACCAGACCAATTACTCGATCGCCTCCCATTCGGTCGTGGCACACCTCTTGCACATGACTGGCGTGAACAACGACCACGACAAAAATCCTGACAAGAACCCCGACCCTATCACCGGCGAGTCCGGCAGCCACCCGGTCGGCACCGGCATCGGCAGCGCCTCGGGCGCGGCCACCGGGGCGGCCTTGGGCGCACTCGGCGGCCCGATCGGCATGGCCATCGGCGCGATTGCCGGCGGCATCACCGGCGGCCTGATCGGTCACGGCATCGGCGAGGCCGTCGACCCGACCGAGGAAGAAGATTACTGGCGCGAAAACTTCACCGGCCGTGACTACGTCAACGAGGGCGACACTTTCGACGATCACCGCGACAGCTACGCCTTCGGCACCCACGCCGCCAACCAGAGCGACCAACCGTTCGACAAGAACGAGCCCGTCCTCGCCAAGGCCTACACCGAGCACACCACCAACCAAGCCGACGGCCGCGGCAAGGCCTACCGCAACTGGGACGACGCCCGCCCGGCCGTCAAGGACGCCTACGACCGCGTTCACACCAAGCGGACCACCGCGACCACCTGAGCCGGCCCGCGCAGAATTGGGTTGTCCGCCGGGCCGCCATGGCACATGATGTCGGGGAACATGCACCCCACCCGCCATCTGCCCGCCGTCGCACTCCTCGCCCTGCCCGCAATGGCGCTTGCGGTGCCGGTCGACTTCATGCTCGACGCCGCCGGGCCGGGCGTCAACCGGGCCGACTTCCAAGTCGACGCGGTGGTGCCGATCCTCGGCAGCATTACGGTCAACGATTCGACCGACGTCAGCGGCACGGTCGCCGCCGACGTCGGCTTCGACGGGCTGCTGCCCGACTCGCTCGAGTTCCTGCCCGGCACCGACTTGGGCCTCACCGACGTGAGCATCAGCCTCGGCCTCATCCCGGTCGCCTCCTCCACCGGCGTCCGCGGCACCCTCAGCGGCGGCCCGCTGGTCGTCTCGCCCACGGGCCTGGTCGACCTCGCCGGCACCACGCTCACGCTCGACGAGGGCTTCGTCAGTTTCATCGGCGATGACCCGGCCAACAATGACCTTGCGGGCAACCCGATCGTCCTGACCCTGCCCGCCAACAGCCTCGCCACCCTCGCCAGCACCCCGCTTGGCGGCGACGACGTCGCCCTCGTCCTCAGCGGCCCGATCACCTTCCAGGGCCAGGTCGACGACGACCCGCAAATCGACCTCACCGTCAGCGCCAACCTCCTCGCCCGCGGCACCGCCACCATCCCCGAACCGGCCACGCTCGGCCTGCTCACCGCCACCGGCCTGACGCTGCTGCGCCGCCGGTAAAGAGGCATCACGGCGTTTGCGTTGGTCGCCCATCCTGCCGCAGGGCCTCCCACGCTTCGGACCAAACGTAGTACCGGCGGGCCCACGCCAGCACGCCGACGCTGATCATCGCGGCCGCGACCACGCCCGCGGCAACCGGCTCGCCAGAGATCGTGAGAATCGGCCCGACGAACGAAGCCGCCGGAAAGATCCAGAACATGTCGAAGAACGACGCCCCGAAAAGCAGCTGGGCCTGGTCAAGCTGGCTCAGGCGCGTGATGAAAATGGATCGCTGTGCAGCGACCATGACCATTGTTATAAACGCGAGTAGCAGGATCCAGCCGGCGAAGAGCCCGGCTGGAAGAATGACCTCTTGCAGCCACCACTTTTCGGGATCCGGCGTTCCCACCGTCAGATTGAGCCCGACCGCCGGAATCACGCCGAGGGTTGTCCACATGAGCAACACGCTCACCGTCGTCGCCAGTCGAGCCGACACCGTCAGCACAACAAATTTGAACACGCGGCCGGGCCGCAGTTCATTGAGGGTCCACATCCGGAACATCACCATTGCTCAACAAGCTCGGCCGCGGCGGCGTTGGTGCGGACTTGGGCGGGCGTTTTGCAGCCGGGGATGACGCAGGTGACGGCCTCGTGCCGCAGGCACCAGGCGAGGGCCCAGGTGGCCATGTCGGTGCCGGGTGGGACTTCATCGCGTTGGATGCGGGCGACCTCGGCGAGCTTCTCGTCGCGGGCGGCGGGGTCGTGGCGGGTGCGGACGTCGTTCTTCGTCTCGAACGTGTCGCCGGGGCGGTACTTGCCGGTCAGGTAGCCGCTGGCGAGCGGGACGCGGGCGAGGACGCCCAGGTTCTGCGTCCGGCAGCTCGGCAGTACGTCGGCTTCGGGGGCGCGGTCGAGGCGGTTGTAGATGAGCTGGATGACCTCGACGCCACGCCCGCCGCTGGCGGCGGTCTGCTTCAGGTTCTGGTTGCTGCCAATGCTGTTGCCGAGGTGCAGCAGCTTGCCCTCGTCCTTGAGCTTCTGGCACTCGGCGAGCACGTCGTCCCGGAAGAACTGCTCATCGCCCCAACTGTGGTACTGCAGCACCTCAACGCGATCAGTCCGCAGGGCCGAGAGCGAGTCCTCCAATTGCCGCCGCACGTCGCTTGGCTCGCGGGGCTCGGTGCGGTCCATGAAGCCGTGGTACTTGTGGCCGAACTTGGTGCAGACGACCCAATGATCGCGATCGCGCTCGATTGCGCCGCCCACCAATCGCTCCGACTCGTGGTCGCCGTAGCACTCGGCGGTGTCGATCAGGTTGATGCCAGACTCCCGCGCCGCGTCCACGATCGCATCGGCCTCGCTTTGTGAGTAATCGCGGCCCCACTCGCCGCCGAGTTGCCAAGTGCCCAAGCCGACGACGCCGACAGAGAGGCCGGTGGAGCCGAGGGTGCGGTGCTGCATGGTCAACTGTAGCGGGGCGGCCGGCCGGACCTCCGCCGCGTGGCGGCGGGGCTAATCCTGCGGAGGGAGTCGCTTGGTGATCGTCCGGACCTTCGCCGCGTGGGCGGCTGGGCTGCGCCGGTAGTCAGCGCGGTTTGAAAGTCAGGCGCAGCCCACCCCGTGCTCACCCGAAGCGGCCGGTGACGTAGTCTTCGGTTTCCGGGACGTGGGGGGTTTGGAAGAGCGTCTCGGTCGGGCCGTACTCGACCAGGCGGCCGAGGTACATGAACGCCGTGTAGTCGCTGCAGCGGGTGGCCTGCTGCATGTTGTGGGTGACGATCAGCACGGTGTACTGGCCGCGGAGTTCGTCAATCAGATCCTCGATCTTGCCGGTGGCCAGCGGGTCAAGGGCGCTGCACGGCTCGTCCATCAGCAGCACCTCCGGCTCGGCGGCGATCGCGCGGGCGATGCACAGCCGCTGCTGCTGCCCGCCGCTCATGCCGAGGGCCGATTCGTGCAAACGGTCTTTGGCCTCCTCCCACAGGGCCGCGCCGCGGAGGGCTTTTTCGGCCACCTCTTCCAGCACGCCCTTGCGGCGTTCACCGTCGACGCGGAGGCTGAAGACGACGTTCTCGAAGATGCTCATCGGGAACGGGTTGGACTTC
>CAYLSV010000145.1:0-6505 GCA_964386435.1 uncultured Tepidisphaerales bacterium
AGCACGTGGAAGAGCGGGTGTAGCCCCGCCGTTACACGGCGGTGGGGGTTTCAGCGACGCACGCGACTGGACGAAGCCGACTGCCGCCGACGCGCCCGACGTTCGGCGGCGTCATGGTGTATGGTGAACGCGTTGACGACACAGGTGACACACCTCAAGCCGCCCGCGCCCGCCGCCGGGGCGAAGCCGGTGATGCGGGCGGTCCGCCAGAAGCCGCTCGTGGCCGGGCAGGCGGTCTGCCCGTTCTGCGCCGCCGCCCGGCCGCGGGAGGGGGTGAAGCCCTGCCCCCGCTGCGGCCTCAAGGACGGCCCGGCCACCCGCCAGAGCACCGCCGCCAGGCTCGGGCCGTGGTACGTTTACCAGGACCGCAACCCGGCCGCCCCCGGCATGGATCTGCGGACGCTCGCCGAGCTGATCGTCGCCAAAAAGGTCGGCCCCGAGGCCGTCATCCGCGGCCCGACCACCCGGCAGATGTGGACCCGCGCCAAGCAGACCCGCGGCGTGAGCCGGCTGCTGGGCGTGTGCTGGCGGTGCGGCGAAGAAGTCGGCCCGCGGGCCGAGCGGTGTGAATCGTGCAACAGCCGCCAGTCGCCGCCGGCCGACGAGTCGGTGCTGGTCGACCCGAGCCTCGCCAACGCCACGCCCATCAAGGCGACCCTGCCGGCCGCCTGGACCACGGCGATGCAGCAGCCGCTCACCGCCCCGCGCCGCCGCCCGAGCCCCGCCCGCCTGCTCGCCGCCGCCGCGCTGCTGGGCATTGTCGCCACCGCCGGCTTCGTCATCGCCCGCCCGACCACCGCCGGTGCGGCGTGGCAGACCTCGCAGGCGTGGGCCATCGACGCACTCGAGGTGACCCGGGAGCGCCTGGGCATCTGAGCCGCCCGGCGGTTATGATGAGGCCATGCCGTCGCCCTTTCCTGGGATGGACCCGTACCTGGAAGCGGCGGCGCTCTGGTCGGACGTCCATGTCACCTTGATCTGCGAGGTCAGCCGGCAACTCACGCCGTTGCTGCGGCCAACGCACTACGCGAAGATCAACGTGCGGCCGGTGCGGCCGGAGACGCCGCCGGTCGGTTTGACGGCTGACGCCATTGTGGTCCTCGATGAGCCAACTGAGAAGTTCGTGGAAGTGCGGGCCACCGGCAGCGGCGACCTAGTCACGATCATTGAGATCGCCAGCCCCACGAACAAGCGGCCGGGTGTCAATCGCGACGCCTTCCGGCAGAAGCGGCGGGCGACCGTTGATCAGGGCGTGAACTGGCTCGAGATCGATTTGCTCCGCGGCGGCGAGCGGCCGACGCAGCCGGGCATCTTCGCCGACGCGGCCTACCGCATCTACAGCGAACCTTTCGAAGCCGACGACCGGCGGCGGTGCCTGGCGTGGCCGGTCGGTTTGCGTCAGCCGCTGCCGACAATCGCCGTCCCGCTGCGGCCCGAGCACGGTCGGGTGCCGCTGGAGCTGCAGAGGACGTTGGCCGCCACCTACGACGCCGCCGGGTACGACCTGATGATCGACTACCGCCGACCGCCCGACCCACCGCTGACCGAGGCCGACGCCGCGTGGGCCGATGGTCTGCTCCGCGAGGCCGGCCTGCGACGCGACTAACATCTTTCACGCCATCGCCGTTCCCAGGAATGGACCCGTACCTGGAAGCCGCCGACCTGTGGCCGGACGTGCATACCCGCCTGCTCAACGAGTTCGCGGGGCAGATCCAGCCGCAGGTCTCCCCCGGCTACCTCGCCCGGCTCGAGCAGTACACGTTCTTGACCGATCCCGAGGGCGGCTCGGCGGTGCGCCTGGTGCCGGACGTGCGGGTGCTGGGGCTGGATGAGGACGAAATCGCTGTGGCCACCAAGCCGGCCGCCGTGACAGCCGCGGCGGTCGAGGTGACACGCATGATTGGCCAGTTTCAGACGAAGCGGCCCCTTGTCCTCCGCGACGGCCAGAGCCGCGAACTCATCACCGTCATCGAGTTGCTCACCCCGGGTAGCAAGCGGCACGGCAGCAACGACCGCGACGTGCTTCTGGACAAGCGGGACGAAGTCACCACGTCGTCCGCGAGCTGGCTCGAGATCGACCTGCTCCGCGGCGGCGAGCCGAGCGTGCTGCCGGACCACCGCCATCAATGCACCTACGCCGCCTACCTCGACCGCACGCCACGCAAAGACGAGGAATTCCGCCGGCAGTACTTCTTCCCGATCAATCTCCGCCAAAAGCTGCCCAGCCTGCCTGTCCCCCTGCGTGCTGGCGAGCCCGACGTCCACCTCGACCTGCAAATCGCCCTCACCGCCGCCTACGACCGCGCCTGCTACGACGTCGACGCCAACTACTCGGCTCCGCCCCCGCCGCCGGATCTCGCCCCCGAGGACGCCGCGTGGGCCGCGGCCCTTCTCAAGCCGCACAAGGTTTCGTAGACTTCGGGCATGACCCACCGCGTCCCGCTGGTTTTCACGCCCCAGCCCGAGGGCGGACCCACACCGCCACCAGTCCGCTGCTGCCCAAACTGATCACCGAGGGCGATACCCTGCGAGAGACCCGCGAGAACGCCGAGGACGCCTTCGCGGCCGTGGTGGAGATTTATGAGGACCGCGAGCTAGCGGAGGAATGGGCAGAGCGGGCGGCACACTGAGTTGCCCCTCGGTATCGCTGAGGCTCCCATCGCCGTGGTAACGGCGGTGGGGGCCTCAACGACGCACGCGTGTCGGACCCGCAGCGTGGAGTAGCGTCGCTGCTTCGTTGCATCACGCGCCGCCCCCGGCCACATCCCTGCAGCGTCGTGGCGGGCTGCTCCCGCAGAGAAAGTTGCTCGGACCGCGAGTGCAGCCCCGCCGCCACGCGGCGGAGGTCCGGCCGGGGGTGGGTGCGTCGGCATATCCTGCCCCGCCATGACCACGCACGAGGCGGCGATTGCCGGCGTGAACGGCATGGGGCTCGCCGGGCTCGCCATCGTCACCTTCGAACAGAACACGATGGCACTACCCAGCGTCACCCTCGCCGTGGCCTTCTACGCCATTGTCGGCTACTTCACCATTCGGCGGCACGGCTGGGCCCGCTGGGCGTTGGTGGTGCTACTGCTCATGCAGAGCCTGACGACGTTCGCCTTTGCATTTGTCGGCCAATTCTCGCCGTTGCTCGTCGCCGTGGCGGGCTTGCTGGCGACGCCGGCGGTGGTGCTCATGCGGCCGGTCAGGTCGTTGGGAAGGACCACGCCTCGCGGGTCGGGTGCGCTTTGAGGGTGGCGAGGATCTCGTCCTTTAGGCCAGCGCAGACGGCGAGCCAGTCGGGGCCGTGGATGTTCTCCTCGCCGTTCCAGTTGCCGGCCCATCCGCCGGCTTCGCGCATGATGGGGGGCATGGGGCTGCAGTCCCATGGGGCGATTTTCGGGTCGAGCATGATTTCGGCCCGCCCGGTGGCGACCAAGGCGTAGCCGAAGGCGTCGCCCCAGCCGCGGTTGAGCTTGGCCCGGTCGGCCAGGGCGCGGTAGGCGTTCGAGCGGTCGATGGCCCGCGTGATGCTGCCGGCCAAGATCGTCGCGTCGGCCAGCTTCGTCACCGCGCTGCACCGCGCCCGGCCGCCGTTGAAGTACGCCCCCTCGCCGTCGGCCGCGAACACCGTCTCACCCAACACCGGCAGATGGATCACGCCCACGCTCGGCCGGCCGCGGACCTCGCAGCCGATCAGCACGCCGTACAGCGGCACGCCGTGGATGAAGCTTTTGGTCCCGTCGATCGGGTCGATGATCCACTTGTAATCCGGGTCGCCCGGCGCGTCGGGGTGCTCCTCGCCGACGATGGTGTGGGTCGGGTAGTGCTTGGAGAGGAAGCCGCGGATGGCCGTCTCGGCGTCGCGGTCGGCGACGGTGACGGGCGTGTCGTCGGCCTTGTCCTCGACCTCGACGCCGGCGTTGAAGTGGGCCAGCGTCCGCCGCCCGCCCAGATGGGCGGCCTCGACCGCAACGTGCATCATCTCCTTCAGACTCGGCGAGCTCATGGCCGCAGACTAGGGCGTCTCGCTGCGATCTGTGTCACGGTGCCTCTCTGATGAGTTGCGGCAATGCTGAGGCCCCACGAATCGTCGGCCATATCGTGGGCAATGCGCCGCTGCCTCGCGTTCCTGTTTGTCCTGTTGCCGAGCGTTGCCGTTGGCCAGACCACCATGCCCGCCGATCGCCTGACGCTCGCCGACCCGTTCACGGACCACATGGTGCTGCAGCGGGAGTTGCCGGTGAACGTGTTCGGCCGGGCGTTGCCGCTGGCGGAGGTGCGGGTCGAAGTCGCCGGGCAATCGGTGACGTCAACCGCCGACGCACGGGGGCAATGGCTGGCGACGCTGGAGCCGCTCGAGGCCGGCGGGCCGCACGAGATGACGGTCGCCAGCGTCGGCCACACCGTCACGCTCCGCGACGTGCTCGTCGGCGAAGTATGGCTGGCGTCGGGGCAAAGCAACATGCAGTGGCCCGTCAAGAGCCTGCGGCCGGGCGACGTGCGGCAGTTGCTCAGTTCCGCCGGCGATCGCGAGCTTCGACTGTTCCGCATCGAACTGCGGTCGAACGAGACGCCGCAGAGCACCGTCGAGAACACCGGCTGGCAGCTTGACGACGAACGCGCGGCTGCGGAGTTTTCGGCGGTTGCTTACCACTTCGGCCGCGAGCTTCGGGCCGAGCTGGGCGTGCCGGTGGGCATCGTGCAGTCGGCGTTCGGCGGCACGTCGGCCGAGGCGTGGACGCCCGCCGGCGCGCTCGAGCGCGACGACGCCGCCCGCCGCACGCTGAGTTACAGCGAGGACCTGCCCGACCAGAACCGCCCCGGCTGGTTGTTCAACGGCATGATCGCCCCGATCGTGCCGATGACCTGGCGCGGCGTCATCTGGTATCAAGGTGAGAACAACGCAAGCCGGCACGAGCAGTACCGCACCCTGTTTCCGCTGATGATCGAAAGCTGGCGAGAAGTTTTTCGGCAGCCGGCATTGCCGTTCGGGTTCGTGCAGCTGGCATCGTTCATGCCGATCGCCGACCATCCGACGGACGTCGATTGGGCCCGTTTGCGTGACGCCCAGCGGCACACGCTCCTCACTGTGCCGCACACCGGCATGGCCGTCGCCATCGACATCGGCGAGGCCGACGACATCCACCCGCGGAACAAAAAAGACGTCGGTTTGCGGCTGGCGCGGTGGGCGCTGCACGACGTCTACGACCGCCCCGACGTCGTGCCCGGCGGCCCGCTGTTTGACGACGCCGCGTTCGACGGCAACCGGGCGATAATCCGCTTCACCCGCGCCGCCGGCCTCGCCACCCGCGACGGCGCGGCCGTCGGCGGCTTCACCCTCGCCGGCGACGACCGCGTGTTCCACCGAGCCGACGCCGTGATCGACGGCGACACGGTGATCGTCAGCAGCGACGCTGTGGCGAATCCGGTGGCCGTGCGGTACGCCTGGGCCGCCAACCCGGCCGACGCCAACCTCGTCAATGCCCAGAACCTGCCCGCCGGCCCGTTCCGCACCGACGATTGGCCGCAATCCGAGTGAGCCGGCGGCGGGACGAATCCGACGTTCGACGACTCCCTAACCTGCCGCCGTGACCAACTCAGCCAACCCCGTCCGCCTCGGCGTCGTCGGCGTCGACTCCTCCCACCTGCCCGCGTTCACCAGCCGGCTGCACGCGCTCACCGACGCCGGCGAGGGCCGCTGCCGGGTGACGACGATGTTCGATCCGGGCGAGCACTTTCTGCCGGAAAAAGACGTGGAAGGTTGGAAAACCGAGGCCCGGCAGATGGGCGTCGCCGACGCCAAGTCGATGGACGCGCTGCTCGATCAGGTCGACGGCGTGCTGGTGCTGAGCGTCAACGGCCACGAGCATCTGGCCCACGCGACGCCCGCGTTGCGGCGGGGCTTGCCGACGTACATCGACAAGCCGCTGACCTGCTCGCCCGCCGAGGCCGACCGCTTGGCGGGCATCGTGCGGGAGACCGGCGCCCGCTGCTACTCGGCCAGCTCGCTACGGTTCGCCAAGGAGCTCGAGGACGTCGCGAAGCTGCCCGGCGAGGTCGTGGCCGTCGACGTCGTCGGCCCCGGCGAGTTGAACGACGCGATGGCCGGACTCTACTTCTACGGCGTCCACAGCGTCGAGCTCGCCGACGCCATCCTCGGCCCCGGTGTCGAGGCGGTGCGCGCCAGCAGCACGCCCGACCGCGACCTGGCCGACCTTCGTTACGCCGATGGCCGGCTGGCGAGGATTCGCCTGGAACGCCGCGGTGGCTACGCATTCGGGGCGACGGTCCACACCACCCAGACGCTGCACAGCTTCGTCGTCGACTTCGAGCCGGTGTACGCCCGATTAATCGCCGGCATGAGCCGCTTCTTCGAGGGTGCCGAGCCGCCCGTCTCACTGGACCGCATCGTCGAGAACATCAAAACCATGGCCGCCGGCAACCAATCCCTCACCACCAACGGCGATTGGGTGAAGCTGACGGACGTGTGAGGCAACGCCATGTCGCCGAGGCCCCCACC
>CAYLSV010000146.1:0-6445 GCA_964386435.1 uncultured Tepidisphaerales bacterium
TCCACCTTTTTCGGCCCCATCCCGGCGACGGCTTCAAGCTCCTTGGGCGTCGTGGGGGCGGCGACGGCAATGGCCTGGAGGGTGCGGTTGCTGGCGACGATGTACGGCGGCTTCTCCAGCTCGCGGGCGAGGTCGGTGCGGGCCTGGCGGAGGCGCTCGAAACGTGCGGAGGCCTCGGGGGTGAAGTCGGGATCGAAGTCGGCCTGCGCCGAGCGGCCGCCGGACTTGCGGATCGCGAGGTTGCGGCGGCGGGGCAGCAAATCGGCCAGCGGCGAGGGCGGGGGCGTCTCGCCCTTCATCACGGTGACGCCGGGGCGGGTCAGCTCCAGCACCGGCCGGCCCGGCTCGGGTTCGACCTGACGGAGCAGGCCCGTCTCGATCACGCGGTGGAGCATGGCGATGACCTGCTTCGCCTGGAACTCGCCGAGTGCGCCGTATGTTTTGAGCTGGTCGAGCCGCCAGCGGCGCAGGCGCTCGTTGTCGCTGCCGGTGAGGACTTCGGCAATCGTGCCGAGGCCGAACCGGGTGCCCATCTGCTGGACGCGGGCGACGGCCGACAGGATCTTGCGGACCGCCAGCGTGGCCGATTCGGGCACCTCGAGGTCGCTGTCGTGGATGACCACCTCGCCCCCGCCGCGGCAGATGTCGCAGGTGCCGCACTCGATTTGCTGCTCGTCGCCGAAGTAGTCGAGGATCTGCTGCCGGCGGCAACGGCGGGTGCGGGCGTAGTTGATCACGCCGTTGAGCTTGGCCGTCGCCCGGCGTTGCAGCTCCTCGATCCGCGTCAAACCGGCCACGTCGCCGTCGCCGTTCTCGCCGAGTTTGTCGATGAAAAACTCCTGCGTCCGCTTGTCGGCGAAGCTGTAGAGCATCAAACACGTCGCCGCCCGCCCGTCGCGGCCCGCCCGCCCGGCCTCCTGGTAGTAGGCCTCCATCGTGCCGGGGATGTTGTAGTGCAGCACCCAGCGGATGTCGGGCTTGTTGATGCCCATGCCAAAGGCGTTGGTGGCGACGGCGATCGCCCCCTCGGTTTGCATGAACGCCTCCTGGTTCGCCGACCGGGCGGCCTGATCCATGCCGGCGTGATAGGCGACGACGGTCCGCCCCGGCAAGTTCGCCGCCAGCACGTCGGTGACGGCGTCGACGTTCTTCCGCGTCGAGCAGTAGACGATGCCACTGCCGGGGTTGCGGCTGGCGAACTGGTAGATGCGGTTTTCTTTGTCGGCCTTCTTCTGGATCGTTTCGGCGTCGTAGGCGAGGTTGGTGCGGTCGAAGCCGGTGACGGTGATCTTCGGATCGTCAAGGCCCAGGCTGCGGACGATGTCGTCGCGGACGTCGGCGGTCGCCGTGGCGGTGAGGGCGAGGGCCGGGGGGCGGCCGAGTTTTTCCAGCACGCCCCCGAGTTGTTGGTACTCGGTGCGAAAATCGTGACCCCACTGGCTGATGCAGTGCGCCTCGTCGACGGCAAACAGCCGCACGTCCGACCGCCGCAGAATTTCCAGAAAGTCGCCCGCGAAGAAGCGTTCCGGCGCGACGTACAGCAGGCCGTCGTAGCCCTCCTCAATCTGCTGCAACACGTCCCGCTTGCCCGCGGCGTCGAGGCTGCTGTTGAGCAGCAACGCCTTGATGTTCTTCTCGTTGAGTTGCCGGACCTGATCCTCCATCAGCGCGATCAGCGGCGAGACGACGACAGTCAGCCCGCCCCGCACCACGGCCGGCAGTTGATAGCACAGACTCTTGCCCGCCCCGGTGGGCATGACGCACAGCACGTCCCGGCCGGCGAGGGCGGCCTCGATGACGCCGCGTTGGCTGGGCCGGAAGTGGTCGAGGCCGAAGGTGTCTTCCAGCGCCCGCTGCAGCACGTCATTCGCGGGATCGGCGACGGACTCGGGCATGGGCGGGAAAAACTTGGGGGCGACGGACCAGAAAGAGGACAGGTAGCTGCGACCACACCTGGTCGCAGTCCGGCGCGGGTTGACAACCGGACGGCGGCCAGGTGTGGTCGCAGCTACCTCAAGGTACGCCGGGGTTCAGGCGCTGGTTTGGGCATCGTCCTGCCCCGGCCGCCAGGTCCGCTTCGGCGGCTTGACCACCATGCCGTTCTTGATCGCCTTGGCCGAGGCGTAGACGCGGCAGACTTTGCCGTCGACGACCGCGCGGACCTTTTGCAGGTTCGGGCGGAACTTGCGCTTCGAGACGCCGGTCACCTTGGTGCCGACGCCGCCGAGGTACTTGGCCTTGCCGCGCGTGGTCATGCTGCGGCCCATGCGGGTTTTCTTACCGGTGAAGTGACAGACGCGGGGCATAAGGGTTCCTTGTTCGGAACGGGCAGGTTAGGCAACGCACGCTGCGGGCTCAACCTTGATTCACCGCAAAGCCCCGCTCGGTCTGCCCCGGCTCGCGGTAGCCGGTTTTGGCAAGCATCGAGCGGATCACCGAATCCAGCCCCGTCCGGCCGCTGCCGGTGAAGGCGAACATCAAGAACGGGATCAGGTACAGCATGGCCATCTCCTTGCTCGGCTCACCGGGCGCGGCGACGAACGGGTCGCTGCCGTGGGCGACGAACGCCGCCACGCCCATTGTGAACACCAATCCAATGGCGGCGGGGCGGGTGAAAAGGCCGAGCATGAGCATGATCGCCACGAAGAATTCGTTGATGCCCGCGCCCCACGCCATGAGCTCTGGGGCCGGAAAGCCGAGCTTCTCGGTGTAGCCGATGAAGCCGGCACTCGGCGGGACTTTGCCCCACCCGTGGCCGGCGGCCATGTAGAAGCCGAGCGACACGCGGGCAATAAGCAAGCCGATCTCCGCCGGCCAGTCAAAGCCGCCGCGACCGCCGACCATGAGCAGCAGCAGGTTTTTGAGCGCGTTCATCGTGGCCTGAGTCTACGACCTCACAAAGCCACCGGGCACCTTCGTCGCCGTCGGCTCGGGCGGCCTACCTTGAGCGGCAACCCGCCGGCGGCCGTATCGGACGTGCTCCGCATGGCGTCACGGCGGCGGCGGGATTTGCAGGTGCTGGCGCGGGGCGTTACGATCCGTCCCCGCCCATGCCCCACGGCGGCCGGTTCACGCCGGTTGCCAACGGCATGGCACCCGGGTTTCGCGGACGTCCCCCGGACGGCCGCGGTGGCCGGGGGAACCCGGAGGTTCACCGTGCGTCCAAGCGTTCGGCGACCTTCGGCCAAGGAGGACCCCGACCCGCCGGCCCGGCCGGCCCCGCCCAAGGTCGGTTGCCATGACGGCAAGTTGGCACATTGACCGGACGAACACCCGACCCCGCCGCCCGGCGGGTCGCCGCCGCAACGACGCTTCGCCATGACCCGCCTCCCGTCCCCGCCACCCGCGAGACCAGCCCGTCGCCAACGCAGCGGGGGCGCGGCGCTTGGGCAGGTCGCGGTTAACCTGCCAAGCCGCTCGATGAACGACTTGACGGGCGACTTGACGGGCGACTTGATCGGCCGGCGGTTTTCCCAGACGCTGGCATCCGGTACAACCACCCCGTAGAACCTGAGAACCTGTGCCGGCCCGTGGTTGCGGCCGGTTCATCCAGATCACCCCAAGGACGACGCCGGCCCGCCGGCCATTACGAACGCCATGCTCCCCGAGCCCGACCCAACCGCCTGCCCGAACGCTGCCCCCGCCGGCGACGCGGCTTCTTTTGATTCCCACCAGGGTTCAGTTGGTTCGGGCCCGCATGGCCCCGTTGGCCGCAACGGCCCCCGCAGCCCGCAAGGCTTTACCGGCCCCAAGGGCCTTTCCGGCCGCAACGGCCACACCGAGGACCAGTCGATGACGTGCGATTCCCAAGGCGAAGTTCAGAGCCCGACCCCGCGTAATTTCGTTCCCACCGGCCAACGCACCAAGCGCTTGCTCGCGCTCGCCGCGGCGCTGGCCGTGCCTTCGGTCATGGCGCATTACGCCACAACCGCCCAGGCAGCTCAAGCCGCCCCTGAAGCCCAAGGCGGCTTCCGCTTCACCGCCGCCCCCGGCGAGATGACCGACGGCGATTTGTTGCTCAAGGCCGGTCAGGAACTCCGCGGCGGCGACCGCCAGGAGGCCCTCGCCACGCTCGGCCAGATCGACCCGGACGCCTTGGCCCCCGCCGAGCGGGCCGCGTACGACGCCATGCTCGCCGAGGCCCAGGGCGGGGCCGGCATGAGCCGCGAAGCCGCCGCCGCGTTCGAGCGGGGCCAGGCCGCGCTCGACGCCGGCGACGACATGACGGCCGCGAGCCTCTTCTACGCCGTGGCCAACAGCGACACCGCCGACGCCGCCACGCAGGCCAAAGCCCGCGAGCAGATGGCCGTCGCCGGGGCAAGCCTCCGTCAGAAGAACGACGCCGCCGCCCAGCGAGCGATGTACGACCAGGCTCTCGAAGATTATCAGGCCGGCCGGTACGACGAGGCACGGACGAAGTACGTGGCCCTCGACGCCATGGGCTACAGCGCTCCGGCGTTCCGCAGCTCGCCGCAGGCCATGCTCGCCGACATCAGCCGCGAGGCCGGCCCCGTCACCCTTGGCGGCAACGCCGCAGACGCGATGGCCGGCGGCACCAACCCGCAGGCTGATCTGCCCGGCAACCCCGAGCCCGACTCCACGAGCCACAACACGCCGACGCCGATGACCGGCCAGACCGGCCAGACCGGCCAGACCGGCGCCGGCCAGGATGTCCCGGCCATGGAGCCGATGGACCCGGTCGAGACGCCCGCCGTCGACGCCGAACCCGCCCCGGCCGTTGAGGTCGACGAGCCGACGATCAGCAACAGCAGCGAAGCCGCCGCCGCCTACGGCCTGGGCCTTCGTCAGTACCGCAACCGCAACTACGCCGCGGCCCGCGAAAGTCTGGAGCGTGCCGCCGAGCTCGGTTACGAGCCGGGCGTTTTCGAGGATTCGCCCGAGCGGGTGCTGGCCCGCATCGACTCGATCGAAGCGGCCGGCGGCATTGCCGCGGCCGATCCGGTTCCCGCGCCCACCATGGAGGCCGACCCGGCCCCGATGGTCGAGGCGATGGACGCCCCGGCCGCCAATGACGGCGAACCGGAAAGCACCAGCAGCAACATGCCCGCCCCGATGGACGAGGGCGGCGACACGCTGGGCGACGGCGGCGACGATCTCGGTGAGGCCGTGCAGGCGGAGCGCCTGCGGCGGACCCAGCGTGCCGCCGAGGCCGAGGCACTGGTGGAGCGAGCCCAGGCCGCCGAGGCGGCCGGCCGCAACGCCGAGGCGCTGGAGCTCTACAGCGAGGCCCAACGCCTCAACCCCGGCAATGAGCAGGCCGTCGACGGCCGCAACCGGTTGCTGAACATCGAGGGCCGCACCCCCGAGCAGGCCGGCTCGATCCGCGACTTCCGCAGCCAGGTCGAGGCCGAGCGGCAGGCGATTCAGTTCCAGTTCAACAACGCCATCGAGCGGGCCCGTGCCGCGGTCAACGACCAGGACTTCGACGAGGCCGAGCGGGAGCTGCAGCGTGCCCGCATCGTCAGCGACCAGAACACGCTGATCTTCACCGATGCCGAGAACAACGGCTTTGACCAGACGATTGCCACCACCAGCCTGGCCATCCAGCAGAGCCGCGAGGCGTTCGAGATCGCCGAGGGCATTGAGGTCGCCGATCAGGCGGCGGAAGCCACCGCTCAGGCAGAAGCCCAGGCGGAACAGCTACGTCGTGAGACGATCCGCGGGTTCATTGAGGACGTCAACCGCCTCTCCCGCGATCGCAACTACGACGCCGCCCTGGCCGTGGTCGATCAGATTCTGACCATCGACCCGAACAATGACTTCGCGCTGGGCGTGCGGCCCTACGTCCTTGACCGCTCGCAGCTCAACCGGCAGGTCCAGAGCAACCGCGAGTACAACCGCGAGTTCGTTGAGCAGTTCAATGACGTCTCCGAGAAGCGCATCCCGATCAGCGATCTGCTCAGCTACCCGCAGGATTGGCCGGACCTGTCGGCCCGCCGCGACGCGACGCTGGCGGCCGAGCGGGGCGGCGAGGCGATTGATGCCGAGATCGACGCGCTCTTGCAGAACCGTCTGCCCAGCATTGACCTCGACGGTGTGGCCTTTGCCGACGTCATCGACTTCCTGCGCGACACGACCGGGGCGAACATTTTCGTCAACTACCGCTCGCTGGAGCTGGCCGGGGTCGAGCGGAGCACGCCGGTCACGCTGCGGATCAACAACGTCAGCTTCGAGAAGGTGCTGAGCATTATCCTCGACGACGTCTCCGGCGGCTTCGCCGATCTGTCGTACACGGTCGATGACGGCGTCATCACCATCAGCACGCAGGAGGACCTCGCCAACAACACCGACACGCAGGTCTTCGACATCCGCGACCTGATCGTCTCCGTGCCCGACTTCCAGGCCCCGCAGTTGCAGCTTGGCAGCGGCGGCGGCGGTGGTGGTGGCGGCGGCGGCGGTGGCGGCTTTTGTGGTGGCGGCGGCG
>CAYLSV010000147.1:0-2538 GCA_964386435.1 uncultured Tepidisphaerales bacterium
CGGCGGCGGTGTACGAGGTGCAAATCGAGTACGCCGACCTGACGGGCGACGCGGTCTGCACGTTGCGGTGGAGCAGCCCGAGCACGCCGGAGGAGGTGGTGGACTACGCCGCGGCGAACAGCGTGCACGCGATGTTCCCGCACATGCTGGCCAACCTCAACAGCTACAGCGGCCGGGGCAGCCGTGACAAGCCGAGCAACGTCGCCGCGACGCAGGGCACGACAGTGGACGAGAACGGCTACCCGTTGGAGGACTTCGAGTACGCGCTGTTGCAGGGCTTCAGCTTTCACGCCGGCACCGGACAGATCCGGTTCGTCGGGCAGGCCAGCGTCGAACTGAACGGCGGGAGCTTCGAGGTCGACGGCCAGCGATACGACCAACTTCCGAAGGGCGTCGGTTACGACCCGGCGACGAACCAGACCCGCGCCCTCGTCCACTTCAAAGACCGCGGCGACGGCACGAGCAAGTCGCTGCTGAAAATGACCCAGACGCAGCGCACCCCCGATTCGCCCGTCGGCAGCGGCGTCACGGACATCGAGGTGATGCCGGCAAAAGTGGTCAACGGCGACCAGCCGCAGGAGTTTGGGGAAATCAGTCGGGCGGAGGTTCGTGAGGCGTTTCTACCAATCTTCAGCTGGCGGATGCAGACGACGGGCATCAACGACATTGTCGAGTGGGACGAGCGCACGCGGCCGGCGTACTCGAAGATGAACGGCCAGATCTGGCGCAGCGACAACAGCTACGAGGAGCTGATCGTCATGGCCAACGAGATCGGCCGCGACTTTCATCTCAACTACGGCGGGTCGATTAACGAAGAGTTCATGCGCAACCTCGCGCTGCTTACGAAGTACGGCAGCGACGGCGTGAACCCGTACACCGAGCCGACCCAGAACCCCGTCTGGCCGCCGCTGAACCCGAATTTGCGGCTGTACCTCGAGCACGGCAACGAGATGGGCTGGTCGGCCATCCAGCCGCGCGGGTGGTATCAGGATTATGAGGAAATTCGCCGGGAAAGGGGCGAAATCTACGACATCCTCAACCACGACGGCGGCATCGAGAACGCGCACCACGACGGCCTGATGCGGCTGCACGCGTACCGGTCGGCGCGCATGAGCCTCATCATGCGGGAGGTGTGGGGCGACGAGGCGCTGCCGGAAATCGTGCGGCCGATGATCTTCGGGCAGTACGAGCGGTGGTTCCAGAACGGGCTGATGCAGTTCGTGGACGACTGGTTCAACGACCCGGCAAACGTGGAGAACCCGATGCCGCCGAGCAAGATTTTCTTCGCCGCGGGGCCGGCGGTCTACTACGGCACGAGCAACAACTTCGTCATCGGCGACGACTTGTACCTGCAACACGGCGACTTTGAATCGCCCGACGTGCCAAGCGGCGAAGCCCAGCTCCGGCCGAGCGGGGCGGGTTGGACGTTCGAGGGCAACAGCGGCATTGTCGACAACCAAGTCGAGCGGCACCTCGCCAGCCAAGTTGCCACAAGCGGCTCGGCGTTCACGCTCGAGAAGGACAGCAGCGTCGGCTACAAGTTCACCGTCGGCGACCGCGACTTGTTCGCTTACGAGTTCGGCCGCCACGTGCAACGCGGCGAGTCGGGGCGGAGCTTCGTGCACCTCATGGACGGCGAGGGCAACAGCCTCTCGCGCAGCAAGCACGGCAGCTTCGACCTCGGCGAGGCGGCGGCGGGCGATCAACTGTTCCTGCCCACCGAGCACAACGCGTGGGCCACCAGCGACTCCAGCCGCGTCGGCGTCTACCGGCTGCTGGCCGGCCAGACGTACTTCGTCATGGCGACCGTGAAAGCCGGCGAGATCAGCGGCCCGAACGTTGAACTCAAGAGCGGCCCCGGCCTGACGATCGACGGCGGCGTCGTGCTCCGCGGCGAGACCATCGGCCAAGGCGGCTTTCGCGGCGAGCCCGAGAGTGTCAGCGGAAGCGGCCAGGGTTTTCCCCACGCCACCTTCCGCTACGGCTTCGCCATCGACGCCGGCGACGGCATCGAGCTCGCCCCGAGCGACCCGCTCGTAGACGCCACCTGGCCGGACGGCGGCAAGGGCAAGAGCTTTGTCCCGCCGCTGCACCGCGCGGGGCAACAGCTCGCCTTCATCGCCGGCAGCGGCACGATCCGGCAGACCTTTACCGTTGAGAACCCCGGCGAGTACGCCCTGATCTTTACCGGCACCACCAGCCTCAACCACCCGGAGGAGCCCAGCGGCGAGAACCCGTTCGACATCACGATCGGCGGCGAAACCGTGTGGTCCAACAGCGTCATGGGCATCGCCCGCAAACCCAAGGGCGGCCTCTTCCAGTGGGGCACCCGCTACGTCCACCTCGACCCCGGCGAGCACGAGGTCGTCATCACCACCGACAACCCGGACACCAGCCGGGTGAACTACTTCTACGCGATGCATCTGGGCAACATGCTCGACTACGCCGGCGGCGAGGAGGCGGCCAACTTCCTCGACACCGGCGCGGCCACTGGACAGACCTCCGGCCGCTTCGCCACCGTGGCGAAGCTGACCACGG
>CAYLSV010000147.1:2548-6290 GCA_964386435.1 uncultured Tepidisphaerales bacterium
CGATGGCCCACAACTGGGGCGTTGTGCCGTACGCTTACGAGGGCGGCACCCAGGCTGGGGGCGACTGGGGCGGGCAGAACCTGTTCTACGCGGACCAGTTCAAGTGGGACCACCCGATCAGCAAGCGGGCCGACGACAATTGGGCGCACTACTGGCACAACTTCGGCGGGTTCAACGCCTTTTACTACTACCCCGGCTTCGAGTACGGCCAAATCCACCGCGCCGAGGATTATCAACCCTGGGCCGCCGCCATCGATCGGGCGAAGACGTGGGTGCTCGAACCCGAAGGCGTCCGGGCCGCCCCGCTGACGATCACGCCCGACCAGCCCCACTACGAGAGCCAGCCCGGCAGCACGTGGAACCTGTGGGCCCACCCGCACCAGGACAACCCCCGCCACGCCCACCCGGACGACCTCGATCTGCTCGATGCGCCCGGGATGTGGAAGGGCGACGTCTTCCGCGCCCCAACCGCCGGCGTCTACCGCATCACCGCCGACACCACGACCGGCGGCACCGCGATGCTGCTGATCAACGACAGCCAGCAGCGGGTCGACGGCCCCTCGGGCACCACACTCGAAGCCGAAGTTTTTCTCACCCAGGGCGTCCACGGCGTCCGCGTCCAGAACATCGACGGCCGATTCGATCTCCGGCAGATCCGCGTGGAACCCGTGGACGATTAAACCGCGAGGTAGCCGCGGAGGAACATCGGTACTTCACCCTCCACCGCCGCGACTTGTGCCACGAGTCGCGCGTGCAGCGCCGCCCGGGCCTCGCTTTGGTCAAACAGATTCACCTGCTCCAGCGGGTCGGCGGCGTAATCGAACAACAAGCAGTGCTCCGGCAAATCGCCGACGCTGTACAGGTGCCGGGGCGTCCGCAGGGCGCGGTAGCGGTAGTCCCAGAAGCCTTGCAGCGCCGGGCCGAGCCATTGGATGAGGGCAGCGTCGACTGCATCACCGTCGCCACGCAGGGCGGAGGTGTGGTCGTGGCCGTGCAAGATGCCGGGCATCGCCACGTTGGCCAGGGCGGCCGTGGTCGGGGCGATGTCGAGGCCGCTGGCGACGCCGTTGATTGTGCGGCCGGCCCTGATGCCGGGGCCGCGGGCGAGCCACGGGATGCGCAGGCTCTCGTCCCGCGGCACCATCTTCTCCACCATGCCGTGGCTGCCGAGCATCTCGCCGTGGTCGCTGAAGAACATGATGATCGTGTCGTCGGCCAAACCGAGCTCATCGAGCCGATCCAGCACGCGGCCGACGTTGTGGTCGAGGTTCTCGATCTGCGCGTAGTACCCCGCCGCCCGCTGCCGGGCCTCGTCGGCGAAACGCTCGGGCACGTTGCCGCGCAACTCGATTCGCGCCGGATCGTGGCGGGCAAGGTATTCGGGCGGGGCGGCGTGCCGGTAGACGCCGTCAAGGTCGCGGCCGGGATGCGGCGCCTCCAGCGAAAGCATGACAAAGAACGGCCGCTCGTCCGCCGCGACGTCATCCAGGTAATCGAGGAACAAGTCGGTCAGGCCGTCGGTCTGATACCCGTCGATCGTCCGCGGCGGCCACATCTCGCGCCCGACGCTGTAGCGGGTGTGGTAGAAGTGGTTGGAGCTGTCGAACCCGATCCAGTCGGCAAACCCGCCGCGCAGGTGTGGGTGAACCCAGTAGTCGCCGCCGTCGTCGAAGCCGTTCACCCCGCTGACGCTGCCGAGGTGCCATTTGCCGACCCACCCGGTCCGGTACCCGGCGTCGTTGAACGCATGCGCCACCGTTCGCTCGCTTGGCGGCAGCAAATCTCCGTGCACCCGGCACCCGTTCGCACTCGCGTGCCGCCCCGTCACCAGCCCGCCCCGAAACGGCGTGCACACCGGATACTGGCTCACCGCCGTCTCGAACCGCGCCCCCGCCGCGGCCAACCGATCCAGCCGCGGCGTCACCGCGTTCGGGTCGCCGGCACACCCCAGCGCCTGCCCACGCAGCTGGTCACACATCACCCAAAGCACGTTCGGCCGCATCGGTCGGCGATGGTATCGCGGCGTCACCAAACCACCACCTGCCTTGAAGCGGCGGTCCTCCGGTACATCCCGCAGGAGCACCTCGCCCTTCGCAGTGTCGCTTGCGAAGCGTGTGCATCGCTGAAGCGAGCGTTGTCCGCGAAGCCCGCCTCGATCCGTCTCACCCCGCGGCCGCCGGGGTGGGGGCGGGGCCGACTTTCTGGTGCAGGGGGACGTGGCGGTGGGGTTGGCGGGCGACGAGCTTGGTGTCGTGGATCGCGATGCGGGCGGCCTTTCGGGTGACAGCGCGGCGGAGCCAGCCGGTGGGCCACCGCCAGGCGTCGGGGCGGGCGGTGTAGAACCGTTCGTGCCAGCGCATCAGCCAGGCGTCGAGCTGGATTTCGTCGGCGAACATCGCGGCGCTGTAGCGGAATTGGGCCAGATCCTTCACCAACCACCGCCAGCCGGTGGCTGTGGGCAGCTTGCGGACGCGGGCGGCATCAATGAGCCGCAAATCCGGGCCGTGGAAGAAGTGGTTGAGGTAGAGGTCGCGGTGGTGCAACCCCGCGGCGTGAAGCTGGGCGGCCATGTCGGCGGTCGATTCGGCCACGTCGGCGAAGGCGATTTCCCCGTCGGCCAGCAGCACGTCGGTTGGCGTGTGGTCGGGCAAGTCGGCCACCGCCAGCACGCCACGCTCGACGTCCGGCCCGGTCCACGCCACGGCCTCGGGCGCGGCGACGCCGGCCTCGTCCAGAAGCCGCAGCCCCTCGGCCTCGTCCCACGCCTCGCGGCCGAACGGCGGCTTGGTCCGCTTGACGTGCAGCCGGCCGCGGGGTGTGTCGATCACGCCGTTGGTCCGCTCGGGGATGTCCCGCCACACGAGAATGGCATCGTCATCCAGCACGTCACCGGTCGCGTGCCAACCGAGGTCGGCCAGGATGTCGCGCCAGGATTCGGCGGTGTGCAGCACGGGGCGAGGGTATGCGCGGCGGGCTGGGGTGCGTCCGATCGGTCCGGTCGGGTTCCCACGCTCAAGACGCTACACTCCGCACACCATGGCCGCCCCCGACACCGCCGGCACGCGCGTTCAGCTTGAGAGCGTCGCCAAGTTCTTCGGCGAGACGCGCGCTCTCGACGGCGTGAACCTCGACATCGCCGCCGGGGAGCTGTTCTTCCTGCTCGGCCCCAGCGGCTGTGGCAAGAGCACGCTGCTGCGGCTCATCGCGGGCCTGCACGAGCCGACCGGCGGCCGGCTGCTGTTCGACGGCCGCGACGTGACCGGGCAATCGACCGAGAGCCGGAATGCGGTGATGTGCTTCCAGAGTTACGCGCTGTGGCCGCACATGACGGTGCGGGAGAACGTGCGGTTCGGCCTGAACGTCCGCGGCATGAGCCGGGCGGAGCAGGACGGGCGGATCGACGAGGTGCTGAAGCTGGTGCAGATGACGGCCTACGCCGACCGCAAACCCAACGCCTTGTCCGGCGGGCAGCAGCAGCGGGTGGCGCTGGCCCGGGCGATCGCCGTGCGGCCGGCGGTGTTGCTGCTTGACGAGCCATTGAGCAATCTTGATGCGAAGCTGCGGAACGAGATGCGCAGCGAGATTCGCCGCATTTGCAAGACGGCCGGCTTCACGACGATTTACGTCACGCACGACCAGAAGGAAGCGCTCAGCGTCGCCGACCGGATCGCGGTGTTGAAGGACGGCAAGCTGATGCAGGTCGGCTCGCCGGGCGAGCTGTACCACAAGCCGCAGAACACGT
>CAYLSV010000148.1:0-1534 GCA_964386435.1 uncultured Tepidisphaerales bacterium
CGGTGGCCGCCGCCGAGCGGGCCGCGGCGCTGCGGCAGGCGGCGACGCTGCTCTCGCCCGAGGACAGCCGCCACTGGTGGAACCTCGCCCAGGCCGCCCTCGCCGCGGGCGACCCGGATTTGGCCCTCGACGCGTTGCGCACCTACCGCAGCGACTTCGACGCCGACGACGACGTGGCCAACATCCGCTTCCTCGACTTGCAGATGATCGAGCTGCAGCGGGCCGATGCGCAGCTCGATTACCTGAACGCCGTGCTGGGCGTCGACCGGCTGAGCCCGGCGGTGCGGTCGCACGCGGCCATGCTCGCCCACGGCGTGCTGCTGGATCGTGGCGACGATGAGGACGCCGCCGAAATGCTTGAGCGGGCCCTCGAACTGAACGACCTCAACCCGCAGGCCCTGCAGGCCCGGTACAACGACCTGGTCCGAACCGGCACCCGGCAGCAGCGGTTGGTGGCGCTGCTCGACTTGCTCCGCGCCGGGCCGGCCCAGCCGTCGGTGATGGCGGCGATCGGCGACGAACTCGCCGCGGCGGGGCTGCCCGATCTGGCGGTGCAGTGGCAGACGCGGGCCATCGAGACGTCCACCGCCCTCGGCCTGCAACCGGCGCCGGCGACGCTAGCGCGGTTCGCCGAGCTGCTGTTGATCAACAACGAGCCGCTGGAGGCCGGCGAGGCGGCGGGCGTGCTGTTGCAAATCGCCCCCGACGACCCGGCCGGGTTGTTCCTGCAACTGCTGGCCGACCGCCGCCAGGGCCGGGCCGAGGGCGTGGACAACGCCAGCTTCCGCGCGACCCGCCGCGGCCTGATCGCCCGGCTCAACGCCCTCTCGGACCTCGCCGCCGGCACGGAGGTGCCGGAGCAGCCAGACGCCCAGAATTTGCCAGACTTCGCCGCCGACATCGAGCAACTTCGGCAACGGGGCGACGAACAACTCGTCGCGGCCTACGGCAACACGCTGGCCGATCTGGCGTGGCTGAACGTCTACTTTGGCGAGCAACCGGCCGACCCGAGCGTCCTGGCCGCCCTGACCGAGATGCTCGGTGCCCAGTCGGCGGTGCTGGCGCGGATCGAGGGGTGGTCGGCGTTGAACGAGGGCCGGGCTGACGCGGCGCGGGTGAAGCTTTCGGCCGTGACCGACCGCGACCCGCTCTCGACGCTGGGCCTCTTGCGGCTGGAGCACGGCGAGGACATCCCGGCCGACGCCGGCAGCGCGGTGCTCTCGCGAACCGAGGGGTTGCCCGCCGCCATCGCCGCCGATGCGCTGCTGGGCACCGGCGCGACAATCGAGCCGGCGGACGACGCGACGGCGTTGGAGGCGGCGCTGAGCGAGTTGCCCGACGAGGTGCTGGGGCTGCTGGACCCGGCCCGGGCGCGGGACATGTACACGCTTCGGCTGGAGCCGCTGAAGGTGCCGCACGCCTACAGCGAGCCGATGCTGGTGCGGGTGACGCTGATCAACACCGGCGAGATCCCGCTGACGGTGGGGCCGGGCGGGCAGTTTGCACTCAGTGACACGGTGTGGCTCGACGCGAG
>CAYLSV010000148.1:1544-6280 GCA_964386435.1 uncultured Tepidisphaerales bacterium
ATTAGCGGCCAGGGCGTGGTGCCGGGCGTGGTGCAGCAGCCGATCGGCGGCAAGGTCCGGCTCGAGCCGGGCGAGGGGACCAGCCGCGTGTTCCGCGTCGACAACGGCCAGGTGGCGCAGCTTCTGGCGAGCGACCCGACCCGGCCGGTGGACGTGCAGATCAGCGGCTTCATGAACCCGGTGGTCGCCGGCACCGGCATCGTGCCGGGGCCGGGCGGGTTCCGGCAACGCATGCGCCGCCCGCTGGCCCGCCAAGGCACACCGCTGCAGGGCGTGGAGCAGCGGCGGGAGGTGTTCAATCAGCTCGTCCGCGGCACCGGGGCCGAGAAGATCCAGGCGCTGGGTTTGATGACGACGTTCGTCCAGCTCATGCAAAGCAACCCCGACCCGGCGGCCGATTCGAGCGAGGCGATTGCCCCGCTGCTGTCGCGGCTGGAGCGGGCGCGGGACCAGGAGGCCGACCCGGCGGTGCGGGCTTGGGCCGGGCTGATGCTGGCGACCCTCGCCGACGACGCCGAGCGGCCCGCGGCGGTGCGGCGGCTGGTGGAGGATGCGTCGCCGACGATCCGCCTCGCCGGAGCCCTGGCCGCCAACGCGTTGCCGAAGGCGGAGCGTGACCCGCTGCTGCAGCCGCTGGCGGACGATCCGGTGGAGGCCGTGGCCGATTACGCCGCGGCCCTGCTGCGGGCCCCGGCTGCCCCCGAGCCGGAGGTCGACGGCGGCCAATGATCGGCCTACCCTGTCCCCCGCCGCCGGACGCCCGGCGTGCCCGAACCCGCCTTTCCTCGAAGCTCAGCCCCATGTCGCTCGATTCCTCCCTCCGTTCCGGCAGCAGCCTCCGCCGCCACCGCAACGTGCTCACCCGCGCCGAGCGCATCGAGCGCCTGATGGAGCAGCACAAGTTCGACGACAGCACCGGCGTCTACGGCCTGCCCAAGGTCGGCAACCGCAAGGTCGCCGTGGGCAAGAAAAAGGTCGTCAAGAAGGAAGAGGACGACAAGGCCGGGAAGAAAAAGAAGAAGTGAGCCGACCGGCTCAGCCACCGCCGCGGCACGTCAGGCGACGCGTCGCGGCGTTCGCGTGCGCCGATCGGGAAGTGCCCGCCGTCACAACTGCCCGCGCTGCCGCAGCATCCAGACGGCGATGAGCATGCCGACGAGGACGACCAGCACCGTCGCGCCGGTGACGAGCCAGAAACGGGTGTCGAGCCAGAAGTTACGGTTCATCTGCCGGTTGAGCCGCTTGATCTGCTTCTCGGCGAGATCGCAGGCGGTCGAGAAATCTCGCCGCTTGTCGATCTGGTGGACGTCGTCGTCGTGAACGAGCTTGTTCCGCACGGTGGCGATGAACCGCAGCCGCCGCACGAGCCCATCGGGCAGTTGCCGCTCCACCGACGACGTCAGCTCATGCAGCCCCCGCCCCTTCGCCGCCATTTCTTCACGGAGCAGGCGCTCGAGCCGCTTGCTGCGACGGATCACAAGGTCAATGTCGCTGGCCACGGCAGCGGCAGCTTAGCGGGGCTGCACCTCCAGCGGGCAGGTTTCACCAGTCGAAGCCGCCGGCGCTCTTCACCCAATCGAGCTCCGGCAACACCTCCGCCAGCAGATCCTGCGGCGAGCGGTTCATGGCATCTTCCACGAGCCAGCAGAGCGTCATGCCGGACGCCATGGAACCGGCGATCTCAAGCGTGGACCAAAGGGACGCGCTGCAGAACCATTCAGGAAGACGCTCCCACCCGTTTTCCACGACACGTTGCGGCGGGATGAGCACGATTGGCAGATGTTCCCTGTGCCGCCGTGCCTCCGCTTGATGCCGCAGCAGCATTTGCTGCTCCACCCTCGACGTGGGCCGACCTTCGAGCAGGCCGAGGTGCGTTCGGACAATCACGAACTGGTCGAGAACCACCGTTTGCTGATCCTTCGTCTTCACCACGGCCACGATACAGCGGCTCGCGCTTCCGAGACGGTGAGACAGGAGGCGGTGCGGCCTCCCGATTGAGCGGCCAGACCTCCACCGCGGGTTGACGCTGATCCCGCATCGCACGCACGACACGGAATCAGCCCCGCCGCCACGCGGCGGAGGTCCGGGTGGTGGCGTCGCTCACCCGATGGCAGCGGCGTCGCGGGGGGTGAGGTTGGGGTGGGCTTCGACCGTGCCGACGTCGGGGGTGCGGCGGCGGCTGCGGGCGCACTCTTGCCAGTCCTGGCGTCGGTCGATGAGTTTTACGCTGGTCGCCTCGGCGTCGTGCACGCTGTACCAGCCGGCGGCGGCGACATCGGCGAGGTCGAGGGCGTAGGGCTCGAGCAGCGCCCGGTCTGCGGCGGTCAGGTGGTACGCGATCTCGGCGTCGGTGGCCTTGTTCAGGCCGGCGTCCTTCTTGAGGCCGTCGAGTTGGAGCAGGGCGTCGTCGCGGAGCTTCATCAAGAGCGGCCAGCCGTCGTGCGTCGGGGCACCCACTGTCTCGGGCAGCTTGGCGAGGTGGACGTTCCACGCCTCGTTGTCGCCGAGGTGCTCCCACGCCTCGTCGGCGGTGTAGACGAGCATCGGGGCCAGCAGCTTCGTCAGCACGACGGCCGCCCGGTGCAAGACCGTCTGGGCGCGGCGGCGCAGGTCGCTGTCGGGGCGGTCGCAGTAGAGGCGGTCCTTGAGGGCGTTGCCGTAGATCGTGCTGATGTCGACGGCGCAGAAATCGTGCAACAGACGGAACGCCCGGTGCGTCTGGTACTTGTCGAACGCCGTTGTCACGTCGTTGATGAGCACATCGAGGCGGTGGTTCATCCAGCCGTCGAGGCTGGCGGCGGGCACGTTGCGGGCGTCGGCGGCGGGGTCGAAGTCGCTGACGTTGCCGAGCAGAAACCGCAGGGTGTTGCGGATTTTTCGGTATTTGTCGCCGAACTCGGCCAGCGCCTTCGGGCTGGCGGGCATGTCGCCTTGGTAGTCGACGCTGCACGTCCACAGCCGCAACACGTCGGCCCCGTGGCGGTCGATCTCCTGGGTCGCGGTGACGTATTCCTTGTCGCTTTTGCTGACCTTGGTGCCGTCGGGCTTGACGACGAAGCCGTGGGTCAGCACGTCGGTGAACGGCGGCTTGCCCGTCGCGCCGAGGCTGGCCAGCAGCGAGAGTTGGAACCAGCCGCGGTGCTGGTCGGAGCCTTCGAGGTAGAGGTCGGCCGGGGCGTCGGGCAGGTCGTCGCGGGCGTTGAGCACGCTCTGCCAACTGCTGCCGGACTCGAACCAGACGTCGAAGATGTCGGTCTCTTTCCGCAGGTTCGCGGCATCGATGTCTGTGCCGTCCAAAAGCTCGCTCGGCGACATGGTGAACCAGCAGTCGCTGCCGTGCTGCTCGAACTTCTTCGCCACCGCCCGCACCGTCTGGGGCGTCAGCAGCGGCTCGCCGTCCTCTCGGTAGAAGACCGGGATCGGCAGCCCCCACGCCCGCTGGCGGCTCAGCGTCCAGTCGGGGCGGTTGTCGAGCATGCCCCGCAGCCTCGCCCGGCCCCACTCGGGGTAGAACTTCAGGCCCTCCGCCGCCCGGCTGGCCCGCTCGCGCAGCGTCGCCGTCTCGCCGTTCGCCTCGTACGGCGTGTCGAGGCTGACGAACCACTGCTCGGTGGCCCGGAAGATCGTGGGCGTCTTGCTCCGCCAATCGTGCGGGTAGCTGTGGTGGTAGTTCTGGTGGGCGAACAGCGTGCCCTTGTCCTTCAGGTAGTCGATGATGACGGGGTTGGCCTCCCAGATTTTCAGGCCGGTGACGAAGTTGGGCGTGGTCGAGTCGAACCGGCCGTCGGGGCCGACGGGGCAGTAGACCTCGATGCCCTCGCGGCGGCCGGTTTGGTAGTCGTCGTCGCCGTGGCCGGGGGCGGTGTGGACGAGGCCCGTGCCGCTGTCGGTCGTCACGTAATCGGCGGCGACCACCCGGCCCTCCCGCCCCTCCTCCAGCGGGTGGCGGTAGGTCAGGCCGACGAGGTCGCTGCCCTTCACCGTGTTCAACACCGTGCGGTTGACGATGCCGTCGCGGACGCTGAGCACCTTGTCGAGCAAGTCGGTCGCGACGACGACGATCCGCTCGCCGTCGCGGTCGTAGCGGACGAAGGCGTACTCCACGTCGGCATGCACCGCCACCGCCCGGTTGGCCGGCAGGGTCCACGGCGTGGTCGTCCAGATCATCAGCGACACCGGGGCCGGGTCGCGCAGCCCGAACCGGCTCTTGCTGGCCCCGGGGTTGGCCAGGGCGAACTCGACGTAGACGCTCGGGTCGTCGCGGTCCTGATACTCCAGCTCCGCCTCGGCGAGGGCCGTCTGGTTCTCGATGGACCAGTGGACCGGCTTGAGCTGTTTGTAGACCAGGCCGTGTTCGACGAACTTGGCGAAAACCTCCAGAGTCTGGGCCTCATACGCCGGCCGCATGGTGGCGTAGGGGTTGTGCCAGTCGCCGAGGATGCCCAGGCGTTGGAACTGCTCGCTCTGGATGCCGATGAACTTTTCGGCGTGCTCGTGGCAGAGTTTGCGGACCTGGGTCTTCTCCATCTGCCGCAGCTTCGGGCCGAGTTTCTGGGCGATTATGTGCTCGATCGGCAGGCCGTGGCAGTCCCAGCCTGGCACGTAAGCGGCCCGCTTGCCCTGCATGCTGCGGAAGCGGCAGACGACGTCCTTGAGCGTCTTGTTGATCAAATGCCCGAGGTGGATGTCGCCGTTGGCGTAGGGCGGGCCGTCGTGCAGCGTGAACGGCTCGGCGT
>CAYLSV010000149.1:0-6262 GCA_964386435.1 uncultured Tepidisphaerales bacterium
CGCGGCTGACGAGGGAGGCCTTCATGCCCTGGTGGCCCATGCCGATGCCGTCGGAGACGCTGATGGTGTGGAACCGTCGCGGCGTGCCACCGGCTTGTTTCACCCCATCCGCCGCCGCGATCGCCTGGCGGTCGAGCGTGGTGTTGCAAGGCGTGGCCTCGTTCCACGCCGCCCCGACGCCGACCCAGGGCTTGTCCATGTCCTCGTCGGTGAGGCCCATGGCCCGAAAGAAGGCCCGGTGCGGGGCACGCTCGGGTCCGTCGGTGACGACGCGGGAGTGGGGGCGGGGGAAGGCGGTGGTGTCGGTCGGCATCTGCGGTAGCGTAGTAGCGATGGGCCGATTGATGACAGCGTTGTGCTTGCCGTTCGTCCTTTCGGCGGCGGGTGGCGTCCTCGGCACTGTGACGAACCTGTCGCACGCGATGATTAGCGGCGAGTACTTTGTGATCGTCCTGCGAAGGGCTGAATCGCCGTATGCCATTGCCTTCGAGCATGGTTGGATCGAGGGCGGGATTGCCGGCTTCATCTTCGGCGTGCTCGTCACCTCGTTCTTCGCTGTAACCGGCTGGCGTTGGCTGACATGGCGGCATCTTCTTCGCCCGTTGCTCTACGGGTTAGCTGCCGCGGCATTGTGCATGATCGTTGGCGGCGTTGTTGGTGCGGCGTGGGCCACTTTGTCGCCGCAGTCCTATTTGGCGAGCTTCTACCAGGCGCGGCAGGCGGCGAACGTAACCGCCTTTGGCTGGGTCGGCGGCAGCATCTGGGGTGCTTACGCCGGCATCGTGGTCGCGATAGTGACGGCGGCGATCGTCTGGGCACGCCGGCTCGTGGCTTTGGCTTCAACTGAGCGTGGCTTTGACGTAAAGTCTGCACCATGACCGACACCCTCACGCTCGAAGGCGAGGCGGCGGCCGGGCTGCGGGAGGCGGCGCGGCGGGCCTGGGTCGCTCAGCCGCCCTGCTCCCGCTGGCGGCGTCTGGCGTAGGCTGCGGCATGGCTGATACCGAAGTTGATGTTGAATCGGGTGCCGGGTTTCGCCCCGGCGGCTTCCACCACGTGGCGATCTTCGCCGAGGACTACGACGCGGCCGTGGCGTTCTACCGGGACGTGTTCGGGCTGAGGCAGCGGATCGAGTGGGGCGAGGACGACAAGCGGGCGACGATGCTCGACGTCGGCGGCGGGGCCCACGTCGAGATCTTCGAGCGGCGGGCGCGGGGCGAGGTGCCGACGGGCATGCAGGATCGGGTGTCGATCGCCCACTTCTGCCTGCGGGTCGACGACACTGCCGCGGCGCTGGAGAAGGCGCGGGCGGCGGGTTGCCCGATCGAGATGGAGCTCAAAAGCGTGACGCTCAAGTGCCGCCTGGGCGGGCCGGACGCGACAATCCACATCGGCTTCTTCACCGGGCCGAGCGGCGAGCTGGTGGAGCTGTTTCAGAGTGATGTGCTGTGAGGGGCGGCAGTATCGCCATTGACATAATCGTATGTGGTCGTTCCAATGAGGGGAGCGTTGCCCGCCGGCCGCCGATGCGGTTGGCGGTTTGGCAGCGCGTGTTTTACTCAAAGATCGAGATTATGCAGTTCAACTTTCTTCTCACGTCGGCTGTCGCCGGCGTTGTGTTCGTGTCAGCCGCGGCCGGCCAAGTGCTCCAGACGGTGGCCCCCGCCGGCTTCGAGAACGTCGACGGCTCGGCCACGCTCGACAGCCCGCTGGGCATCACCGGCCCGGCCCGGGCCGACGGCTACCGGTTCCAGCAGGTGTACGATGACTCGCTGTTCGGTTTCACCGGGCCGCGCCTCATCACCGAGATCCAGTTCCGCGCCGCGACGACCGCCAACTCGTTCCGGCCCGACTCGATCACCACCGACCAGGTGATGGTCTACCTCTCGACCACGCCCACCGACGGCGTGCCGGGGATGACGGCCAACGGCAACTTCGCCGACGACTTCGGCAGCAACATCGGGGCCGACGAGACGCTGGTCCGCAGCGGCCCGCTGACGCTCAGCCGGACCGGCGGATCGAACCCCTCGGGCCAAGCCCAGCCGTTCAACTACGGCTTCATGCTCGACACGCCCTTCGAGTACGACCCGTCGATGGGCTCGCTGCTGCTGGACATCATCACGCCCCAGGGCGCGACGGTCACGGCCGGGGCGGGCTTTGGCGCGGTCGAGAACTTCGACGGCGTGACGGCGATGAACGATGGCATCGCCAGCAAACGCGGCACCGGCAGCAACATTGGCGACGACAACGGCCAGGGTGCGGTCGAGAGCGGCTTGGTGACGCAGTTCACCACCGCCCCGGTGCCCGAGCCGGCCAGCCTCGGGCTCATCGCCGCGGCCGGGCTGGGGCTGATTCGCCGCCGCTGAACAAGCTTGTTCTTCAGATCGTTCCGGCCGCTTCCGCTACTTGGCGGGGGCGGCCGGTTCTTTGGTTGGGGCCAGCAGGGTCAACGCGAGGACGGCCACCAAGCCCACGGCAAAGGCGGCGGCGCCGGTGGCGTAGTCGGTCGCGGTGCTGCGGGCGGTGAAGGGCCAAATGGCCGCGGCGCTGCCGAGCAGGACGCCGAGGAGACCGCCGGCGACGGTGGGCTCGTAGTTTTTGAGCAGGTACTTGAGCAGGTTGCTCAGGAGGACGAGCGAGAGGATTGCGCCCGCGGCGACGGGGCCGAGGATGAGCAGGACGGTGGTGAGGTGCTCGGTGTCGCCGCGGGCAAAGTCCTTGAGCAGGCTGACGCTGCCGGTGACGTGTTCGTAGCGGCCCAGGATCAGCAGCATGTACGCCCCGCTGATGCCCGGCAGGATCATGGCGCTCATGGCCAGCGCCCCGCCGAGGACGTCGCGAATCGGGTTCGGCTCGGGGACGAACACCTCGGCCTCCCGAACCGCCCGGGCGGCGTCCTTGGCGTCCTTGTCCTCGGTGAACGCTATGCCGAGCATGAGCGCCAACCCCAGCACGAGGGCGACGACGCCCGGCCACCGGATCGGCCGCATCATCTTCCACAACAGCGGCGCGCCCGCCAGGGTCATGCCGATGAACAGCGCGTACATGACGCTGCGGTAGTCGGTCACGAGCCACGTCATCACCGACGAGAGCGCGACGATCGTGACGCCCGCCCCGGCGACGATCAGGCCCAGGAACAGCAGGGCCGTCCTGTGCAGCCGCCCGCGGCTGACGTCGGCGACGCTGGTGATGAACCGCTCGTACAGGCCCATGACCAGCACCATCGTCCCGCCGCTGACGCCGGGGACGAGGTTGGCCAATCCCATCAGGCCGCCGGTGAACAGCGTGCGGACGATGGGCGTCGGCTTGGGCGCGTCGGGCGTCTTGTAGTCGAGGGGGGCGTCGAGCACGGCTGCACTATTGATCGACCGGCGGCGAGCGTGGGGTGAATTCAGGCGGCGAGGCGGCTCGCGGGGATTGGGCCGCAGGCGGCGTGGTCGGGGGCGAACTCGTAGCGCATGCCGTCGAACTCGTAGGCGGCCAGGGCGTCGCCGTCGCCGCCGGTGTCGCGGAAGGTGGGCAGCGCGTCGTCGAGCAGGGTCTTCAGGCTCGCCCCGAGGCCATGGTCGAGCGACTTGAACTTCTTGCCATCGAGGTCGGCCTCCCCCACCATCGTCAACTGGACCTCGTGGCCGAGGGTGCGGAGCAGATTCGCCTGCTGCTGCTTCTCCGCCGGGTCGGCGAGCTTGTCGGCCGTCGAGTGGCACGCCCGGATCTGCAGCGGCCCGGCCCCGGCGGCGCGGCGGGCGATGGTCGTCTGCACCAGCAACTCGGCGTCGCCCACGTCACGAACATGGCGGTGAACCGGGCCGAAGTACGTTGGTTGATTCGGGTCGGCGTGCTGCCAGCGGGTCATCGTGTTGAACCCGATCTTGAGCCCGGCGTCGTGACCCCAATACTCGACGCCTTGGCCGACATAGGCGGGAATGGTCCGCGTGTAGCTGCTGTTGTCGATCAGGCCCGACAGCAGCCCGGGGGCGACGCGGTGGAGCATGTGAGCGAGGTAGCCGCCGTGGCTGGAGCCGAGGGCGATGACGGGGCCGGCGATTTGTTGCCGTTGCTGGAAGTCACGGACGGCGGCGGCGACGTCCAGCACCTGCATGACGCCGAAGTTCTGGTAGTCGCCGTCGGGCGGGACCAGGGTGCCGGCGAGCTTCGGCAGCGGGTCGATCCCGGCGACGCGACTGGCGTGGGGCCGCAGCCGGTCGAGAACGGCGGCCATTTGCGTGCAGCCGGTGACGTCGATGCCCAGCATTGCCGCGAGGCCGGCCGTCTTGTAGAAGGTTTCGGCGTCAAAGGCGAACGCGCAGCCGTTCTCCGGCCGGGCACGGCGGCAGTGGTAGTCGACGTCCAGCGCGGCCCAGCCGTGGGCGGTGGCGGCATGGGCGGCGAGCTTGGCCGTGTACCCGACGTTGCTCGTCGGGCCGAAGCCCGGCAGGATCAGGACCAGACCGTTCGCCTCACCCCGCGGCAGCGTCGCCCGCCACGTGACCCGGCTCTGCCGCGGCTGCCGCAGCTCGAAGTCGGGCGTGCCGGGCAAGTCGCCGGTGAGCTGGATCAGGTTGGCGGTGTCGGCGGCCATGCCAGATGTGTCGGTTGAACCGCTGGCCGATAATGACCGTAAAGATTCGTCTGCCGTGACTTCAAAAGCGGCGGACCGCTCGCGGATCGCTCGGACAGCCGGCCGCGACCGATATAAGATCAACCGACTACAACCACAAACCGCGGCCTTAGCCATGACGCGATCCGCCCGGCTCACCGGATGAGCCGGATTCCCGCCAAGACTTCGGCCGGCCGACGGAGATTCACCCCCATGTTCGAACGCTTCACAGACCGCGCCCGCAAGGTGATGGCCCTGGCCAACCAGGAGGCGCAGCGCTTCAACCACGAATACATCGGGACCGAGCACATCCTGCTCGGCCTCGTCAAAGAAGGCTCCGGCGTCGGGGCCAACGTCCTCAAGAACCTCGACGTGGACCTGCGCAAGGTTCGCCTTGAAGTCGAGAAGCTCGTCAAGTCAGGCCCCGAGATGGTCACGATGGGCAAGCTCCCGCAGACCCCGCGGGCCAAAAAGGTCATCGAGTACGCCATCGAGGAGGCCCGCAACCTCAACCACAACTACGTCGGCACCGAGCATTTGCTGCTCGGCCTGCTCCGCGAGCACGACGGCGTCGCGGCGCAGGTGTTGATGAACCTGAACCTCAAGCTCGAGGAAGTCCGCGAGGAAGTCCTCAACCTGCTGGGCGCGGGCAACGACGGCGAAGACGCCGGCGAGACGACCAGCGACTCGGGCGACCGGAAGGGCAAAAAGGGCCGCAGCAAGACGCCCGCCCTCGACAGCTTCGGCCGCGACCTCACCGAGTTGGCCAAAGAAAGCCAGCTCGACCCGGTCATCGGCCGCAGCAACGAGATCGAGCGGGTCGTGCAAATCCTCTGCCGCCGGCAGAAGAACAACCCCGTCCTCCTCGGCGAGGCCGGCGTCGGCAAGACGGCGATCGTCGAAGGGCTCGCCCAGCTCATCATCGCCAACGAGGTGCCGGAAATCCTGCTCAACCGCCGCTTGGTGGTGCTGGACCTCGCGATGATGGTCGCCGGGACGAAGTACCGCGGCCAGTTCGAGGAGCGGATCAAGGCCGTCATGTCCGAGGTCCGCAAGTCGAAGAACGTCATCCTGTTCATCGACGAGCTGCACACCCTCGTCGGCGCCGGCGGGGCCGAGGGCGCCATCGACGCCAGCAACGTCCTCAAGCCCGCCCTCTCCCGCGGCGAGATCCAGTGCATCGGCGCCACCACGTTCGACGAGTACCGCAAGTACATCGAAAAGGACGCGGCCCTGGCCCGGCGGTTCCAGTCGATCCAGGTCGACCCGCCGAACAAGGAAGACGCGGTGAAAATCCTCGCCGGGCTGCGCGAGCGGTACGAGAGTCACCACCGCGTGCAGATCACCGACGAGGCCCTGCAGTCGGCCGTGGAGATGAGCGAGCGGTACATCAGCAACCGCAGTTTGCCCGACAAGGCCATTGACATCATCGACGAGGCCGGCGCCCGGATTCGGCTGCGCAGCATGACCAAGCCGCCGGACCTCGCCGAGCTCGAGGAGAAGATCGAGCGGCTGTCGATCGAGAAGGACAACGCTGTCAAGAACGCCGAGTACGAGGAGGCCGCCAAGCTCCGCGACCAGGCCGAGGCGCTGCGTGCTGAGAAGGAAGAACTCCAAAAGGCGTGGCGCGAGAAGTCCCAGGAAGTCGACGGCGTCGTCGAC
>CAYLSV010000150.1:0-6220 GCA_964386435.1 uncultured Tepidisphaerales bacterium
CGGCCACGAGAACGTCTTCGGCTACCTGCGGCAGGAGTACCTGAGCAACCGCGTCTTCCGCGACTACGACCACCTGTTCGAGGAGGTGAAGGCGGTGTGGCTGAGCCTGCCGGCCGAACGACTGATGAGCCTCACCCAGACCGTCTGGATCGAGCGCGCATTCCAACCATGATCCGTATTACGATCTCGGCGCAGCCCCGCCGTCACCACGGCGGTGGGGGCCTCAGCGATGCCAAAGCAGTGCCACGCGTCGCGAATCGGGCGTCACTTCGCCTCGTACGTCTGCCCGTCGAGCCGGCGGGCGCGGCCTTTGAGGCTCAGGGTCGTCAGCGTCCGCAGGACGATGTGGGCGGGCAGGTCGGTGCGGCCGCAGAGGGTGTCGACGTTGGCCGGGCCTTGATCGAGGGCCTGCCAGACCGTCGCCTCGTCGCCGACGAGGGCGGGGCGATCGGGGGGCGTGTCGGGCGGGAACAGATCGGCCGGGATGTCCCTCGGCGGGTCGGGCAGATCCGGCAGCGGGCCGAGGTCGTCGGGGATTTGGTCGGGAGCGGTCACCAGCGTCGCCCCCTGGCGGATCAGGCGGTGGGGGCCGGCGGTCATCGGGTTATCGACGCGGCCGGGCAGGGCGAAAACCGGGCGGCCATGCTCGTCGGCGGCGAGGCGGGCGGTGATGTGGGCCCCGCTCTGCTCGGCGGCCTCGATGACCAGCGTGCCGCGGGAGAGGCCGCTGACAATGCGGTTGCGCGGCGGGAAGTGCTGGGCGTGCGGCGGCGTGCCCGGCGGGTAATCGGCCACCACCGCCCCGCGGCCGTCGGCGATCTCGTCGTACAACCGCGCGTGACCCGGCGGGTACTCCACGTCCACGCCGCAACCGAGCACAGCGATCGTTCGCCCCGCCGGGTGGCGCAACGCCCCGCGGTGGGCGGCGGCGTCGACGCCCTTGGCCCCGCCGCTGATGATGGTGTAGCCCGCCCCGGCGAGCCACGCGGCGAACCGCTCGGCCTGCTCCCGCCCGTAGCTGCTGCACGCCCGGCTACCGACCACCGCCAGCCCGTTCAGATCCCGCGGCTCGAACGCCCCACGCACCCACAGCACCATTGGCGCATCATCCAACGGCCGCAGCATGGCCGGGTACTCCCCGTCATCCCGCGAGAGAATCGTCAGCCCCAACGCCTCCGCCCGCGCCAACTCCTCCTCGGCCCGCCCCGCCGCCGCCCGCAGACTGGCGGCGATGGTCTTCGCCTTCACCTTCCCGATGCCGTCGATGGCCAGCAGATTACCCGCCGACGCCCCACAAGCCGCCGCCGCCGACCCGGCCGCCTCCACCAGCCGCCCGCCCAGCGTCGGCCCCAGCCCATCCGCCAGCCGCAGTTGAAGCCAATGGATCCGGGCCACAGGCGGTGTTCTACCGGAAGCCGAGCGGGTTGGCGAGCCGGCCACCAGTTGGGGCACCTAACCGAACCTCCGCCACACGGGTGACACCGAGGTGAAGCTTGCAGAGCAACAACGGTCGGGCGTTACTCCGAGCCCTCGGCTCGTGGCGGAAGCTTGTTTTGGGCGGCTTGGCCTCGGGTCAACAGGGCGTCGGGGTCGGTGGCCGCCGCGGTGGCTTGGGGGAGGTCGAAGTGGAGGCTTTTGTTGTTCTTCGGCCGCCAGGGGGCGAGCTCGGCGAACAGGTCGAACGGGGGCCATTGCCACCAGGGGGCCAGGAGCATGGGCGTGGCGTTCATCGCCGGGCGGTTGGGGTGGCGGAGGGTGAGGTCGTACTCGCCGTAGTAGGTGAAGTCGCGGGTGACGGGGGTGCGGCCGAACTCCTCGCCGTTGACCTCGACGAGGGCGCCGGGTGGGTCGCTGGTGACGGTGAGGGTCCGTTCGACGCAGCCGGCGAGCGGGGGCGACAGGAGCAGGAGGAGGACGATGCCGGGGTGGGCGCGCACGGGCTAAACCTTACCTAAGTGTCCGAAAAACCGCAACTTGTGCCGCCGCTGCTGTGGCGAGTTGCCACACGCGGCGGGGGGTGACAACCGTTTGCACAACCTGCTGCTGCCGATACTGTACTGCACGATGCGTGACGACGGCACCCCCAACCCATCCGACCCGCTGCGGGACGAGGTCGAGCCCACCGCCGAGGCCAAGCGGTTCGTCTTTCCCCGGTGGGCCAACTTCCTGTTGCCGGTGGTGGTTATTGCCACGCTTGGCGGCGGTTTGTACGTGCCAACCGTGGTTTACTCGGCGCTGAACCCGGTGACGCTGAACGTCGGCTACGCCCCGGAACAGCCGGTGCCGTACAGCCACGCGTTGCACGTGGGCGAGCTGGGCATGGACTGCCGGTACTGCCACACCACGGTCGAGGAGGCCGGCTTCGCCGCGATCCCGCCGACCAGCACGTGCATGAGCTGCCACACCGGCATCCACGCCAACAGCAACCTGCTCACCGGTGTCCGCGAGAGCTGGACCAGCGGCAAGCCGGTGGAGTGGGTGAAGATCCACGACCTCGCCGACTACAGCTACTTCAACCACGCCGCCCACGTGAACAAGGGCATCAGCTGCTACAGCTGCCACGGGCGGATCGATCAGATGGAGGTCGTCTACCAGGACCAGCCGCTGAACATGGCGTGGTGCCTCGATTGCCACCGCAAGCCGGAGGAGCACCTTCGGCCGCGTAGCGAGGTGACGAACATGGATTACCACCTGGCCCTGGGCGGCACGCCGCAGGGCGGGCCGGGTGATTTGGTTGCACTGCCCGGCGAGACGCCCGAGGAGGCGCAGCTCCGGGTCGGGCGGATGCTCAAGGAGCAGTACCAGATCCAGGACCAGGCGTACATGACGGCGTGCTCGACGTGCCACCGGTAAGTGAGAAGTCGGACTCGGTGAAGTTCGACTTGGTGATTTGACGGATTCTCTGATGGCTGATTTTCACGACGCCGACGGTTCGACTTACTTCCGCAGCGTGGGTGCGCCCGCCCCGGCCGAGGGCGAGTTCTCGCGGTACGACCGCGAGGAGATCCGGGCCGAAACGGGCAAGACGAGCCGGCGGGGCATGCTCAAGCTGATGGCGGCGTCGATGGCGCTGGCCGGGCTGACCGCGACCGGGTGTCGGCGGTGGCCGAAGGAAGTGCTCGCGCCGTTCGCCAACCTGCCCGACGGCCGGGTGCCGGGCGTGCCGGATTATTACGCCACGGCGTGGGAGCTGGGCGGCTATGGGCAGGGCTTGCTCGCCGCCAACATGGACGGCCGGCCGATCAAGGTTGAGGGCAACCCGCAGCACCCGATGGCCGTCGCCCACGACGGCGACTGGGGCGCCACCGACGTCATCACGCAGGCGACGATCCTCGAGCTGTACGACCCCGACCGCAGCCGCGTCGTCGTCGACCGCACCGAGCCGACTGCTCGGCGGGCGAGCTGGAACGAGTTCGAGCAGGCCATGCGTCTGCAACTCGAAGCCGACGGCAGCCGGGTCGCTTTGCTCACCGAGGCCACGGCCAGCCCGACCGCCCGCCGGCTCCGCGGCGAGGTGCAAGCGGTGTTTCCGGGCATGGAGGTGTTCGAGTACGAGCCGCTCACCCGCGCCGAGCAGGCGGCGGCCGTCGAGCAGCTCACCGGCACCCGCGGCCGGGTGATGAACCACTTCGACAAGGCGAAGGTTGTCGTCAGCTTTGACGACGACTTCCTCGGCCTTCACCCGGCGACGGTGCGGTATCAGGCCGATTGGTCCAAGAACCGCCGCAGCGTGGATGAAACGGTGGAAATGAGCCGGGTTTACGTTGCCGAGACGACGTTCACCCGCACCGGCAGCGTGGCCGACGTGCGGGAGCCGGTGCGGCTCGAGCGGCTGCCGCTGCTGATCAACGCGTTGCGGGGTGACGTCGTCGCCGACCTGACGGTGGAAGAGGCAAAGTTCGTCAAGCATGCCAAGCGTGATCTGGAGGCCGCCGGGTCGGCGGGCCTCGTCACGGTGGGCAGCCACCTGCCGGCGGCAATGCAGGCGGCGGCGCTCTCGATCAACACCAAGCTCGGCAGCGAGTGCGTCCGCTACCTCGACTCCTCGGCCGACGAGCCGGTGGGCATCGAGCAGATCGTCGACCTCGCGGCGAAGCTGGCCGACGGGCGGATCACGAGCTTGTTCATCCTCGGCGGCAATCCGGCATACGACGCGCCGGCCGACCTGGACTTCGAGACGCTGCTGCTCCGCGTGCCGTTCACGGCCCACCTCTCGGCGTACGACGACGAGACGAGCCGGGCGTGCAAGTGGCATTTGCCCCGCACGCATTGGATGGAGGCGTGGGGCGACGTGCGGGCGTACGACGGCACGGTGAGCGTCGCCCAGCCGCAGATCTTGCCGCTGTACAACGGCCGCAGCGTGATCCAGTTGCTGTCGATCATGCTCGGCGGCGAGCCGGACGTGCTGCTGTCGGAGCAATTGGTCAAAGACACCGTCGCCAACCTCGGCACCGAGGGCGACGCCTGGCGGAAGGCGCTGCACGAGGGCGTCGTCGAGAACACGCAATATGCCGAGCTGACGGCGACCGGCGATGCCGGGCCGTCGCCGGTGTTTGATGTGCCGGACGGCACGATGACGCTGCGGTTCGTCGGGCACGACTCGATCTACGACGGCCGGTTCGCCAACAACGGTTGGCTGCTGGAGGTGCCGGCACCGCTGACGAAGTTGACGTGGGACAACTGCCTGCTCATGAACCTCGCCGACGCCGCGGCGTTGGGCATCGACGTCGACGGGTACAAGGTCGACGAGGCCCCGCTGGTGCGGGTGGCGTTGGCGGACGGGGCGAGTTTGGCGTTGCCGGTGTACCTGATGCCGGGGCAGCCGCGGGGCATGCTCACCGTGCAGGTCGGCTTCGGCCGGCGGGCGGCGGGCAACCTCGGCGGCAGCGTGGAGCTGGGCGTCGAGACGGTCGGCCACGACGTTTACCCACTGCGGACCGTCGGCGGCTTCCAGTACGCCGCCGTCACCGCCACGGTCGCCGGCGGCGAGTACCCGCTGGAGACGACCCAGGACCACCACATCATGGACGATGTGGGCATCTACGCCTACGACAAGCGCATTGGCACGCGGGGCAAAACGGCGAAGGTCATCCGCGAGGCGACGCTGGCCGAGTACGCCGCGAACAACTACAGCCCCCACCACCACCAGCACGGCGGCGTGGCGCTGCAGCTGTTCGAGCCGCCCAACGAGTACAACACGCCCCACGCCTGGGGCATGACGATCGACATGGCCGCCTGCACCGGGTGCAACGCGTGCGTCGTCGCCTGCCAGAGCGAGAACAACATCCCGATCGTCGGCAAGACCGGCATCCACATGAACCGGGAGATGCACTGGCTGCGGCTGGACCGCTACTTCAAGGTCAACCGCGGCGACTACGCCAAGGGCGAGGAAGACACCTTCGCCGAGCGGCCGGACGTGGCGTGGCAGCCGATGATGTGCGTCCAGTGCGAGAACGCCCCGTGTGAGCAGGTCTGCCCGGTGGCGGCGACGGTGCACGACACCGAGGGCTTGAACGTCATGGTCTACAACGCGTGCATCGGCACGCGGTACTGCAGCAACAACTGCCCGTACAAGGTCCGCCGGTTCAACTACTTCGATTGGCACGCCAAGGACCCCCGCGGCGGCCTCGACGCGCCGTACCTGGGCATGCCCGACCAGCAGCAGCTGGACAAGGTCGACGCCGTCCAGCGGATGAAGTTCAACCCCGACGTCACCGTCCGCATGCGGGGCGTGATGGAGAAGTGCACCTACTGCTCCCAGCGGATCCAGGCCGTCACCATCGACAAGCGCAACCGCTGGAGCAAGGGCGAGATCGACTCGGAGATCGTCGCCGACGGCGAGGTCAAAACGGCCTGCCAGCAGGCGTGCCCGACGGGCGCGATCATGTTCGGCGACCTGAACCAGGCCGGCATGCAGGTGACAAAGCTCCAACGCACCGCCCGCAGCTACGGCGTGCTGGAAGACCTCAACACCCGCCCACGAACCAAGTACCTGGCGGTCATCCGCAACAAGCCCGAGGAGGGTGAAGTGTGACGTGGCGAAGTGTGACTTGTTGATTTGCCGGAACCGAGTCGCGTCAGCTCCGGCAATTCACCAAGTCGAACTTCACCAAGTCGAACTTCCCGCCCCACCAAGTCCCACTTTCCGCCATGGCAACCATCCCCACCCAACCCGGCTTGCTCGACCGCATCGGCGGGTACAAGCCGCACTACCCGGACA
>CAYLSV010000151.1:0-6178 GCA_964386435.1 uncultured Tepidisphaerales bacterium
AGCGGGTGAGGCCGTCCGGGCCGTAGCGGTCGCGGATGGCCGACATCGACATGAACTCGACGGCGTGCCCCAGCGCGTCGCCCGCCGCCGCGGCGAGGATGCAGCCGCGGGCCCGGTCGCGCAGCGAGATCGGCGAGGCTGGGGCATCCACGACGCGGCATCGTATCGCACCATCTCCCGGTTGCCGCGCCTACAACCTGCCATGCACAAGCTCCCCGCCGACACCGTCCGATTGGGCCTGCCGTCCGGCTCGATGCAGGCCGCGACGATCGACCTCTTCGCCAAGGCCGGATATCGCGTGAGCGTCCGCGACCGCAGCGTCTACCCGCAGATCAACGACGACCAGTTGTCGTCGATCCTGTTCCGCGCCCAGGAGATCAGCCGGTACGTGGTCGACGGCGTGGTCGACGCCGGGCTGACCGGGCACGACTGGATCGTGGAGAACGGCAACGAGGCTGACGTCGTTGAGATCTGCCAGCTCACCTACAGCCGCGCCAGCAGCAACGCGGCCAAGTGGGTGCTGGCGGTGCCGGAGGAGAGCGACATCAAGACGCCCGAGGATCTGGCCGGCAAGATCATCAGCACCGAGCTGGTGAACGTGACGAAAAAGTACTTCGCCGACCGCGGGATCACCAACCGCGTCGAGTTCAGTTGGGGCACCACCGAAATCAAGGCCCGCATCGTCGACGCCATCGTCGACGTGACCGAAACGGGCAGCAGCTTGCGGGCGAACAACTTGCGGGTGCTGGACACGCTGCTGACCAGCACGATCCGCTTCATCGCGAGTAAAGAGGCGTGGGCGACCGACTGGAAGCGCAAGAAGCTCGAGGACATGGCCCTCTTGCTGGAGGCGGCCATCCGCGCCCGCCACAAGGTGGGGCTGAAGCTCAACTGCACCCCCGAGAACCGCGCCGCCATCCTCGGCTACCTGCCCGCCCTGCGCAGCCCGACCGTCAACGAAACCGCCGACGGCGGCTTCGCGGTGGAGGTCATCATCGACCAGGACTTGGAACGCGACCTCATCCCCAAGCTCAAGCGCGACGGGGCGACGGACATCTTCACCTACCCGCTGAACAAGATTATCCCGTAAGTCGGCGTGTTATGATGTCGCCATGCCCGTCCTCGAACTCAGTCCGCCCGCGCCGATTTCGCCCTCGGCCGATCCGGACCACATCCCGCCGCTGGAAGACGGCGATCGGTTGTCGCACGAGGAGTTCATGCGGCGGTACGAGGCGATGCCCGGCGTGAAGGCGGAACTGATTGACGGAGTGGTTTACATGGCGAGTCCCGTTCGACTGGAACAACACGGCGAGCCGCACGGCGATCTGGCCGGCTGGCTAACGCTCTACCGCAGCCAGCATCCGGGCGTGCGTTTGGGCGTGGACGTCACCGTCCTGCTCGGCGGGCCGAACGATCCGCAGCCCGACGCCTGCTTGCTGTTGCCGCCGGAGCGGGGCGGTAAGGCGCGGCTCATCGACGGCTACGTTCACGGCCCGCCGGAACTGATGTGCGAAGTCGCCGCCAGCACCGCGAGCTTCGACGCCGGGCCCAAGGCCGAGGCCTATCACCGGGCGGGCGTGCCGGAGTACCTGCTTTGGCGGACGGAGCAGCAGCGTGTCGAATGGTTCGTGCGGACCGACAGCCACTACCGCAGCCTCGACGCCGACGCCGACGGCTTCCTGGCGAGTCAAGTCTTCCCCGGCCTCAAGCTCGACGTCGACGCGCTGCTGCGGGGTGACGTCGCCGCCGTGCTGAAGCCGGTGATGCCGTAGCCGCCGTGCTGAAGCCGGTGATGCCGTAGCCGGGCCCGCCCTATCTTCTGCCCATGGCCGGACACAGTCACTGGGCGAACATCAAGCACAAGAAGGCCCGCGTCGACGCCAAGCGGGCGAAGGTGTGGGGCAAGATCGCCAAGAAGATCATGGTCGCCGCCAAGGGCGGGCCCGACCCGCGGGACAATTTGGCCCTCCGCTACATCGTCGACGAGGCCAAGGCGGCCAACATGCCCAAGGGCACCATCGAGAACGCCATCGCCAAGGGCTCCGGCGGCGGCGAGGGGCAAAGCTACGAGGAGATCGTCTACGAAGGCTACGGCCCCGGCGGGGCGGCCGTGTTGCTGGAAATCCTGACCGACAACCGCAACCGCACCGTCGGCGAGATCCGCAACATCTTCACCCGCGGCGGCGGCAACATGGCCACCAGCGGCAGCGTCGCGTTCCAGTTCATCAAGAAGGGATTGTTCGCCGTCGACGCCGGGAAGATCGAGGAGGAGAAGCTCATGGACCTCGCCCTCGACGCCGGCGCCGAAGACGTGACCGGCGACGGCGAGCTGTTCCAGATCGTCAGCGCCGCCACCGACTACGCGGCCGTCAAGGACGCCCTCGAAGCCGCCGAGGTGCCGCTGGAGGATTCGGCCCTCACGAACATCCCGCAAAACATGGTTGCCCTCGCCGGCGACGAGGCCGATAAGTTCGCCAAGCTCATCGACACGCTCGACGACAACGACGACGTGCAATCGGTCAGCCACAACGCCGAGCTGCCGGCGGAGGCGTGAGACTTCGCGCATGTTGGGATTCGAGGTGGCTGCGACTCGATGAGTCGCGGCCCGGTCGCCGGCTCTTATCGCCGCCGCAGCCAGGCGGCACACGCGTCCGTCCACGCCGCAACCTCCGCCGGCTCGTCGGCGACCAGCCCCAAGCCGTGCCGGCCGCGCTCGAAGATGTGGGCCTCAAACGGCACGCCATGCTCGGCGAGGGCGGTGGCGAGCCTCAGCGTGTTCGTCGGCGGCACCGGCTCGTCGGCGGCGGTGTGCCACAAGAACAGCGGCGGCGTGTCGGCATCCACCCGATTCTGCACGCTCCACCGCTCATGGTCGGTTGGCGTGGCGTCCTCGCCCAGCAGGTGCAGCCGCGAGCCGGTGTGGGCGTCGGGGCCGACGAACGTGACCACCGGGTAGCACAACACGCCGAAGTCCGGCCGCTCGCAACAATCGTCCAGCGTGCAGCAGCAGCCGGCAAGGTGGCCGCCGGCGCTGAAGCCCAGCACGCCCAGCCGCCCAACTTCGGGCCGCGTCCGCAGTTCCCGCAGCGCCGCCCGCGCGTCGTCCAGCGGCGCCGGGTGGCGGTGAGGGGCCACCCGATACCGCAGCACGGCCGCGTGGTAACCGAGGCCGTTCAGCCACGCCGCGACCGGCTCCGCCTCGTGGTCGGCATGCACCATGTACCCGCCGCCGGGCAGCACCAGAACGGTCGTCGCCGGCTCGGCACCGGCGGGCATCCAGCGAAGGTCGAGCGACTCGTCAGGCATGCCGCGAGTGTCGCCGGGTGTGAGGGGATTGCCAAATCCACCGTCGACCCCACCGCCGCGTAGCAGCGGGGCGACGCCCGGCGGCGAAGCGTGTTGAGCCTTCTTGCTCTGCAGTGTCGGGTAGCGGGCGACACGGTTGCTCCGGTCATGATCAACCTTACTCCTCTACCAGCGGCAGCACCTCGTACTCGACGGTGGGGGGGTCGCCGGTGACGGTGACGCCTTCGGGCAGGAGCAGCCTCACTTCGGTGCGGCGGCGGGCGCCGGGGGTGGGGTCGGGGGGGACGTCGAGCACGGCCGAGGGGGTAAAGCGGCCGCTGGTCAGGCTGGCGATGGCGTCGGTCGGGCCTTCGACGGCGATGTTGGTGACGGTGGTTTGGGTCCGCACCCGCCACTCGTCCTCGTTGATCGCCGGCTTACTGACGCGCAACGCGACGCTGCGGAGGATGTGGGCCGCACGCGGGGCGGCGGCGCGGTGGAGCGTGACCGACACCGACGGCGGGCGGAAGCTGACGCTCGGGCGGTTCACCGGCTCGCCGGCCAGCCGCAGCCGAACCGGGGCGGCTTCCAGCGTTCGACTCTCGCCCGGCGGGGGCACGTCCTGGCGGCGCATCTCCGCGACCAGCACCAACTCGCCGGCCGATAACAGCCCGGTCGGCCCATTCGCCACCACCGCCGGCGGGTCGAACGTGGCCGTCAGGGTTGCGTCGTCGGCCAACGTTGTCGGCAGATTGACCTCGAAGTTCTGGTCGATTTTTGCGTCGATGCTGATGCCGACGGTTGGCGGGTTGGCCGAGAGGACCGTCACGCCGGCGTCGGCGAAAATGTTCTGCCGGTTCAACTCCCCGGCCACGTCCAGCACCGCCTCGCCCGGCGGCGTGCCGGGCGGCACCTCCAGCAGCGCCCCGCCCTCCAGCGCGATCAGCGTCGCCGACACCCCTTGCCGCGGCCCCTCGAGCGTCAGCCGCACGTCGGGGACCAAACCGGTGAGCCGGATGTCCAGCGTCTTGTCCAGCGACGAGACGGCCACCGTCGTCACAATCGTCTCGCGGCCCACCCGCTCCCGCTCGGCGAGCCCCCAGACCAGCAGCGTCAGCGGGGCGACCCAGATGAGCGTGGTGAGTTGATCGCGGACGTTGTCCCACGTCAGCCGCTGCTTGATCCGCCGACGCGTGCGCCACCAGAAGCCGCGTTTGGTCCGGGGGGATGGCTTCTTCGCGGCGGGCATGGGGCTTTCAGGTGGCGGGGGTGAGGGTGCGGGCGGCGGCGGTCTTCGGGGTTTGGGCCGCCTTGTCGTCGGCGGGTTTGGCGGGCTTCGCCTTTGCCTTCTTCGGCTCGGTTTCGCCGGGGTCGGTGGGGCCGTCGTCGTCGCTGAAGGTGCCGATGTCGTTCGCGTCCTCGCCGAGTTCGTCGTCGAGGTAAGTCTGCAACGTCTCGGGCGTGAACTTGCGGCGGAGCTTGCCGAACTGGGCGACGCTGATGACGCCCGTCTCCTCGCTGACGACGACGACGAGGGCGTCGGAGTCGTTGCTCATGCCCACGGCCGCGCGGTGGCGGCTGCCCAAATCCTTGTCGACCTCGCCGCCCTCGGAGAGCGGGAACTGCACGCCCGCCCACGCCACCCGACCCTTGGTGACGACGACGCCAAGATCGTGCAGCGGGCTGTTGGGCCAGAAGATCGTCGTGAGCAACCGGCTCGTCAGGTCGGCGTCGATCCGCGTCGCCCCGTCGGCCGCCCCGGCCAAAGCCACGTCCCGCTCGATGGCGATCAGGAGGCCGATTTTCCGCTTGGCGCAGAACTTCACCGCCTCAACGATCTCGCCGATCTGCGCCTCAACTTCGGTCGGCCCGGCGCTGAACAAACGGGTTTCGCCCAAGCGCATCAGCGCCCGCCGCAGCTCGGGCTGGAAGACGACGACGATCGCGAAGCTGGCGAACAGCAGGAAGCGGTTGTAGAGGTAGCCCAGCGCGATCGGCTCGAATGAGCGTTCGGCCAGCCTCAGCAGGATGTACCCGCCGATCAGGACGACCAAGAGCCCCTTGAGCAGCCGCGCCCCCCGTGTGCCCTGCAGAAAACGCACGACCCAGAACAGCACCGCCCCGATAATCAAAAGCTCCAGCGCGACCTTCCACGGCGGGTACGAACCCACCGCCCGCAGGAACGAATACGGGTTGAACGTGGTGGCTAGGAACATCGGCAAAGGCGGCAATAACTCACATCGGCCGAGCACCGGCCGCGGCTGCCCGTTCCGATAAAGGTTGCGTTCATCATACCGCCGGCCCCGTTCGGGTGGGGCAATTCGTCACGGTGGTGGTGGGTTCTTTGTCCTTTATCCTTTGTCCTTCGTCCTTCGTCCGTTGTCCGTGGTCAGTTGCTCACGCTGTGGGTTGCACTCGGGACACGAAGGACAAAGAACAAAGAACCAAGAACAAAGAACAAAGAACAAAGAACGACTTAGCCTCAGCCGCCCGACAGTGCCCGCGTCACGTCCACCACGTGGCGGGCGTTTCGGGTGTTGTGGACGCGGACGAACGCCGCGCCGCAGCGGGCGGCGTGGGCGGTGGTGGCGTCGGTGGCGGCGTCGCGGCGGGCGGCGTCGGGCTCGCCGGTGAGCTTGCCGAGGAACGACTTGCGGCTCGCCCCCAGCAGCGTCGGACCGGCGGCGACGAAGCGGGGCAAGTCGCGCAGCAGCGTCAGGTTGTGGTCCAGCGTTTTGCCGAAGCCGATGCCGGGGTCGAGGACAACGTGCCGCCCGCCCACCGCCGTCGCCGCCTCGCGTTGCTGATCGAGCATCGCCAGCACGTCCCGCGTCACGTCGTCGTACCGCGGATTGTCCTGCATTGTCCGCGGCGTGCCGCGCATGTGCATCAG
>CAYLSV010000152.1:0-851 GCA_964386435.1 uncultured Tepidisphaerales bacterium
ACGGCAACGGCCGCACGATGCGGGCGCAGGTCGACAACCTCGCCCAGGAGGCCGGTCTGCGGCTGAACGAGCAGGCCCTCGACCGCGCGGCCTGGAACCGTGGCAGCCACGAGATCAACGCGGACCCAAAGAACACCGCCACCCTTGCCCGCACCATCGCCCCCGCCCTCGAACCCCGCGAGCGGGCCGTCGAACGTCAGCAGGCCGTCGCCCGCGGTATCAAGCCGCCGGATGTGCCGCGTCACGCTCGCGACGTGCCGGGTCCGCGGCAGGAGAGGGACTACGGACTCGGCGACTGACGACCAGGCTTGCCATCAGGCCGCTGAGAAAAATCCTCCGAGCGCGAATCGGCTCACGACCACGCCAAGCTGCGCGGCGGGCTCGCCTAGCCACAAGTGGTTGTGGCCCAGGTTGCCTTCGACTTTGCCATGCGATTGTCGCCTGACGCATCGGCCCATTGCGTCCGAACATAAACCTAACTACAACGGCGGGTGTTGTACCCCGCCGCACGCCATCCTGCGCCTGTCGAGGACGCCCGACCGGCGGCCACGTTGCCGTTTCCATCGGTCGAGGTGGGGCGGCTGCACGAGGTTCTCGGCGATGGCGGTGCGAGCGGCGTGGGGGTGATCCTTGGCTGGTTGGCCGAAGGAAGAGCGAGCCACTACCACGTCTGGATCGGCCGGCGTGCGTGGTCCATGCCAACAGCGTTGCATCGAACAGGCAAGCTCGGTGACGCGCTGCTGATCGACGTCGACTCCACTGCCGAGCGGGCATGGGCGGCAGAGTTGTGCGTGCGGTGCTCGGCCGTTGCGGCGGTCGTCGCAGACGGGCGCGGGTTCGATCTGACGATG
>CAYLSV010000152.1:861-6171 GCA_964386435.1 uncultured Tepidisphaerales bacterium
AGGTGAGGGCGGGTCGTCGGCGGCCGGGTCGCGGTGGCGGGTCTCGCCGACGCCGGCGGTTGCGGCAAACGGTTTGTCACGACACCCACGCTGGAGCGTGGAACTTCTACGGAGCAAAGGAGGCCACTTCACAAGTCACGGCGATGATGCGGCGGCGGGCGCCAGGCCTGCCGGCCTGCGGACGGCCGGGGAGATGTTTTGCGATGAAAACGATGTACGGACCCTTGGACTCGGCACCCCCGCCTGGATGTTCGAATGGAACCCGCGGCTCGGCCGCGGCCTACCTGTCGGTCTACCTCCCGACGTGGCCGGCCGACCGGCGATCACGACGTTGGCGTAGCCGGCCGGACCGGCCTCACTTCCTGATCCTCGCCGAGGCCGTGCGCGGCAAACGTGTGGTCGCCGCGGCGTGTCGGCGGACATTAGCGGAGGGCGTGCGGGTCGGCATGACCGTCGCCCACGCCACGGCGACGCTGCCGGCCCTGCCGCAGGTGCTGGATTACGAACCCTCTGCGGATGCGGCGGCGCTGGTGCGCCTGGCACGATGGGCCATGCGCTTCACGCCGAAGGTCGCGACCGATCCGCCGGACGGATTGATCCTCGACGTCGCCGGCTGCGAACGGCTTTACGGCGGTCGGCTGCCGATCGCGCGGCAGGTACGCCAAGCAGTTGGGCGGCTAGGCTTGAAGGTGCGCGTTGCGTTGGCACCAACGGTCGGCCTCGCGTGGGGGCTGGCCCGGTTCGGCGAGGAGGGCGTGTGCGACGACACCGCCGATTTGCTGGATTTACCTACCCCGGCGCTGCGGATCGAGGCGGACGTGGCGGCGGCGCTGGCTGAAGTCGGCGTCGATCGCGTCGGGCAACTGCTTGAGATCCCACGCAGTGAACTGGCCCGGCGGTTCGGCGACGACGTGCTGTTACGGCTGGACCAGGCCCGCGGCGAAGCGGCGGAACTGCTCGATTGGCAGCGGTTCGTCGAGACGCTGCGCGTGAGCGTTCGCTTCGCCGGGCCGGCGACGCAGTACGAGGCGATCGAGCAGACCGTGCGGCAACTGGTAGCCGAGCTGTGCGACCGGCTCGCCCGCGCCGAGTCGGCGGCGCGTCGGCTTACGCTCGAGGTCGAGCGCTTGGACGGCGACCTTCGGCCGGCGTTCGAGGCGGTCCCCGTCCGGCTGGCGGCGGTGGTGCGCGACTTCGATCATATGTGGAACGTGCTTCGACCGCGGGTCGAAGCGCTCGACATGGGCCGCGGCGTTGAGGTGCTCACGCTGTCGGCTCCGCAGGTGGCGCGGTTGCCACACGGGCAGGATCGGCTGGATGGGAAATGCGACGCCTCGCGTGACGAGCAGAACATCGCCCGGCTGATCGACCTGTTGCAAGGCCGACTCGGACGCGAGCGCGTGCTGCGTGTCGAGCCGACGCCGACGCACGTTCCCGAAGCCGCGTACCGGCTGCAACCCGCCGATGAGCCGCAGGCAAAGATCACGAAGGTATCCGTCGCCGCCGGCGATCGGCCGACGCAACTACTGGACCCGCCCGAGCTCGTCGAGGTGATGTTCCTCCAACCCGAAGGCCCGCTCGCGGGGCTGTGGTGGCGGGGCGAGCGTTGGCCGATCGTCACGACGGTCGGCCCCGAGCGGATCGGCCGGCGGTGGTGGCAGGTGGGCCTGTCCCGCCACGCGCTGGACGCGCGGGACTACTACAAGCTGCAGTGCGAGAGCGGCCTGTGGCTGTGGGCGTTCCGCACGCGGCCGAAGAACGACTGGTTCGTACACGGGGTGTGGTCGTAATGCCTGACCAGCCCAGTCCCAAGCCACGCCCGCACCCGGCGAAGGGGGGCGGCACCACGCCCAAGTGGCACCAGGGCTGGGGCGGCTTCAAGGACGCGAAGGGCCGGCTCAAGCAGCTCGCCGAGGAACTGGGCGGCGGGCCGACGGTCGTCAAGAGCGGCAGCACCGTCACCTTCGCCGAGCTGTGCTGCGCGAGCAACTTCACCTTCCTGACGGGCGCGAGCCACCCCGACGAGGTCGCCAAGCGGGCGGCGGAGCTCGGCTACGAGGCGTTCGGCGTCTGCGACACGAACACGCTCGCCGGCGTGGTGCGGGCGCACGTCGAAGCCGAGCGGCAGGGCGTGCGGCAGGTCGTCGGCAGCCGCGTGGAGTTGAGCGATGGGCAGGGCATCTACGTCTGGCCGACCGACCTTGCCGCGTACGGCCGGCTGGCGACGCTGCTGACCGTCGGCAAGCTGCGGGCGAAGAAGGGCGGGTGCCTGCTGGGCCTGTGGGACCTGCTGGAGTTCGCCGAGGGACAGATGCTCGGCGTCGAGGTGCCGCCGCGCATCACCGACGAGTTCGTGACGATGCTGCGCACGCTTCAAGACTGGTGCGGCGGCACGAACAGCCTGTCGCTGCTCTCCGCCCGCGACTACGGCCCTGACGACGAGCAACGCCTGCGCAACATCGCCCGGCTGAGCAGCGAGGAGCGCGTGCCGATGCTGGCGACGAACCGCCCACTGTACCACGTCCGCGGCCGCCGGCTCTTGCAGGACGTGGTCTCGTGCATCCGCCGCGGCTGTACGCTGGACGAAGCGGGCTTCGATCTTGAAGCGTCGGCCGAGCGGCACATGAAGGTGCCCGAGGAGATCGACCGCTTATTTGCCAAGCACCCGCGGGCCGTGTCTCGGACGGTCGAGGTCGCCGAGCGGTGTCGTGGGTTCTCGCTGGCGCAGCTCAAGTACCAGTACCCGGACGAGGTCGTGCCAAGCGGCTCGACGGCAATGGCGCATTTGACCGACCTCGCGCGTAAAGGGTTCGCCCGCCGCTTCCCGGACAGGGCGCCCGAGAAGGTGCGCGAGCAGTTCGAACACGAGCTGGTGCTCATCGGCGAGCTGAACCTGCCGCACTACTTTCTCACCGTCGAGGACCTGATGCGGTGGAGCCGAGAGCAGGGCATCCTCTGCCAAGGCCGCGGGGCGGCGGCGAACTCGATCGTCTGCTACAGCCTCGGCGTCACCGACGCCGACCCGACGCGGATCAACACGCTCTTCGAGCGGTTCATCAGCCGCGCCCGCAACGAGCCGCCGGACATCGACATCGACTTCGAGCACGAACGGCGCGAGGAGGCGATCCAGTACCTTTACCGCAAGTACGGCTGGTACCGGGCGGCGCTTACCGCTAACGTCATCACCTACCGCGGCCGGTCGGCGGTGCGCGAGGTCGGCAAGACCCTCGGCTTCGGCGCCGACGCCATCGACCGCCTCGCCAAGGGCATCAATTGGTGGAAGAACGGCCCGCTCGACCCCGACGAGCTCGCCGCCCAAAAGCTCGATACCGCCGACGTCGCCACCGGGCACCTGGTCCACCTCTCGCAGGCGATCCAGGGATTCCCGCGTCACCTCTCGCAGCACCCCGGCGGGTTCGTGTTGACGCAGACGCCCCTGCACCAGCTCGTCCCGATCGAGAACGCGGCCATGCCCGACCGCACCGTCATCGAGTGGGACAAGGACGACATCGACGCGCTGGGGTTCATCAAGGTCGACGTGCTGGGGTTGGGCATGCTCACCTGCATGGCCAAGGGGTTCGACCTGCTCAAGCAGCACGCCGGCATCGACATGTCGCTCGGTTCGATGCCCGAGGACTGCGAGGCGACGTTCGACATGATCTGCCGGGCCGACACGATGGGGACGTTCCAGATCGAAAGTCGGGCGCAGATGAGCATGCTGCCACGCCTGCGGCCGCGGTGCTTCTACGACCTCGTCGTCGAGGTCGCCATCGTCCGCCCCGGCCCGATCCAGGGCGGCATGGTCCACCCGTACCTGCGCCGGCGCAGCGGCGAGGAGCCGATGCCGAAGTCGACCGGGCGGGCGATCGACTGGATCACGGCCAAAACCTTCGGCGTGCCGATCTTCCAGGAGCAGGCGATGCTCATGGCCGTCCACTGCGCCGGCTTCACCCCCGACGAGGCCGACGGCCTGCGCCGCGCCGTCACCGGCTTCCGGCGCTTCGGCGACATCGACGACTACGAGCAGAAGATCGTCGAGGGCATGATCCAAAACGGCTACGACCGCGCCTTCGCCGAACAGTGCTTCAAGCAGATCCAGGGGTTCAGCACCTACGGCTTCCCCGAGAGCCACGCTGCGAGCTTCGCGCTGATCGCCTACGCGAGCTGCTACTTCAAGTGTCACTGGCCGGGCGTGTTCCTCGCGGCGATCCTGAACAGCCAGCCATTGGGCTTCTATAAGCCGGCACAACTCGTGCAGTGCGCCCAGCGGCACGGCGTAACGGTCCTGCCCGTCGACGCGCTGCACAGCGACTGGAACTGCACCTTGCCGACGGGCGACCTGATGACCGTCCGCCTCGGCCTGCGCAGCGTGAAAGGCCTGCGGCGGGATGACGCCGAGAAGATCGTCCGGCACCGCTACCGCAATATGCGCACAGTTGAGCATTTATGGCGGGTCAGCGGCTGCTCCGCCCGCGCGATAAAGTGCCTCGCCCAAGCCGACGCCTTTGGCAGCCTGAGACTCGACCGCCAGTCCGCTCTCTGGCACGCCGGCAAGCTGCGCGACGAGGACACGCCGCTGTTCGACGGCATCCGTGAGCCGCAGGAGTCGGTGGCGCTCCCGGCCCTCGAACCGCTCCGCCACGTCCTGAGTGACTACGCTCAAACTGGCCTGTCGCTGAAGGACCACCCGGTGCGTTTCCTCCGCGACGCCCTCGCCGCTCGCGATGTCGTCACCGCCGATCAGCTTGCCGACGCCGACCGCTTCCCCCGCGGCCGGGGCGTCGCTGTGGCCGGCATCTGCCTCGTCCGCCAGCGGCCCGGCAGTGCCAAATCGATCACCTTCATCACGCTTGAAGACGAAACGGGCATGAGCAACCTCGTCGTTTACCCGAACATCTTCGACCGCTTCAAACGCACCGCCCGCGACGCCACCGCCATGCTCGTCCGCGGCCGCATCGACCGCCAGGGTGACGTCGTCCACGTCATCGCCACGATGTTCGAGAGCCTCGACGGCCAACTCGCCAGCCTGCGAGGGATGAGCCGGAACTTCCATTGACGTTCTGCCGGCACGCGCGGCCTCCGTTTCACGTCTCCTCGTCCACGAACCGCACGCCGCGAACGATCAAGCACCATCTGGAGCGGCTGTGGGCACAGGAACTGGTGCACGCGGCAGAGCGGTTGGCTGATACCGGAAACGTCCGGTAAGATTGCCGCTCTCGCCGCCATACAGCGACTTCACCCCGACTCATAATGAACATTATGTAAAACCCTAGAGTGCGGAGGCAAACGAGTGGCGTGAAAGCGCCGCGT
>CAYLSV010000153.1:0-6138 GCA_964386435.1 uncultured Tepidisphaerales bacterium
GGCGGGCCCGCACCTCGTCGAGATCGACCGGCTTGTCGCGGTTGTCCTCGAAGCCGGCGCGGACCTTGAACTCCGGCAGCGGGCCCTTGGGCAAGATGGGGCTGGCGAGGCTGTCGCGGCTGCGGAGGCTGGGGCCGGGGATGACGCCGACCTGGCGGAGGGCGGCGTTGATCTGGGCGTCGTTCGGGTCGAGCTGGTAGGCCTGCACGAGGATCGGCTCGGCGAGGTCGGGCTGGCCGAGCTCGACGAGGTAGAGGCCGCTCCGCTTGGCGAGGTTCACGTCGGGGCCGGCGGCCATGCGGGCTTGCTCGTAGGCGTCGACGGCGTTGTCGGCGTCGCCGCGGGCGCGGTGGGCCTCGGCGAGGGCGAGGTAGACGTCGGCGTTGCCCGTGCCCTGGGCGTCGGCGAGCAAACGGTTCAGCTCGCGGTCGGTCCGATCCCGCGCCGCGGCCTCGCCGAGGGCGGCGGCGATGTTGTCGCGCAATGCCAGATCCTCGCGGCCGGTGCTGGAGAGCTGGCGGACCCGCATGGCCGTCCGCAGCGCCTGCACGGCCTGCTGGTCGCGGCCCAATTTCAAGTAGGCCTCGCCCTGCCAGTAGTGGTTGCGGGCGTCGGCGGCGTTCTGGGCGACGTCGAACGCGCCCGCGGCGGTGGTGTAGTCGCCGTCGCGGTACTCCTTGATGCCCTCCTCGCGGTATTGATTGCCGTAGCTGATGAGCTCGCCGACCGGGTTCTGGCAACCGGCGAGGGCAAGGGCGGCAAGGAGGCAGGCGGCGTGGAGCGGACGCATGGCGGCACATTAGGTGATGTGCCGGTGGGCCGCTAGCGCAGGGCGTTGGGGCGACCCTCGGCACCGCCCTCGGCACCGCCTGCTGAAGTTCATCCGCCCGGCTGCCGCCGGTCGGCTATGGTGGCTCGCTGATGACCGTCGTCGTGCGCATGGTTGAACGGGTGGGCCGCGACACCCACCGCGCCATCGAGTACTTCGGGGCGTTCTGGGCGTTCTTCTTCGAGATGGCGTACTGGCTGCTGACCCGCGGCTGGCGGTGGGACACGATGCGCCACGTGTTCCCGCAAATGTACGAGGTGGGCGTCCGCAGCGTGCCGGTCGTTGCCGTTACCGGCGGGTTCATCGGCATGGTCATGGCCATCGAGACCTTCAGCCAGTTCAAGGCGTTCGGCCAAGAGGAACAAATCGGCGGCGTCATCGGCCTCACCGTCGTCAAGCAGATCGGCCCGGTGCTGGCGGCCGTCATGCTCGCCGGCCGGGTCGGTGGGGCGCTCACCGCCGAGCTGGGGACGATGAACGTCACCGAGCAGCTCGACGCGCTGCGGGTGATGGGGACCGACCCGGTGCGGTACCTCGTCGTGCCGCGGTTCCTGGCGTGTTTGCTGTTGACGCCGGTGCTGACGATTTACAGTGACCTGCTGGGCGTCTACGGCGGCTGGCTGGTGAGCGTGAAGTTCCTGGGCGTGCCGAACGACCCGTACTGGGCCAACTCGGCCCGGCTGATCGACAACTGGCAGATCATGGAGGGGCTGGTCAAGGCGTTCTTCTTCGGCGGCAGCATCGGGATCATCGCGTGCTACAAAGGCTTCACCTGCGGCTCGGGGGCCAGCGGCGTCGGGCGGGCGTGCACCGAGAGCTTTGTGATGAGCTTCCTGGCGATCATCGTGCTCAACTTCTTCTTCGCCAAGTTTTTGCGTGACCTCTACGTCGCGCTCTACGGCGAGATCGGGCTGTCGTTCTGATGGAACCCGGCGAGCCGATCATCTCGCTGCGCGGCTTGTACAAGGCGTTCGGGCCGCTGCGCGTGTTGGAGGGCGTCGACCTCGACATCTACCCCGGTAGGACGCTGGTCGTGCTGGGTGCCAGCGGCAGCGGGAAGAGCGTGATGCTCAAGCACATCGTCGGCTTGCTCAAGCCGGACGCCGGGACGGTGACGTTCGACGGGTTGCGCATCGACTCGATGAAGAACGCCGAGCTGAGCGAGGTGCGGCAGCGGTTCGGCTACCTGTTTCAACAGGGGGCGCTGTTCGACTCGCTGACCAACGCGCAGAACGTGGCATTCCCGATGGCCGAGCACACGGACCTGCCGAAGGACGAAATCGAGCAGCGGGCCCAGAAGCGGCTGGAGATGGTCGGTTTGCCGCAGGTGGGCACGAAGATGCCCAGCGAGGTCAGCGGCGGCCAGAAGAAGCGGGTGGCGTTGGCCCGCGCGATCGCCTTGACGCCGGACGTGATTTTGTACGATGAGCCGACGACCGGCCTCGACCCGATCCGCTCGGACGCGATCAGCGAGTTGATCCTCAAGCTCCAGCGGGAGCTCAAGTGCACCAGCATCGTCGTCACCCACGACATGGCCAACTGCTTCAAGGTTGCCGACCGGATCGTCATGCTGCACGAGGGCAAATTGATTTTCGACGGCACGAGGGACGAGATCCAAAACAGCGACGACCCCCGCGTCCAACGCTTCGTCCGCGGCGAAGCGGATGAAGCCGAACTCGCCGGGCTGCGGTGAACGTCGCGAGTTATAGGAGAAGCCGAGGTGATCGCTCCGCTCTCCCCTCGGCTTCTTGATCACTTCAGGAGTCCGACCATTTACGCATGCTTGCGTCGCTGAAACCCCCACCGCCGTGGTAACGGCGGGGCTACGCCCGAAGTTTCGCATGCCCCCTCTGTGAGCGTAGACCTGCTGCTACGCAGCGGTGGGGCCTCAATGATGCTGCCGCACGAGACCTGTTCCAAACGCGGCGTCAAATTCTCACGGACGCCCGCCGGGCGGCGTTTATCATGGGGCGAGCCCGACGACGGACACGTTGCCATGCCTTTCACCTCTGCCATCATGAACCTTCTCAGCTCGCCGTTGGGCGTCATCCTGCTGGCGTTGATCGTGGCGTTCGTGATCACGAAGATCATCGGCAACCCGCACCCCGAGCCGCGGCGGCCGCGGTGTCGCCAATGTGGGCGGGAGCACCCGCCGCGGGCGAACTTCTGTCGCCAGTGCGGGCGGCGGATGACCTGAAGAATTACCGCGCGTGCGGCCGATGCCCGTTGGGTGCGGCCGCAGTGGGCCATTCCGTTGTTGTGCGCCGGGCTCGCCGGGCTGGCCGTGTGTTTGATCCTGCCGGCGGCCGATGAGGATCGGCGGCTTGTGCGGGAGCAGGCGGCGCTTCAGCGGGAGCTTGACCACCTCCACGCCCAAGCCGACCGGTACGACGCGTTCCTGGATCGGCTCGGCCGGGACTCGGAGTTGGCCGCCCGGCTGGCGGTGCGGCAGCTCAACCGGCGGGACGAGGGCTCGGCGACGGTCGATTGGCACGCCAACGCGACGGGCGTGGGGCGGTCGCCGTTCGTCATGCTCGCCGTCGAGGAGCCGCCGCCCGTGCCGCCGGCCCAGGCGTTACCCCAGGCCGCGCGGTGGCTCGCCCACCCGCGGCACCGGTTGTGGCTCGGCGGCGGCTGCCTGCTGGCGATCCTGCTCGGCCTGTGGCCGGGCCGGCGGTGACGTAAGCTCGCCCCGATGCTGCTGGCCCTCGAACTCAGCCACCGCGACGCCTCGGTCGCCCTCTGGGACGGCGGCGTCGTGGCCGCGCAGACCTTCATCCAAGGCCTGCGGCAGGGCGGCGGCGTCCTGCCCGTTATTGCCGAACTCTGCCAACCGGACGACCTGAAAACCGTCGCCCTCAGCATCGGCCCCGGCAGCTTCACCGGCCTTCGGTCGGCCCTCGCGGCGGCGAAGATGCTGGCCCTGACGCTAAACGTCGACGTCGTGCCCGTCCCGACGCTGCACGTGATCGCCGCCCAAGCCGCGACCGACCACGTCGCCGTCGCCCTCGACGCCCGCAAGCACCGCGTCATCGCCGCCACCTTCGGCCGAACCGGCGATGGCTGGCTGGGTGAAGAGCCCCGAATGGTGGACGCCGCCGAATGGGTCGCGGCCCTACCAGCCGACGCGTCGGTGATGGGTGAGGGCGTCGCCGCCTACCGCGACCTCATTCCGCCGATGACAGCGATCGAACCGGAGTCGGCGTGGACACCGAAGGCGGCCACGCTTGCCGCCCTCGCCGCCTCGGGCGACTTCCCGCCGGTTGACCCGATGCACCTCGTCCCGGCGTACACCCGGCTGTCGGAGCCGGAGGAAAAACGCCTCGCCCGGCCAACCGCCTGACCTCAGTGCCGCAGCGGGAAGCGGTCGGCAATGGCCTCGACCTGCCCGCGGACCTCGGCCAGCTTCGCCTCGTCACCCACGGCATCGAGCGCGGCATCCAGCAGCGCCGCAACCTCTCGGATCTCGGGCTCCTTCAAACCGCGTGTCGTCAGGGCTGGGGTGCCCAGCCGCAGACCGCTCGTGAGCTTCGGCGGCCGGGGGTCGTTCGGGATGCCGTTCTTGTTGGTGATGATGCCGGCGGCCTCGAGTGCTTCCTCGGCGTCGGCACCGGTGAGGTCGTCGCTCTTGCCGCGGAGGTCGACGAGGACCAGGTGGTTGTCCGTGCCGCCGCTGACAAGGTGGTGGCCGCGCTTGAGCAGCTCATCGGCCAGGGCGGCGGCGTTGGCGACAACCTGCCGGGCATAATCCCTGAACGCCGGGTCCAGCGCCTCGCCGAACGCGACGGCCTTGGCGGCGATGACGTGCATCAGCGGGCCGCCCTGGCTGCCGGGGAACATGCCGCGGTTGATCTTCTTGATCAGCTCGGCGTCGTCGGTCAGCACCAACCCGCCGCGGGGGCCGCGCAGGGTTTTGTGCGTCGTCGTCGTCGCCACGTGGCAGTGCGGGAACGGCGACGGGTGGCTGCCCCCGGCAACCAAGCCGGCGATGTGGGCCATGTCGGCCCAGAGCAATGCCCCGACCTCATCGGCGATCTGGCGGAACTGGGCGAAGTCGATGGTCCGCGGGTAGGCGCTGTAGCCACAGATGATGACGGTCGGCTTGTGCTCGTGGGCCAGCCGCCGCACCTCGTCAAAGTCGATCCGGGCGTCGGCATCCAGGCCGTAGTGGACCGGGTTGTAAAACTTCGCCGACGCGTTGAGCTTCATCCCATGCGACAAATGGCCGCCGCTGGCGAGGTCCAGCGCCAGGAACGTGTCGCCCGGCTTCATGCTCGCCAGCATGACGCCGAGGTTGGCGTTGGCCCCCGAGTGCGGCTGGACGTTGGCGTACTTCACGCCGAACAGCTCCGCCGCCCGGTCGATGGCAAGCTGCTCGATCTGGTCGTGGAACTCGCAGCCGCCGTAGTACCGTGCACCGGGGTAGCCCTCGGCATACTTGTTCGTCAGCACCGTGCCCTGAGCGGCCATGACGGCGGGGGAGGCGTGGTTCTCGCTGGCGATCATCTCCAGCGTCCGGTGCTGCCGGTCGGCCTCCAAAGCGACCAACCGGGCGATTTCCGGATCGACCGACAGCGGCGAGGCGAGGTCCAGATCGGCCGGCGGGGCGTCGAGGAGCGTCATGCCGGAAGTTTACGGCGCGGCGAACCATCCGTCCAGCCGGATGAACGGATGGATCAACCGTTGCAGCAGAAAGCGAGTTGCCGAACAATAAATGCCGCCGGGACGGCGTTGGGTTCGGCAGCCGCCCATCTGTTCCAGGAGAATCGCATGACCACCCCCACGATGACCCCCCGCTCGCCGCACGAGAAACCCGACCGCCGACGCCTTCTTTATGGTGCGAGCGCCCTCGTGCTGCTCGGCTGCACGGTCGGTGCGGCGATGTGGCTGGGCAACCGCGGCCCGGAACCCGGCGACGATCTGGCCGACGTGGCCAAATATGTCGCCAGCGACGAGTTCCGCGAGGAGACGCCCGAGCGGCGGCGGGAGTTCACGAGCCGCGTCCGGGAGGACATGAGCGCGGCCATGGAAGCCGTACCGGAAGAAGAGCGGCGGCAGCTCGCCCGCAACACCATGCGGGAAGCGATGGGCGAGCGAATGGACGGCTTCTTCAAGGCACCGACGCAGGAAGAGCGCGACGCGATTCTCGATGACACCCTCGACCGCATGCAGGAGCGGCGTGCTAACCGCCCCCAGACCCGCCCGGCCGAGGGCGATCGGGAACGCGGCGAGGGTCGCGGCCGAGGCGACGGCGACCGGGCCGACCGCGGACCCCGCGGTGGCGGCGGCGGCGGGGCCGCCAACCCGGC
>CAYLSV010000154.1:0-6078 GCA_964386435.1 uncultured Tepidisphaerales bacterium
CTTGGACGGCCCGCGGACGGCGTCGGCGGCAACCGACCTCGCCGGGGCGCGGCTGTGGGCGGACGCGGTCGACTTCAACACGGCCGATTGGCACCGGGCGCATTGGGCGTTGCACTTGCTGCTCCGCGAGGACGACCCCGCCGCCGCGGCCAAGGCGATGACGGACGCCAACGCGGCGGTCGTCGGGCACATGGGCTACCCGAACCCGGCCGCCTACGCCGACCTGCACGCCCGGCGGTTAATCCTGCAGGCCAAGGTGACCGGCGAGTACGACGCCGCCCTCGCCGCCGCCCCCGGCAACGCCGATTTGCTGATCGACGCGGTGAACCACGGTCCCGACGCTGACGCCGTGTTCGAGGCCGGCCGCGCCCGCTTCGAGACGGTTCTGACGCACTTCCCCGACAGTTCGCGGCTGCACAACTCGCTGGCCTGGTTCCTCGCCCGCACCCGCCGCGACCCGGCCGCCGCCTTGGCCCATGCCGAGCGGGCGCTGGCCCTGGCCCCCACCGACCCGGCGATCATCGACACCCACGCCGAGGCGCTGTTGATCAACGGGCAACGCGAGCGGGCGCTCTCGATCTTCCGCGGCCTGGTCGAGGCCTACCCGTTCGACGAGAGCCACGTCGACCGCCTGAACGAGGCGCTGGCGTTCGAGGCGCAGTGACCCGAACCTGCGGCACGTGGTGCCGCGGCTACCACAGCGAGCAATCTTACTGTATGTGAACTCTGAACGCGTTAGCCGCGGCACCACGTGCCACAGGTTCGGGTCGCATCACCGCCGGTCTGCCTTCAGGTCGAGCCAGTCGTGCTCGGCGTCGGTCAGCTCGACGCCCAGCGCCCCCAGGCTCGACGCCAGCTCGCTCAGGGCGCGCGGGCCGATGAGGGCGATGCTCGGGAACGGCTGCTTCAGCACCCACGCCGCGGCGACGTTGATCGGCGTGGTGCCCTTGGCCTCGGCGAGCTCCGTCGCCCGGCGGCGGCGCTCGAGGTTGGCGTCGCTCACCCAACACCGCTGCAGCTCCGGCTCGTCCAGATCCCGCTCGGGCACGAAGAACCCGCGGGCCTGGCTGCTCCAGGCGAAGTTGGCCGTGTGCGTCTGGGCCAGCCACGACCGCCACTCGTCCGCGTGAATGCTTTGGCAACCGGCCCACACCGGCTCGGTCATCTCGGCCAGCGACAGCTGCTGGCTGACCGCGCCGAAGCCCTGCTTGCCATTGGCGCGGGCGTACTCGTTGGCTTCCTTGACCCGCGCCAGCGTCCAGTTGCTGCCGCCGAAAATGCCCTTGATCCGCCCGGCGGCCACCTCGTCGTTGAGGGCGTCGACGAACTCGCCGACGGGCACGTCGGGGTTGTCGCGGTGCATGAAGTAAAGGTCGCAGTGGTCGGTGCCGAGCCAGTCGAGCTGCCGCTTGAGCTCGAGGGCGATCGTCGGCGGATAGCAGTGTGGGGTGTGGGCGCCCTTGCAGATAATCGACACGTCGTCGCGCACACCGCGGACCTTGAGCCAGTCGCCCAGCGCTTCGCTCCGCAATTCGCCGTAGACGCTGGCGGTGTCGAACGTGCGGCCGCCGGCAGCGTGGTAGGCGTCGTACAGCGGGCCGACTTGGGCAAGGTTGAACTTGCTGTCGCAACCCATCACGAACCGACTGACCGGCTTGGCCAAGTTATCGAGCGTGAGCGTCGGGATCGTGTCGCCGCGTTCGAGCGGCTCGCCGCCGATGCGGGTTTTGCGGTAGTTTTCGGGCGTTTCGGCTGGGTAGGTCAGCTTGATCTGTTGCCGCCATTGGTCGAGCGTGGCCATGTTGCCCAGCGTGTCGGCGGGCGACATCGCCGGGTGCGGCACCTCGCCGGCGGCCACGGCTTGGGCGAAGGTGTCGGCCTCGACGGCGTAAAGCTTGCGTTCTTCGGGGAGAGTCAGCGTTTCTTCATTGTCGCCGATGTGGAGGCGGAAGCTGGCGGGATTGTCCGGGTCGCCGGCGGCGGGGATGAACAGGTTATCGGCGGTGAGCGTGCCGTCGGTGCCGATGAGTCGCAGCTGCGGACCGGGGTGGCGCAGGCGGACACCGGTGACGAGGTTGGCCAGCACGCCGTCGCCGAAGTCGAGGGTGGCGGTGGCCCACTCGTCAACGCCGGTGTCGCCCAGGTGGCCGGCGGCCTTGAGGCTCTTGGGCTCGGCGAACGGCTGGCCCTGAGCCGCGCCGGCGAGCAGGCGGGCGATGCTGGTGGCGTAGCAGCCAACGTCGAGGATGCCGCCGCCGCCGAGGTCGAGGTTCATCAGCCGCGACTCGGGGTTGTCCGGCCCCATGAATGAGAACGTCGCGTGGATGAGTTGCAGCCGGCCGAGCTTGCCGCCGGCGACGACGTCGTAGATCGCCTCCGTCATCGGGTGGCAGCGGTACATGAACGCCTCCATCAGCACGACGCCCGCCTGCTCGGCCTCAAAGACGACGGCCTCGGCGTCGGCGCGGTTGAGGCACAGCGGCTTCTCGCACAGCACGTGCTTGCCGGCGCGGGCGGCCTTGATCGCCCACTCGGCGTGCTGCGGGTGGGGCGTGGCGAGGTAAACGGCCTGCACGTTCTCGTCGGCCAGCAGCGCGTCGTAGGAGCCGTGGGCGGTGACGTTGCCGTGCTGTTTGGCAAACTCATCCGCCGACGCCTGGCTGCGGCTGCCCACGGCCACGAGCTTGCCCGTGCGGCTGGTCGGCAAATGCGAGGCAAACGCCCCGGCGATCCGCCCGGTGGAGAGAATGCCCCAGTTCAACGTCGCGCGCGGTTCACTCATGCGGCCACGGTAGTCGCGGCAGGCGGTGGACGTTGACGCGGGGCGAGGGTCGTGATCAAGGGAGCCCGCGCGACGCCTCCCGGACTGCGGTGCGTTGCACCGCAGCTACCTTCGCGCGCAACTTCCTCTCATGCCCACACGTCGGGCGGTAGCTGCGGTGCAACGCACCGCAGTCCGGGAGGCGTCGCGATGTCTCCCTCAAGTCATTCAGAACAACACGTCGCGGCGGCCGCTGGCCGAGTCCTGGTACCAGCGGCCGGGGCGGAGGTTCACCTTGCGGAGGCACGCCGACGGGCAGGCGACGGTCAGTTCGTCCTGCAAACCGGCCAGGAGGAGCTGCTTGAGTTCGTAGAGATGAGCCGAGGAGTCGACCTTGACGGTGAGCGTGCCGCGGTTGAAAGATTCGATGCAGCAATGCTCGGCGACGGCGGCGGGGACGAGGGCGACCCACGCCTCGCCGATCTGGCCGAACTTCTCCTGGCGGGGGCGGATCTGCTTCGTGAACAGCTTGACCACCTCGCCGCCCAAGTTGGGCGTCTCGCGCGGCGTGCGGCGGGCCTTCCACCGCTGCAGGCGCTTGATCTCGGCGAGTTTCAGGGCGGGGTCGTCGAACATCATCAGTTGCCGCATGGGACGTCCTTTGTCCTTGGTTGTTGGTCCTTCGTCCCGACAAGCCGGGCACCTCATTGTGCGCCACGCCGGGCGAATCACCAACAACCAATGACAAAGAACCAAGAACAAATCATCACGTCAAATTCACCGGCATGATCACGTACAGAAAATCCTCGCCCGCCTTGAGCAGCCCCGGGCGGTTGGCGGCGGAGAGCTCGAAGCGGACCTCGTCGGTGTCGACGACCTTCAGGGCGTCGGTGAAGAACTGCGGGTTGAAGCCGATCTCCACGTCGTCGCCCTCGAACTTGCCGGCGAAGTTGACCTTCGCCTCGCCGGCGTCGGGGTTGCGGCTGGTCAGCTCCACGCCGCCCTCGGCGAACTTCATCCGCACGCCCTTGCTCTCCTCGTTGGTCAGCAACGCCGCCCGTTTGATGGCCGACATCAAATCGCTGCACGCGGCGGTCAGGGCCTTGTCGTTGTCCTTGGGAATCACGTCCTTGTACGGCGGGAACGTGCCCTCGACAAGGTTGCTGGTGACGGTCGCGTCGGGCGTCTTGAAGGCGATGCGGTTGCCCAAGAGTTGCACGCCGACCATCTCTTCGGGGTCGTTCAGGAGTTTCTCCAAGAGGTTCAGCGCCTCGCGGGGCACGATCGGGCTGGCGGGCTTGTCGCCTTGCTCGCCGGTGCCGCCGCTGACGGGGGTTTTGGCCAGGGCGAGCCGGCGGCCGTCGGTGGCGACGAACGTCAGGTCGCCGTCGGCGGCGTGCATCAAGACGCCGTTGAACGCATACCGCGTTCCCTCCCGCGCCGCGGCGAACAGCGTCCGCCCGATCAGCCCTTTGAGCGGCCCGCCGGCGATCTGGAAGTCCGGCTCGCCCTCCACATCGGCCACGTCCGGGAAGTCGCCCACCGGCTGCGTGAACACCTTGAACTCGCTGTCGGCCCCGCGGATCACCGCCTGGTCCTTCTCGACCTCGATGGAGAGCGTGTCGTCCACGCTCTCGCGGACAATGTCCCGCAGCTTGTCGGCCGGCAACAGCACGGTGCCGGCCTCCTTCACCTCAACCTGGCTGTCGCGGTAACGGACCGCCAGCTCGAGGTTGGTGGCCGTCAGCGTCATGCCGTCCTTCTCGGCGTCGAGCTTGACGCACTGCAGCACCGGCTTGGGCGTGCGGCTCTGCACGGCCTGGCCGACCACGCCCAACGCTTCGAGCAACGCACCGCGATTACAAATCACCTTCATTCGTCCACATCCTCGGGTTAGCCGGGCATCCTACCCCAGAAATTCCTGAATCAGAAAAGAGTTGTCTTCACCGTAGTGATGGGGCTGTTGGTTTCGGGGAGAACTTCCGGGACAAATCACCAACCTCAGCAGCGGCAACAAGTTGCGCGAAGGATTCTCGGACCTTGGCCGTGCACAACCTGTCGCGCCCGCTGTCGCGCTCCCTGACACCGGCCGCCGCGCCGGCGCCAGGCAACGCCTCCGCCGCCGCCGCCCGGCGCCAACCACTGGATCTTGCGCCAGCGGCGCGACGCGCCCGCGCCAGCATCTGCACCACCGCCCCACCGCGCCCGCGCCAGGGTAAGAGAAGAAGCCGCTTCACCCGGCCCCACGATTTTGTTACGCTGCCCGGCATGAAGGGTCAATCGATGATGGACACGCTAGAACCCCGCCGCCTGCTGGCGGGGCTACCGCATGACTTGGTTCACGTCAGTTCGTCATATCGCGTCGACCTGCCGGGTGGCACCGTGTTCGTCGCCAGGAACGAGGGCGAGTCGTTGCAACTTTGGACATCCACCGGCACCGGTACCGAGCGGCCGCTTACCTCTGGGCCGCAGCCGAACCATTTCATCACGTCTGGCGAGCGGAGCACGGCCGTCGCGGGTGGGCAGGCGTTTTACCTGGCCGATAATCAGATCTGGCGGACCGATGGCACCCGCGCTGGAACCGTGTTGGTCTTCGATCCTCCCGGCGACGAGGCGGTCGGGTGGCCCGTCGCCTGGCGGGGGGCGGCGTGGTTTGTCGCCGGTGGCGAGCTGTACGTGACCAATGGCACGCCCGCCGGCACCCGCCGGCCGCTGTCGGATTATGGTGTGCCGACCGAGGGCCGGCCGAGTGGCACGTTGCTCGGCACGCCTGTCATCAGCATCCATGTGCTGGGGCCTGACCGGCTTGGTCTGGTCGTCGCCGAGTGGGTACGGCTGCCCGGCAACACGGGCGGGACCAACACCCGCCAGTTGCTCATGTCGTTCGACGGCACGCAAGTCGACGAGAAGGCCATCGCCATCAGCGAAACCGGCGGCGGCCTTTATGCCAGGCTCGACGTCGACCGCTTCCATGGCCAGGATGTCCCACAAGTCACGTGGCGCGGCTACCGCCGGGGCGAGGAGCAACGTACAACGATCCACACGGATGGCGTTCAGGTGTGGCAACAGGCACCAATGCTCTCGTCCCGCCGCGTGATCAGTTGGCAAGACGAGGGCGTGGTGGAGGAAATCACCCGTCCCGGTGGCGAAGTGACGCGGCGGACCGTCTACGAGCCGCGGCCCGACGGCGAGCCGCGGCTGTACGAGGCGGGCGGGCGGCTGGTGATCGGCCCGTTCGACTCCGACGCCGAGGCGGGCGTGGGCGAGTACCGCCTGCTCGACCCGGCCACCGGCGAGGCGCAGCCGCTGGGCCGCTT
>CAYLSV010000155.1:0-5808 GCA_964386435.1 uncultured Tepidisphaerales bacterium
ATCACCTGGGCCGGGGGCAACGGCGGCAGCAACGACAACGCCAACCGCGACGGCTACGCCAACAGCCGCCACACGATCAGCGTCGCCGCCGTCGACAACTTCGGCCGCCAAGCCTTCTACTCCGAACGCGGGGCCAACCACCTTGTGACCGCCCCCTCCTCCGGCGGCAGCCTGGGCACGACGACCACCGACGGCTCCAGCAGCTTCACCTCCAACTTCGGCGGCACCAGCAGCGCCACCCCGCTTGTCAGCGGTGTCGTCGCCCTCATGCTCGAGGCCAACCCCGACCTCACCCAACGCGACGTCCAGCACATCCTCGTCCGGTCGGCCGCGACCATCAACCCGAGCGACCCCACCTGGGAAATCAACGGGGCCGGCCTGACCGTCAGCGAGGTTTACGGCCACGGCCTGATCGACGCCACCGCCGCGGTGGACTTGGCCCAGACGTGGGAGACGGTCGCCGAGGAGGTGAGCGTTTCTGCCGCCCAGAGCGTTAATCGGGCGATCCCCGACAACAACAGCGTCGGCATCACTCAGACGCTGACGCTCGACCCCGGCGTCACGCTGGAACACGTCGAAATCTTCATCGACATCGACCACGCCTACCGCGGCGATCTGCAGATCAACCTGACCAGCCCCGACGGCACCACCAGTCAACTGCTCACGCCGACCTTCGACTCGAACAACAACATCCGCAACTGGGTGTTCAGCAGCACCCAGCATTGGGGCGAAGACAGCGGCGGCGTCTGGACGCTCAACGTGGCTGACCTCGGGCCGAGCGACTTGGGCGGCTTGCGGAGCTGGGGCCTGACCGGCTTCGGCACCCAGGTGGCCGAGGCGGTGAACATCGTCGCCCGCGGCTTCGACGTCGACGCGAAGCAGGCGGTGAGCTTCGGCTTTGACGCCGATGTCTCGACCGAGCTTCGGGCGACCGACCTCGTGCTGAGCAACCTCGACTCGGGGCAAATCGTGCCGACGCTGCCAACCGTCAGTTGGAGTGCTTCGACCCAGACGGCGACGTTCGGCTTCAACGGCCAACTGCCCGACGGCAACTACCGGGCCACGCTCGCTGCCACGGACGGCCTGGACCTGTCCGCACCGGGCCACGTCGAGTTCTTCATCCTAGCCGGCGACGCCAACCGCGACCGGACGGTGAACCTCGAAGACTTTGGCATCCTCCGCGCCAACTTCGGCAGCGACGCCGGCTTGTTCAGCGAGGCCGACTTCAACTACGACGGCCGGGTTGACCTGGCCGACTTCGGCATCCTGCGGGGCAACTTCGGCGAGTTCCTGCCCGAACCGGTGGCCGAGGGGCCGTCGCTGTTCGCCGACAACCCGCGGCGTGGCGGCCTGTTCGGCGACCAAACCGGCCGCCGGATCGGCCGGTGAACCGGCGTAGGCTGATCGCATGCAGATCCTGTCGAACTCCGGCGGCATCGCCGCGACCAACGCCTACGTCGTCGCCGACGAATCGGCCGGGCAATGCGTGCTGTTCGACGCCCCGGACCACACCGCCGGAAAACTGCTCGACGAGATCGACGCCCGCGGCTGGACGCTCGATGGCCTTTGGCTGACGCACGGCCACTTCGACCACCTCGCCGATCACGCCCTGGTCCGGCAGCGGTTTCCCGAGGCGTCGCTGCTGATCCACGAAGACGATCTGCCGCTGCTTCAGAAGCCCGGCCCGCAGTTGGCGCTGTTCGGCAACCCGATTGACATCCCGCCCGGCGAGCCGACCGGCTTCGTGAAGCACGGCGACAACTTCATGATCGGCAACATGCCCGTCGAGGTCATCGCCACCCCCGGCCACGCCCGCGGCCACGTCTGTTACCACCTGCCCGAGCAAAAAGTGCTCCTCGGCGGCGACTTGATCCTCGGCCACGCCATCGGCCGCGTCGATCTGCCCGGCGGCGACCTGCCGACCCTGCTCGACAGCCTCCGCCGGGTGATGCAGCTGCCCGACGACACGGTCCTCCTCCCCGGCCACGGCGAGCCGAGCACACTTGCCGATGAACGCCGCCTGAACCCGTACGTCCGGCAGGCGCTCGGGTGATGGCAAAGTGAGTCGCGTGTTTCGCCGCGGCGTCACACGATTTGCTTCACGTCCAGCGCGTCAATCATCGCCGGGTCAAAGTCGATCCGCTCCTCGAAGTTGCCGCCGAGCCCGTCGCGGGAGAGGCTGATGATCCAGCCCTCCTCGACGATCAAATCCTCGATCACCCGCCCATCAGCCAGCGTCGCCCGGCAGATGGCCGTGTACTTGCGGCGTGGGGCGCCGTGGTCGACCAAATGTTTCCGCCACTGCTCCGGCAGCACCTTGGCGAGCCGATTCCGCGGCGGCGTGCGACTGTGGAGCATGCCGCAGCGTACGCGGCAGTTGTCGCGCGTTGGAAGTAGCTGCGACCCGACGGGTTGCAGTGGCGAGGTTGATGAACATCCTGCTTTCTTGGAGTGCGGGCGCCGCCACTGCGACCCATCGGGTAGCAGCTACTTTGTCCCCCGGGATTCAACCCACAACCGCCCAAATCATCGCCGCGACGCCGGAGAGGCAGTTGATGATGTTCAGCGCCAGCCCGACCCACGCCACCGGGCCGCCGACGCGTTGGACGCCGACGACGCCCAGGAACGTGCCGACGAGAGCGGCGGGCAGCGTCGCGGCGGTGAGCATGCCCAGCAGCACGCCCGCGGCCGCGGCGGTGTTGGGCTCGGCGGTGATCACGCTGCCCCAGCCGACGACGGTCCAGAGGACGCCGAACCCGCCCAGCGCGATCGAGACCAGCGGCGCCCACCAGCCGGGCACGCCGCGACGGTCGCCGGTGGCGTAGGGGAGTTCGGTCGCATCGTTCGTCATGCCGCCTCGCAGCTTACCTCGTCCGCCGCCGCCTCGGCCGGCCAAACGCCGGGGCGATCGTCATCATAAAACTCCGCCAGCACCGCCGACCAGTGGGCGAGGCCGCGGACGGCGATGAACCGCTTTTTCACCTCCGCGGCCTCGGGGTGGAAGCGGGCGTACTTGATGCCCATCTTCCGCATCCGCCGCCCGGCCGTCGACTCGCCGTGGATCTGCATGGCCAGCTCAAAATGCTCCTCCAGCGCCGCCCGTTGCTCGGCGACCGTCGGCGGCACGATCGGCTTTCCGGCGAGCAGCTTCATCGTGTCGCGGAAGATCCATGGGTTGCCGATCGCGCCGCGGGCGATCCAGACGCCGTCGACGCCGGTCTCCCGCAGCATGTCGACGGCATCCTGCGCGGTGAACACGTCGCCGCTGCCCCAGATGACGCGGCCCGGGTATGCCCGCTTTACCTCGCCCAGGAACGGCCGCAGACTCCGGCCGGCGTAGTTCTGTTGCACCGTCCGCCCGTGGACGCGGATGCAGACGAAGCCGAGCTGCCACGCCTCGTCGCAGAGTTGCCAGAAGCGATCCTCCGACTCGGGCGACTCATCGAACCCTCGCCGCAGCGAGACGCTGATGGGATGGCTGGACAGCCGCTCGCGCACGGCCCGCATGATGCCGACGCCGCGGTCGGTGTCCTGGAGCATCCAGCCGCCGCGGGCCTTGTTCTTCACCTTCTTGACCGGGCAGGCGAAATTCAGATCGACCACGTCGAACCCCGCCTCGGCGAAGATGCCCGCCGCCGGCGCGACGGTCGCCGCCTCGCTGCCCATCACCTGTCCGGCGATCGGGTGGTCCTCATCCGACAAATCAATCGCATGTGCCAACCCCCGCCCGCCGTTGAGCATGGGCGTGTCGAGCATCGCCTCGGTCACGGCATAGGCACACCCCCGCCGCCGGGCGACGGTCCGCATGGCCCGGTCGGAGTACCCGGCCAGCCCCGCCTGCATCAGCGGCGCGGCGAGCGAGATGGGTCCGAGTTGAAGCGTCATGACGACATCGGCAGCGGATCGTCCTGCCGTTCAAAGTCCGGCGGCAGCCGGGCGGCGTGCCACACGTAGAGCACCCGCACCACACGGTCGACCGGGAACACTTCGTAGAAGATCAGGTAGTTCTTCCGAGCCCGTGCCGAGTACGCCGGTCGGGGCGGGCGCGTATGAACCGGCGTCGTCGTGCCCGGTGCCAAATCGAGCCGGTCAAATTGGCCGATGATCTTGGCGATAAACTCGATGGCGGTGCCAGGTGCCTGGCGGACACGAGCGATGTAGACGTAGATGTCGTCGAGGTCGTCCGCGACGCTCGGGTGACGCACCACCTTGAAGCCGGACATCATCGACCACTCTCCGCCCGGCGAAGCCGCTCAAAGTCTTGGCGATCCCACCCATATTTGACACACAGGTCGTCGGCCAATGCGTCCACCGTCAGCGACATGTCCAGCGGCGCGTCCTGCCGCCGGCGGACTTCGGCGACCACCTGCTCGGGCAAAGGTTCCGCGATGGCGTATCTGTCGTCCAGAGCCTCCATGTCGTCCAACATCTCATCGATCAAAGAAGCCGGCGAGCTGTGGCCGTGGTCGGCGGCCCGATCCTGAAGCCTCTGCATTGTCGCGTCACTCAGTTCCAGCGTGGCCATGCTGTCAGTTTAGCAGAACGCTTATCGGCGGCGAGGCCTCGGGCGGCTTACCGTGGGTCATGCTGTGGCCGCTGCTCATCGTCGCGTTGCTCTCGCCGGTGCCGCCCACGACGTTGCCGGCGACCCGGCCGGCGGGGGCGCCCGAGACGGGCATGGCCGTGTACGTCGGCGACTCGATCATCTTCGGCTACGACCCGACGCCGGCGCTGAAGGTGCCGATCAACCTCCGACCCGCCGCGGCGGTGCCGGCCATCGACGTGCATTGCCACTGGGGCGACGACGTGCCGCAGGAGTTCATGCTCGCGGCGATGGACCGGCTCAACGTCAGCCACGCCGTGAACCTCTCCGGCGGGCGGGGCGAGAAGGTGCTGGCCATGCTCGAGCAGTACGACGACCCGCGGCTGCTCACGCTCTACACGCTGTCGCTGGAAAACTTCGCCGACGAGAATTGGGTGGAGGACACCGTCGCCGACTTCGAGCGGGCGGTTCGTGCCGGGGCGGCGGGCATGAAGGTGTGGAAAGACCTCGGCCTTACCGCCATCGACGGCGAGGAGCAGCGCATCCCGATCGACGACAATCGGCTCGCCCCGCTGTGGGACAAGGCCGGCGAGCTGGGCGTGCCGGTGCTGATCCACTCGTCGGACCCGCATGCGTTTTTCGACCCGATCTGCGAGCACAACGAGCGGTGGATGCAGCTGCACCGCCACCCGAGCTGGAGCTTCCACGGTGAGCAGTTCCCGAGCTTCCGCGAGGTGCTGGCGGAGCACGACCGGATGATCGCCAACCACCCGGACACCACGTTCATCGGTGCTCACATGGCCGGCGACGCCGAGGATTTGGCGACGCTGGCGGCGCGGCTGGATGAGCTGCCGAACCTCGTCGTCGACATCAGCGGCCGGGTGGCCGAGCTGGGCCGGCAGCCGTTCACGGCCCGCGAATTCCTCATCAAGTACCAGGACCGCGTGCTGTTCGGCACCGACCGCCATCCCGGCCGCACCCGCCAGCCGCGCTACACCATCTACTTCCGCTTCCTCGAGACGGCCGACGAATACTTCAAGTACTACGACCACCCGTTCCCCCCCACCGGCGACTGGCGGATCTACGGGGTAAACCTGCCGGCCGACGTGCAGGCGAAAATCTACCGCGACAATGCCGCCCGCGTGCTCGGCCTCGACGCGATCATGGAGAACAACGCCAACGCAGAGCCGCGCCCGTGAGGAAGCGGAGCCGGCGCAGCCGGCCTCAAAGCACTGTGACCTGCGGCCGGCTGCGCCGGCTCCGCT
>CAYLSV010000156.1:0-4345 GCA_964386435.1 uncultured Tepidisphaerales bacterium
CGAGCTTCTGCTCGACCTCGGCGACCAGCCGGTCGACGTCGTCCAGCGCCCGCATCACCGCCCGCCCGCCGCCGGGGCCGCTCTCGCCCAGCAGCAGCACGGCCTTGCTCCGCAACCGTGGCTCAGTGTCACCGGCAAGCCGGGTCAAGGTTGGCCGAAGTTCACGGGAAAAATGCAAGTCCTCCGTAACCCGCAGCGCCTTCATCCGGTCCGGCAGCCGCGCCTTGGCCCGTGCGAGCCGTCGACGCAAATGGTCCGAGGCGTCTGGCAGCAGCTTGACGATCGCCTGCCCAGCGCGGCGGCGGGTGACCGGGTCGAACTTGTCGTAGGCGTCCCAGAAACTCGTGAACGCGCCGTTCCCGGCGATCCGGGCAAGCGTCTGCCGCAGCGGCCCGACGGCGCGGCCCAGGCGACGGAGCAACGCCCCGTGCACCTCGTGGCTCATCGGCGAAGAAGCGAGTTGCCGGGCGGCGACGGCGGCGATGGCGGCATCGTCATCCTCCAGCAGCACCAACAGCGGCCCGGCGGCGTCGTCGGCGTCGAGTCGGCGGCACGCCAGCAGCACCGCCTGCCGCACGCCCGGCCGGCGGCCGGCGCGCTCGAGGATGGTGGTCAGCAGCTCGCCCGCCGGACCCGTCGCGGCGACCCACGCGGCCACGTCGGCGGCGGCATCGAGCGCGGCCTGCCACGCGGCGCGGAAGCTGGCGGCCTCGGGGTGGCGGCGGAGCAACTCGATCAGCTTTTCCGATTCGCGGAACACGCCCCGCCGAGTCCGGGCGGCGGCGTTGGCGAGGCGGCGATCTTTCAGGCGAAACGCCTGGTTTGCCAGATCCGCGGCGGCCGCGCCGAAGGTCTGCCCGACGCTGACGCCCAGGTGGCCGCCGAGCTTGAAGCGGGAGGCGGCGAGGCACGTCGCGGCCGCCGCGCCCGGCGCGGGCGGTTCCTGGATGCGGCGGGCGAGCGCCGTTTGTCCGGGATGTCGCGGCGTCGCCATGATCGCCAGCACCTTCGAGTCGGCCCGGTTGCACAGCCGCAGCGTGGCGGCGGCGAGGCGGCGGTTGAGCAACACGCCGCTGTGCCGCAAGGCGCCGACCACGGCGTCCTCCACCTCCAATCGGCGGCGGCCGTCGCCGGAGTCCAGGGCGTCTTCAACGAGCTTGGCCAGTGCGTCGCCGGCGGCCTGGGCGAGGGCGTCGCCGGGGCCGGCGAGGTTGTCGGCGGCGACGTGGGCGAGGTCGTCCCGCCCCGCCGCCGCGGCGTAACGCACGGCCGCCGCCCGCGTCGCCAAGTCGCGGCTGCGGCCCAACGCCCGCACCGACGGCAGCCAATCGCCCGCCCGCCGGGCCAGCATTTTCTGCACGTTCGTCGGCCACCCGTCGAACCGCCGCAGCGCCCCGGCGAAGGCGGCACACGCCTTGTGCCGCGTCGTCCGCTCGGCAATGAGATCAACCGCCCGCCGCCGCTCGGCGTCGTCGCCGCGGGCCAGCGCCTCCAGCAGCACCTCGTCGGCGGCGGTCGAGCCGTCGCGGGTGAGCAACTCGCGCAGCGCTTCTGGCATGGACGGCAACTCGGGCTGATCCTCTGGCGGCGGCACTTCGACTCGTTATCGGACGCAGGCGGCCAATCGCTTGAATACGCCGCTATGGTCGGAGCATGAGCGATACCGCGTCGATGTTGTCCGCCCGAGCCAGGCAGTTGGCCCCGTCGATCACGCTCGCGGTGACGGCCAAGGCAAAGGCCCTCAAGGCGGCGGGCGTCGACGTCATCGGCTTCGGGGCGGGCGAGCCGGATTTCGACACGCCGACGTTCATCAAGGACGCGGCAAAAACAGCCCTCGACGAGGGCATAACCAAGTACACCCCCGCCCCGGCGACGCTTGATTTGCGCAAAGCGATCGCCCAGAAGTTCGAGCGGGACAACAACCTCGCCTACGACCCGCTGATACAAATCAGCGTCGGCGCCGGCGGCAAACACTGCCTTTACACGGCGATGCAGGCGGTGCTCGATCCGGGCGACGAGGTGGTCGTGATGTCGCCGTATTGGGTGAGCTACCCGGAGCAGGCGAAGCTGGCCGGGGCGAAGGTGGTCGAGGTCGTGGGCGACGAGGCGGCGGGCTTCAAGGCGACGCCGGAACAGCTCGCCGGGGCGCTGACGGCCAAGACGAAAATGGTGCTGCTCAACAGCCCGAGCAACCCCGCCGGCCACGGCTACACCAAGACCGAGCAGGCGGCGCTGGGGCGGGTGCTGGCCGACCATTCCTGCCTGATCTTCAGCGACGAGATTTACGAACACCTCGTCTACGGCGACTTCGAGCACGTCAGCTTCGCCGCGGCCTGCCCGGACCTTTTCGACCGCACGCTGACGTTCAACTGCCACAGCAAGAGCTTCAGCATGACCGGCTGGCGGCTGGGCTACGTTGGCGGCCCGGCGGCGATCATCAAGGCGATGAACGGACTCATCAGCCAGATGACCAGCCACGTCACGAGCTTCACCCAACCCGCCGCCGCCCTCGCCCTCACCGACCCGCGCGGCCTGGAGGCCGTCGCCGAGATGCGCGGCGTGTTCGAGGGACGGCTGAAGCTGATGCACGGGTTGCTCAGCGATCTGCCCGGCGTCACCTGCGTGCGGCCGCAGGGGGCGTTCTACTGCTTCCCGAACATCTCGGCCCACCTGGGCGAAAAGTACCCCACCGCCGTCGAGTTCGCCGCGACGCTTTTGGAGGAGGCCTACGTCGCCGTCGTCCCCGGCAACGACAGCGGCTTCGAGACCCACGTCCGCCTGAGCTTTGCCACCAGCGAGGCGAACATCGAGAAGGGCATTGGCCGCATTGCCGAGTGGCTTGGGTGAGTTTGAGGTAGCTGCGATCACACTTGAACGCAGTTCGGTTCGACCTGAGTACCGGACTACGACCAGGTGTGGTCGCAGCTACCTCATTTCCGCACGAGGTTACCATCCTCGTACCAGCCGCGGACCTCGGGCTTGCACCAGAAGATCAGCAGCGGGATCAGGAACGGCAGGAAGCAGATGCTCGTCATGCCCAGGGCAATCAGCACGATGCCGTAGATCCAGACCCACTTGCGCGGCTGCACGAAGAACGGGATCAGGAACGGCGTCATGAAGACCAAGCCGAGCCCGCCGTAGAAGATGCCCATGACCATCACCGGCGTCTGGTCCTGCGGCGGGAACGCCCCGCTGGCGGCCGCGATCGCCAGGCCCGAGCCGACGAGCAGGAACAACCCGTACAGCACCGCCATCAAGATGATGTAGACGTAGAACCACACCACGACGCCCGGCCGTTGCTGGCTTTCGTCGTACCGCTGGTAAACGAGCCCGGTCATCGCCGCATGATGAGGACCGGCAGCCGCCCGTGCAAGCGGCGGTTTCAAACCACTGTTCCAAGCAGCCGCTTGACGGGCGGGCGGTTTAGACTGCCCGCATGTTGATCGAACCCCTCAAGCGTCACGCGGTGGACCGGCCCGATGATCTGGCGTTCGCCGACACCAACCTGCAGCTCACCTGGCGGCAGGCGGCGGGCATGGCCGGCGGGCTCGGGGCCATGCTCAGGCAGGCGACCCAGGCCGACACCGTGGCCGTGGCGCTGCCGGCGTCGGCGGCGTTCGCCGTGGCGTGGTACGGCGTGCTGGCGGCGGGGAAAACCGTCGTGCCGATCAACTTCCTGCTCGGGCCGGAGGCCATCGGGCACGTGCTGAAGGATTCCGGGGCCGACGTCGTGCTCACCGCCCCGCCGCTGTCGGCGAACTTCGAGAACATCCCCGGCATCAAGGCGATTGACCTCACGCAACTCGATGCCGGCGCCGCCGCCCCGCTGCCGGAGGGGTCGGCCGGGCCGGACGACCTGGCCACGCTGCTCTACACCAGCGGCACCAGCGGCCAACCCAAGGGCGTGCGCCTGACCCACGGCAACCTTGCCACCGACGCCGCGGCCTGCATCGAACATGCCGCGCTGGTCGCCAGCCACAAGTTCCTCGGCGTCGTGCCGCTGTTCCACTCGACCGGTTTGCTCGCCACGCTGCTCGCCCCGGCCCAGCTCGGCGCGCCGACGCACTACCTGCCGCGGTTCAGCCCGGTGGCGATGCTGCAGATGATCCGCGAGTACGGCATCAGCGTGACGGCCGGCGTGCCGAGCATGTACGGGGCGCTGCTGCGGCTCAAGGAGGCGGCGGCGAGCGACTTCGAGGCCATGTACCTGCCCCTCTCCGGCGGCGAGCCGTTGCCGGGGCGGATCGCGGCGGGCTTCGAGCAGCGCTTCGGCAAGCCGCTCATGGAGGGCTACGGCCTGACCGAGACGTGCGGCCCCGTCGCCGTGAACATGCCCCACCAAACC
>CAYLSV010000156.1:4355-5706 GCA_964386435.1 uncultured Tepidisphaerales bacterium
TGGCGAGGACCAGATCGTGGGCGACCTCGTGTTGCCCGGCAGCGTCGGCCGGACCATCCCCGGCTGCGAGGTGAAGATCGACCCCGACGGCCAGATCCTGCTCCGCGGACCGATGGTCTTCAGCGGCTACCACAACCTGCCGGCCGACACCGCCGGGGCGTTCACCGACGACGGCTACTTCCGCACCGGCGACCTCGGCCACGTGGACGACGACGGCTACCTGCACGTCACCGGCCGGATCAAGGACCTGATCATCGTCGGCGGCGAGAACATCCACCCCCGCCCGATCGAGGAGGCCCTCACCAGCTGCCCGGCGATCACCCAGGCGGCCGTCGTCGGCAAGAAGGACGAGTCGCGCGGCGAGGTGCCGGTGGCGTTCGTCGTGCTCGCCGAGGGGCAAACGCTCGACGAGGCGGCGGTGAAAGAACATTTGCGCGGCAAGAACGTCCCGCAGTTCGCTTTGCCCCGGCAGATCGTGGCGGTCGAGCAGCTCCCGATGACGCCCACGGGCAAGGTGCTCAAGCGCGAACTCGCGGCGACGCTTTAGGTGCGCGTGCTCGGACTGCAGAGCGTTGCATTGCAGCTACCTGACGCTGTTAACGAATTGACTCCGAAGGTAGCTGCGGTGCAACGCACCGCAGTCCGAACGCGCGGGTTACACTCCCCGCGATGGACGACGCCCTCGCGCCGCTGCGGAAACAGATCGATGACCTCGACGCGCAGATCGTCGCCCTGCTGAACAAGCGGGCCGAGGTCGTCGTCGAGGTCGGGCGGCACAAGCGGCAATCGGGCGGCAGCATCTACGCGCCCGAGCGCGAGCAGGCCGTGCTCAAGAAACTCCGCGAGCTCAATCGTGGCCCGCTGCCGGACCGGACGCTCGAGGCGGTGTGGCGGGAACTGATGTCGGGCAGCTTCGTCCTCGAGAAGCCGCTGCGCATCGCCTACGTCGGCCCGCCCGGCGGCTTCGCCCACCAGGCGGCCGCGGGGAAGTTCGGGCAAAGCGTCGAGTACGCCCCGGTCGCCGACGTCGCGGCGGTCGCTGACGCGGTGATCCGCGGCCACGCGACCCACGGCGTCGTGCCGGCGGAGAACGGCGGCGCGATCCTTGGCGGCGGCGAGCTGGCCGACACGCTCGACGCCCTGCTCGACCCGGCGGCCCGCGGCATCTCGATCTGCGCGGAGGTACCGGTGGCGCTGCGGTACGATTTGCTGGGCAACGAGCCGTGGGACGAGGTGCGGGAAATCGCCGGCAAGCCGGAGGTGCTGGGGCAGTGCCGGGCGTGGCTCAGCGGCACCGGGCGGGACCGGCGACTGCGGGAGGCGGTGAGCCTGGACGCCGCCGCGGCGCTGG
>CAYLSV010000157.1:0-5571 GCA_964386435.1 uncultured Tepidisphaerales bacterium
GTGGGGTGCTGCCGCCGTTCATGCCGTGGTCGGTGCGGTCACCAATTCGGCCGAGAGCGCCGTCAGGATCGCTTCGCCGGTGGCGGGTAGGGGCAGGGGATAGTCGGCGGCCGACTCGCCGGCCGCGCGGAGGGCGTCCTTGATCGCCAGCCAGACGCTGAGGCCCAGCAACAGCGGCGGCTCGCCCACGGCCTTGCTGCGTCGCAGGCTCACCACGTTGTTCGGGTTGTCGAGGAAGTGCACGTGGAACGCTTCGGGCACGTCGGTGACGGCCGGGATCTTGTAGGTTGTCGGCGAGTAGGACTTGAGCTCTCCGGCGTCGCCGTAGACCAGCTGCTCGGCGGTGCACCAGCCCATGCCCTGAACGAAGCCGCCGACGATCTGGCCGCGGTCGATGCCGGGGTTGATTGACTTGCCCAGGTCCATGATCAGGTCGACGCGGGTCACGGCCATCTCGCCGGTGAAGCGGTCGATGAGGACCTCGCTGCAGGCCACGCCGTTGGTGAAGTAGAGGAAGGGCGAGCCCTTCCCGGTGTCGCGGTTGAAGTCCACGCCGGGGGTTTTGTAGAAGCCGCGTTCGCCGAGGTTGACGCGCTGCTCGTAGGCCTGGCAGGTGATCTGGCCGAAGTCGAGGATGTGGTCGGGTCGGCGGGTGTCGAAGACTCTGCCGTCGGCGAAGACGATGGCGTCGGGCTCGGCGGGCAGGCCGGCGGCGGGGTCTTCAAGCAGGCCGGCGGCGACCTCGGCCAGGCGGGCGCGGAGCCGGCGGCAGGCGTCGGTGGCGGCCGCGCCGTTGAGGTCCGTGCCGCTGCTGGCGGCGGTGGGTGAGGTGTTGTTGTTTTTGTCGGTGCTGGTCGCGGTGACCAAGACGTCGTCGTAGCGGACGCCGAGTTCGTCGGCCACGATCTGGCGGATGCGGGTGTTGACGCCCTGCCCCATCTCCGTCGCACCGGTGCTGACGATGACGCTGCCGTCTTCGTAGAGGTTGACCAGGGCGTTGGCCTGGTTCATCGCCCGGCGGGTGAAGCTGATGCCGAACTTCACGCCCGAGACAGCCAGGCCGCGCAGGTGCGTCGGGCTGGCGTTGTTGAACGCGTCGCTGTCGCGGCGTCGCCGGTCGTAGTCCGCTTCTTCGCGGATGCGGTCCCACAACTCGGGCAGGGTATTGTTGCGGACAATCTGGCCGTAGTGCGTGGTGTGGTGGTGGTCGAGCCGGTAACCGTTGACCACGTGCACGTCCAGCAGGTCCCGGCCGGTGCGGCGGGCGATTTCGTGGAGGATGTGTTCGGTGGCGGCGACGCCCTGGGGGCCGCCGAAGCCGCGGAAGGCGGTGTTGCTGGGCAGGTTGGTTTTGCAGACCCGGCCGGTGACGCGGAGGTTTTCGAAATAGCAGGTGTTGTCGGTGTGCAGCATCGCCCGTTCGAGCACGGCCGAGGAAAGGTCGGTGCTGCAGCCGCCGTTGCTGAACAGCCGCACGTCCAGCGCGGTGACGCGGCCTTCGTCGGTGTAGCCCACGCGGTAGAAGCTCTTGAACGGGTGGCGCTTCCCGGTGAAGCGCATGTCGTCGTCTTTGTTGTAGGCAAAGCGGACGGGCCGGCCGGTGGCGCGGGCCAGCAGGGCGGCCATCATCGCGGGCGGCGCGGCCTGGGTTTCCTTGCCGCCGAAGGCCCCGCCCATGCGTTTGCAGGTGCAGACCACGTGGTTGAACGGCACGCCGAGGACCTCGGCCACCAGCATCTGCACCTCGCTGGTGTGCTGGGTCGAAGAATGGATCTGCATCTGCCGCTGCTCCCCGGGCACGGCCAGGGCGATTTGCGACTCGAGATAAAACTGCTCCTGCCCGCCGATGTCGATCGAGCCCTCGAGTTGATGCGGGGCCTCGGCGAGGGCGGCGTCGACATCGCCGGTCTCGATCGTGCGGGCCTCGGTGAGGAACGACTCGGCGGCGAGCGCGGCGTCGATGTCGAAGACGGCCGTCCGTTCTTCCATCTCGACCACCGTCGCCGAGCGGGCCGCGTCGAGGGCGGCGTGGTCCTCGGCGGCGATGACCGCCAGCGGCTGGCCGAGGAAGACCGCCTCGTCTTCCACGAGCAGGGCTTCGTCTTTGACCGACGGGCCGAAGATGTTGTGGCCCGGCACGTCGTCGGCGGTCAGCACGGCGTGGACGCCGGGAACTTGCCGGGCGGCGTCAACGTTGAGCTTCATCAGCCGGCCGTGGGCGACGGGGCTGGGCACGATGCCGGCGAGCAGCTCACCGGCGAGCGGGGCAACGTCGTCGAGGAACTGCGACTGCCCGGTGACGTGGGTGCGGGCCGAGTCGTGGGCGAGGTTGCGGCCGACGCTGGGCATCAGGACACCTCCGCGTGGCCGTTGGACGTCACGCCGCCGGAAGCCGGAGCAACGGCGATGGCGGTGTATCGGTCGCCGTGATCTTCCGGGGGCGGGTTGCCGAAGCGTCGGTCGATCGCGTCGCCGGCGGCGGGATCCTGCAAGTCGTGCCAGAGCTTGAGCAGGATGTTGCGGCAGAGGGTCCGGCGGTAGTCGGCGCTGCCACGCACGTCGCTCATCGGCGTCACCGCGGCGGCCGCCGCTTCCCGCGCAAGAAGACGCTCCTTTCCATGTTCTCCGCCGCCGCCGGGCGCGCCCTCCCGCTCGGCGAGGTGCTGGAGGCGATGATGCGGAGGACCCGCGGGCCGACGCCGCCGAAGGCGACGCGGGCGTCGGCCACGGTCTCTCCATCGTGGTCGAGCCAAAAGGCGGCGCTGAAGCCGGAGATGTCGAGGTCCTTGCGGCGGGAGATTTTGTAGAGCTTCAGGGTCTCGCCGTGCCGCGGCCGGGGGATGCGGAGTTGAGTGAGCAGCTCGTCGGGACGGCGCTGCGTGGTGCGGTAGCCGGTCTGGAATTCTTCGACGCTCAGCGTGCGGGTGCCGGCGGCGGAGGCCAGCGTCACCTGCGCCCCGAGGACGTAGAGGGCCGGCGGCAGGTCGCCGATGGGTGAAGCGGTGCAGAGGTTGCCCGCGACCGTGCCGGCGTGGCGGATCAGCGGCGAGCCGAACCAGCCGAGCAGCCGGGCGAGCTCGGGCAGGTGCTCGGCGGAGGCGTCTTCCAGGTCGGTCAGCGGGGCACCGCCCCCGAGGGTGATGTCGTCGGCGGTGACCTGCGTCGGCGACAGCTCGGCCAGGCCGGTGAGCACAAGCGCCCGCGGCAGGGTTCGTCGGCCCTTGTTCTGCTCGACGCCCAGATCGGTCCCGCCGGCGAGGAGGGTGGGGTCCCGGCCCGCCTCGGCTTCCTCGGCCAGGAAGTCCAGCGCCTGCTCCAGCGTGGCGGGCTTGAACAGCCGTCGGCCGTCGCCGGCCAGGTCCACGGGTTGCTCGGCCCAGGTCGAGAGCTCGGCCGCCAGCGGCTTGGGGGGGTACAGCTCGTCGAGCGGGGTCACCTCGGCCGGGTCGACGGCCAACGCGGCGCGGACGATGGCGTCGTAGCCGGTGCAGCGGCAGAGGTTCCCGGTCAGGTGTCGGCGGACCTGCGTGGCGTCCACGGCCTCTTGTGCATCGAGCAATTCGTGCAGGCTGACGACGAAGCCCGGCGTGCAGAAGCCGCACTGCGTGCCGTGGCATTGCACCATCTGTTCCTGGATCACGGTCAGGCTTTCATCACGCCGCAAGCCTTCAACGGTGACCACGTGCGTCGCGTCGAGTTGCACCATCCGCACGATGCAGGAGGTCAGCGCCCGATACCGCATGGCCCCGGCGTGGGGCCGGCCGACGAGCACCGCGCACGAACCGCAGTCGCCCTCGGCACAGACCACCTTGGTGCCCACGAGTCCTCGGACCCGACGCAGGTAGTCGGACAGCGTGGTCAGGGCGTGCTCGGCGGGCACGCGGTGGGTGCGGCCGTTGATGAACAATTGCAGGGCGTTACGCATCGTTGGGCCCCCGGCCGGTCACGGGCTGCTCGAAGACGACCCGGCCGGCGAGGGTGACGCGCGTGACGGTCTGGCCGGGATGGTCCGGGTCGGAAGGCAGCAGCGATTCCATGACGTGCTCGGCGGTGCGGCCCGTTGCAGGCGAGACGGAACGCACTTCGATGAACGAGGTCGGTTGGCCTCCGATCAGTCGGCCGACGCGATCCGCTAAGTGTAGCCGGGCCGACGGGGCGACGGTGGACCGCACCAGCGCCTCGGCCACGGTGGCCCGGTCGCTGCGGCCGGCGTGGACCTGCAGAAAACGTCGCGCCTCGGCGAGCATTGACACGGTGGGGGAAGCGCCGACGTCGGTCGCGATGGCGTAGCCCAGGCCGTGGCGGTGCAGCTCGTCCAACGGCATCACGCCCGAGCCCAGCAGCAGGTTCGACGTCGGGCAGTGGGTGACCGTCGCCCCAGCGGCTGCGAGCCGATCCCACTCGGCGGGCCGCATCTGGATGCAGTGCGCCACGAGGCAGTCGTGGGCGAGCAACCCGTTGCGGTGGTAGACGTCGGTGTAGCTGGCGTAGTCGGGGTAGAGCTGCTGCTCGACGAAGTGTTTCTCGGCAACCTGCTCGTTGAGGTGGGTCTGGGTCCGCAGGCCGTGCTGCTCGGCCAGCCGGGCCGCCCGGCGGCGCAGCGGGGTGCTGACCGCAATGGCGAAGCGATCAGTGACGATCAGCCGTTTGCCGAAGTCCTGCACCAGCTCGGCGACGACGCCGTCGAGGGTGTCGGTGTCGGTGTGCAGCACCTCGGGGCAGTGCTGGTCCATCAGCACGAGGCCGACGGACCACAGGTCGGGCAGAATTTCGAGGGCGACGCGGGTGGCGACCGGCGAGCTGGTCATGTAGGTCGCGCCGCCCACGACGCCGTGCGACAGGGTATCGGCGGCGAAGGCCTGGACGACGCGGCGGGCGTGGTCGGCGTCGTGGCAGCGGGCCTCGGCCGGGAACACGTTGCGGTTCAGGCCCGCGAGCAGTCGGCCCTCGGGCGGCGGCGGGTCGTCGGGCACGCCGTCCACGAAGTGCCCGCGGATCGGGTGCTGGGGGATGTGGGTGTGGATATCCAGCAGCGGCGGCAGCATCACGCCATCGGCCGGGCGGGTTTGCAGATTAGACAGCTCTCCGAAAGCCGCGGCGTCGCCGGCGTAGATCAGCCGACCGGACCCGTCGCCGACCAGCAAGCCGTCGGCAAAATAATCGACCGCTCCGTTTTCGTACGGGATAAGCAGCGGGCCACGGACGGCCGAGGGCGTGATCGGGTCATGGCTCATGACGACTCCCCTCCGCTGGCCGATCTCCGGATCGGCTTGATCAGCCGGCCGCCCGGCTCGCCGATGATTTGGCCGGCCCGGAAGATCGTCCGGCCCCGCAGCAGGGTTTGTTCCACCCGGCCGCGGAACCTCCGCCCGACGTACGGACTCAGTTTGTGCCGATCCAGCAGCATCTCGGCGGTCAGCTCGTAGGTCGCGTCGAGCATCACCAGGGCGAGGTCGGCGTCGTAACCGACTTCGATTTTACCCTTGTCGGGTAGCGAAAACCGCGTGGCGGCGGCCGTGGCGGTCAGCCGGGCGACCGTTTCGGCGGGTAGCGCCGGCTCCAGGCTCAGCA
>CAYLSV010000158.1:0-5484 GCA_964386435.1 uncultured Tepidisphaerales bacterium
CCGTCTGCTCGAGCGTCGCCATGGTCAGCGGCCCCGGTGCCTCGAACCGGCGGCCGTCGTCCGGCGGGCCCCAACTGTTGGAGTAGATGTCGATGTTCTGGTCGCGGTAGGACAGGGCGGACGATTCCTGAGAATCATTCGACGGGCCGCTGATCAGGCGCAGGGCGGCAAATTCCGAAGCCGGGGCCGAGCCGGTAACGCCGCGGCCGTCGAAGCCACGGGCCACGGCGATGCCGGCCGATTGGGTGCCGTGGAAGTCGCCGCTGCCGGCGAACGGGAACGGGTCGTTGAAGTTGAAGTCGTAGCTGTCCGCCGCCGAGTACTGCGGGGCCAGGTCCGGGTGGTTGTAGTGGATGCCGTCGTCGACGATGCCGATGGTGACGCCCTCGCCGCGGTAGCGGCTCCACGCGTCAATGATGTTCGCGTCGACGCCCGCCCGGCCGTTGCCTTGGCCGGTGTTGCGCAAATGCCATTGGTTGCCGAACAGCGGATCGTTCGGCACCGACCGCGCCTGCTGTTGCTTGGCCACGAGCGGGTAAAACCCCACGCTGCCCGATGCCGAAAGCGCCTCGACCGCCGTCGCCGGGTTCACGAAGGTCGCGATTGAAATGCCCCGCAACACGTCCGACGCCTCGACCGCCGCCCCCTTGATTGGTCCGTTGCCGAGGAACGCCCACTGCGTCGTCGTTTCCAGCGTCGCCGCGTCGTACTGCGAGAGGTCGGCGACCCGGGCAAAGGACGCCGCCACCGCCGTCGACGCCTCCGGCAGCACGTCGCGGACCTCGGCCACGCTCAATTCGATCGGCCGCTGCACCGCGACCTCGAACTTCGCCCCGCTCAGCAGTCGGCGATTCTCCAGAGACTCCAGCAGCGGGCGGCGGTCGTGGGGCATGTCAAGATTCCGTGAACGCGAAAACACGCCCGGCGAAGTGCCGAGCGCTGCGTGAAGATACGGTTATGACAGCTCGGCGGTTCCCGCGGCAGCGGCAACCACGGCCGATACCCAAGTTCCCACAACCTTTGTGGCAACTTGGGCAAAACGTGTCGGCTGCGTCAACTGCCCGATCGCCGGGCGACGACGGCACGTTGGTAGAGGCCGAGCATGATGCGAATTTTGTCGTCCCAGACGAACCCGCCCTCCCGGATCCGCCGCTGCCCGGCCGCCCCCATCTGCCGCCGCAGGGCCGGGTCGTTGCCGAGCTTCGTCATCGCGGCGGCGAAGTCCTTCACGAACTGCTCGCGGTTCGTCGGCGAAACGGACACCGCGCTGTGCTCATCGACGTAATCGGCCGGGCCGCCCCAATCGGTGGTGATCACCGGCAGCCCGACGGCCATCGCCTCCAAAACCACCGCGCCGCCGCACTCGTAGAGGCTGCTGAGGCAGAAGACGTCACATTGCCGCATAATCTCTGCGGCGTCCTGCTGCGTCTTGAAGCCGTGGAAGGTAATGCGATCCCGAACGCCCAGCTCCTCGGCCAACGCCTCGAGCTTCGGCCGGGCGTCGTCATCGCCGATCAGGTCCAGCGTGCCGTTCAAATCGGCGGCGGCGAAGGCGCGGATCATCAAATCGACCGCCTTCCACCCCTCCAACCGGCCGAGGTAGACGAACCGCGGTCGGGCCGGATCACGCCCGGGTCGATCGGCCGGCAGCGGGCCGCCGTCGTCCCACAGGGCCAGATCGACGCCGTTCTCGCAAAGCTCGATCACCTCACCACCGGCCGACGCCGCCCCGGCCGGCAGGGCGTCCCGCGTCCGCGGGTTCGCCGCCAGCACCAGATCGGCCAACCGCTTGCCCGGCAGTCGCTTGTGGGCCAGCGGCGAGACGTACCGCCCGGCCGCTTGGAATGTTTTGGTGAACAAGCTCTGAAATTCGGGGAACCCTGCCGGAAACGTCATCCCGCCGTTGAGCGGCCCGATCACCAGCGCGGCCCCCGCCTCCCGGACGGCGTGCATGCCGCTGGGCTCTTTGGGACTCACCGGGTTCACCTCGTGCACCACGTCGATCTTCAGCCGCCGAACCAGATCGACCGCCCGCTCCACGAGTTGCCGCCGGGCGATGCCGCGGCGGGCGGCGTGAAACGTCTGGTACTTCAACACGCCGCCGATCGGCACCTTCTGCTGAATGCGGAACAGCCGCATGCTCATCGGCGTCTCGGCGACGAAGTGCAGGCGGTCGAGGTCGTCGGGGTACTTCGCCCGCAGTTCGTCGGCCGTCCGCTCGTGGCACAGCAGATGGACGTCCACGCCCAGCTTGCGGTAGCGGCGAAAATATTGCGTCGGCAGCATCGGCTCGCCGCCAAGGGCCTCGCTGGCCGCCTGGGCCACCAGCAGCACGCGCAGCCCGGCCCCCGGTGCCTTCTCATCAGGCACCACAGGCAGATCAGGCTGGACGGCAACGGCGGGCATGAAGTTGGGCGAAGCAGACGACCCCCAGCCATATCGGCCCCCCGGCACCCGATCTTGCACCACAGTAGCCCGAACCCGCCCGAAGCAGCCCGATTGCCCGCCGACCAACGCGCCCCGATCCGGCTGGCCCGGGGTTTGCCGGCCCCCGGCGCCCGCGTACACTGGCATAGCCAAAGATCATCCCGAGAAATGCCACCCGCCGCCCCCAGCCATCGGGCGGCCGACCCGATAGGATCACCCATGACCGCAGCAGCCACCGCCAACGGCGTCGTAGCCCGCCACGCCCGAATTACCGACGAGCCGTCCAGCAACGGCCACGCTAACGGAGCCACCAAAGGCAACGGCCACGCCAAGCAGGACGGCAAGAAGGAGATCGAGCGGCTGCGGCTCATGATGCTGCTCCGCCGGTTCGAGGAAAGCACCTACCGCGAATACACCCAGCCCCGCACGCTCGACGACGGCACGAAGGAGATGAAAATCGGCGGCTTCTGCCACCTCTACTCCGGCCAGGAAGCCATTGCCGTCGGCACCGCCGCCCTGATGAAGGAGGGCGACCAGCTTATCAACGCTTACCGCTGCCACGGCCACAGCCTCGCCCTCGGCATGAGCCCCCACGCCGCCATGGCCGAACTCTTCGGCAAGGCCACCGGCTGCAGCAAAGGCAAGGGCGGCAGCATGCACTTGTTCGACGCCTCGGCCGGAAACAACGGCGGCCACGGCATCGTCGCCGGCCACTTGCCCGTCGCCGCCGGGCTCGCCTTTGCCCAGCAGTACAAGAACACCGACAACGTCACCTTCTGCTTCTTCGGCGACGGCGCGATCAACCAGGGCACCCACAATGAAGCCCTCAACCTCGCCAGCCTTTACAAGCTGCCGGTGATTTGGGTCATCGAGAACAACGGCGTGGCCATGGGCACGCAAATCGAGCGGCACAGCGCCGAGCCCGACCTCGCCGAACGCGGCAGCGGCTACAACATGCCGCACTACAACGTCGACGCCAACGACCTCGACACCGTGATCCGCGACTTCGGCAAGGCCGTCGACCGCGCCCGCGCCGGCGACGGCCCGAGCTACATCAGCGCCAACACCTTCCGCTTCCGCGGCCACAGCATGAGCGACCCGCTCAAGTACCGCACCAAGGAAGAATCCGACGCCGCCAAAAACCGCGACCCGATCACCGTCTACGAACTCCGCCTCCGCGAAAAAGGCTACCTCACCGACGAGCTCGCCGAGAGCATGGACAAGGAAATCCGCCAGATCGTCAAGGACGCGATCAAGCAAGCCGACGCCGACCCCCACCCCGACCTCGCCAGCCGCTTCGAAGACATCCTGGCCGAGCAGTACCCGCTGCAGAAGTGATCTGACCGGAGCAACCCATGCCCGACACGACAGAAACGCTGGAGTTACTCCGGCAGATGCGGGTGGCCCGGCCGTTCCGGCCATTCATCGTCCGCGATAAGAGTGGCCGGGAGGTGACGGTCGTGCGACGCATGGGCTTCGGAGCCAACGATGCCGAAGGCTCGGCCTCCGGCATCGGCGGCTACCTCCGGTTCAAGACCGACGAGATCAAGATTATCCCAATGGTCCCGGCGGAAGCAGTCTGATGAACGGCCACGACCAAGCCCCAGAGGGAGATCCGCTCTTTTTCTTCGAGGTCGTGGAGAACCTGATCTTCGCCGACCCGTTCCTCCCGTTCGTCATTGGCATCCATCACGGCACCAAAGTGATCGTATCCAACCCATCGGCTCTGCACTTTGCCGAGGACTTCGTGCACGTCTACCTTCCGCGGCAAGGCGAGATGCTTCTCCGCCTCGATGCCATTGCATTCGTCCGTTCTATCGTGGAGTGAAGCCCATGTACAAGGACATGCCCAACCCGGTGACGCGCCACCGCGAGATCGTCAGCGGCGCCGCCTGTTTTGAGGGAACGCGGGTGCCCGTTGAAATACTGTTTCATTGGCTCGCGGGTGGTGAGCCACTCTCTGATTTCCTCGAGAACTACCCTGGCGTCTCGGAGGAGAAAGCGAAGCAGGTGCTTGAGCTTGCAGCCGAATTAGTCCGATTCAATGCGCGGCTCCTGATGCCAAACGCGGATACGGACGAAGAGCAGGCACTCTCCGAACTCAAGGACGCCGCCGTCGCGTGAAGGGGCCAATGAGGGTGCTGCTCGACGAGAACATGCCGACCAAGTTCTACCGATGGCTCACACCGCACGACGCTCGCACCGTCGCGTTCATGGGCTGGAGTAGCTTGAAGAACGGCGATTTGATCCGCGAGGCGGCTGCGGCAGGGTTCGAGGCGATACTGACGCTCGACAAGAACATCCGGTTCCAGCAAAACCCACAAACCCTCCCATTCCCGATCATCGAGGTCGATGTGCGTCGGGACGGCAGCGAACTTGCGCAACTGATTGCTCTACAAGCCGACATCCTCCGCCTGCTGGCGACGAGCCCACGACCGGGCTTCCACCGGGTGCCGTAGATGGACGCGCCCGACGACCGTTACGCCGATCTCGCTGCCTGCCCGTGCTGCGAGTACGGCTACGACCCTGACCACCCATGGGACATCGGCGGCTACTGGATTTGCCCGGTCTGCAACTGGGAGGACTGCTTGGCCCAGCGGCGCTACTTTGTGGACGCAGGCGGACCCAACGCCATCTGCCTGCTTGACGCCCAGGAAAATTTCCGCCGTCACGGCCGATGTGAGCAGCCGTTTGAGATGACGATGCCGCCGGGGGCGGATGATTGCCAGCACCCTGACTTCCGACCGATCACCGACCTACCCTGACCCGCCATGCCGCAGATTCAGTATCGAGAAGCTCTTCGTGACGCGATGACCGAGGAGATGGAGCGGGACGAGGACGTGTTCCTGCTGGGCGAGGAGGTCGCCGAATACAACGGGGCGTACAAGGTCTCCGAGGGCATGCTCGACCAGTTCGGGCCGCGGCGAATCATCGACACGCCGATCTCCGAGGCCGGCTTCAGCGGCCTTGCCATTGGGGCGGCCTGCATGGGGCTGCGGCCGATCGTGGAGTTCATGAGCTGGTCGTTCACGCTCGTCTGTGCCGACCAGATCATCA
>CAYLSV010000159.1:0-5207 GCA_964386435.1 uncultured Tepidisphaerales bacterium
CGCTCGGCCGGACCGACAAGGCGTGCTCATCGGAGCACCTGTCAAGTTACAAGCGATCACCCGGGTCCCGATCTGCGGAAGACGCTGGGTTCGCGGGATCCGGGTGATCGCTTCGCTCTCCCCTCGGCTTCTGTAAGATTACGGACGAGGTTTTAACTGATCCCGCGGAGTTCCAGCGCCGCCAGCTCGGTGGCCCACGCCTCGCGGTCGTCGGGCGTGGTGCCCTCGGGCAGCAGGCTGCGGCGGGTGCAGTTGACCAGCGCCTGCAGCTCCTGGTACCGCCGGGTTGGGCCGATGTCGGCGGGCAGCATGTCGTGCAGCACGGCCTCGATCTCCTCGACTGTCAACTTGCGACCCTCGGCGAACTGCCGGGCCTTGAGCGTGTCGCGCAACGCGGCGAAGGCGGCGGCACTGGTCGGCTCGATCTTCGGATCCAGCTCGGCGGCGACGGTGGCCAAATTACGGTCGCCCAGCTCCACCCGCCCGTCGATCATCCAGCGGATGAACGCCAGGCGGTCGTCGCCGACGGGGTCGAGGACGGGGATGATGAGGTCGCCCACCCGGCCGGGCCGGCGGATGTCGGGGGACAGGCGGTGGATGCGGGCGGTCATAAGCAGCCACGTCACCCGGCCGCGCAGGCGCGGGTCGCTCATCATCTGCTGCACCTTGCCGGTGAGGCGGCGCTCCGTTTCGTGGCTGCCCTCGCCGACGCCGCCGAACTGGGTGTCGGCCTCGTCGACGAAGATCACGACCTTGCCGAGCGATTCCAGTGCCCGGCGGAGCTTCTCGAACAGCACGTCGGTCTGCCCGAACCACTGGCTGCGGATGTTCTTCAGCACCAGCACCGGCAAGCCCAGCTCCGCCGCCACGGCCTCGAAGACAAACGTCTTGCCGCCCCCGATCGGCCCGGCGACGGCCGCGCCGGGCAGCGCGTCGGGCCCGTCGCTCTTGATCCGCGGCATCAGCTCGCGGCGGAGGAACGCCTTGAGCTTGTCGAACCCGACGACGTCGTCCAACGAATGGCTCGGCTTCTTGAACTCGACGACGTCCTCGCCCAGCGTGCTGGAAAGGTGCTGCTCGACCTTGCCCACCACGGCCCTGGCGTCGATCGTGTCGCCGGAGTGGCGGGCGGCCAGCAGCATCTGCCGCAGGGCATGCGTGCTCAGACCGGCGGTCAGGGCCGCAAGTTCGGCGTCATCCACGAACGCAGTGAAGTCGCCGATGTGCTGGCGGAAGTGGTGCAGATAGTGCCGCCGGGCGTCGGCGTCGGGCGGGGGCACCTCCACCGTGATCACGCTCGGCAACCGACCGACCCGCTCGGCGACCTGGCCGCGGCTCTCGGCCAAAAGCACCACCGAGTCCCGGCCGCTCATGAACGCCGCGTCGCCGAACCAGTCGCACGCCACGGCCACGCGGTGGCGGTCCACTTGGTTCATCCGCCCCACGTCCCCGCCGCCGGCCGGCAAGAGGAAGTCGGCCTCCTCGATGTAGATCAGCAAGTCCTGCGGGATGTACGCCCGGCCGTCCGGGTCGCGGCTGCGGCTGCACAGGCACAGTTGCCGCAAAAACTCCAGCGCGACCGTCGGCTTGCCCGTCGCGTCGGCCACCGCGGCGTCAAACTCGGCCTCGAGCATGTCGGTGCGGAGCTGCTTGCTGCGATCCACAAGCGCCGCCAGCGTCAAGGCGTCGGCCGACCCGCCGGCCTTCCACGCGACCCAGCCGCGGCGCAGCGCGTCCCACCCCTCGCCGCCGACGAGACGGATCGGGCCGTTGAGTTCCAGCACGATCTGCACGATGCCCGCCACCGCGCACCGCTTGTTGAGGAACGCCAACAGCGGCACGTAGCCGTCGCCGTCGAAGTAGAGGTCGTGGACCTCCCCGGCCAGCAGCACGCTGCGGCTCTGCCCGCTGTTGAGCGTCCGGGCCAGGTTGCCGAAGAAGCGATACGACGGCGCGTCCGGCCCCGGCACCGCGGGCTTGTCCGCCGACTCGGGCAGGGCGTGTTCCATGCGGCGAGCTTACGACGTTGGCGGGTCGTCATCGAGCATGGTTCGTGCCTTTGCCATCGCAGGCGTTAGTGCCGGGTGGTTGATCTTCTCCGCCGCCAGCAGCCAGCGGCGGAGCCAGCTGGCGGCGTCGTCCAGATCGCTCGGGCGTTTCTTCTCGCCGCGGGCGATTTGCTGGAGCCACTTGCGGCGGTTGCGGTCGATTTCGTCCAGCACCGCCAAGCCCTGCCCGGCGACGTCGTCGTTCGTCTCGCCCCGCTCGGCGGCCTGCTCGAACTCGTGGAGGGCGTGCCGCAGCACCTGGAGCTGCCGGTTATGGTTCGCGGCCATGCCGCCATGGTACATGCCGACATGGTGACGGCATATGATGGCCGCATGCCGCAGGGTGCGACGGGTTTCGGTGACATCCCGGCCGGGAACAACCGGCGGGTGGTGGTGGCGATGAGCGGGGGCGTCGACTCGTCCGTCGCCGCGGCGCTGCTCGTGGAGGCCGGCTGGAACGTGGTCGGCTGCTTCATGCGGCTGGGCACGCCCGACGGCGTGGAGGACGCCGAGACGTGCGGCACGAAGAAGCCGGGCAAGCAAGGGTGCTGCAGCGTCAACGACGCCGCCGACGCCCGGCGGGTGGCGGACAAGCTCGGCGTGCCGTTCTACGTGCTGAACTTCCGCGACGGCTTCGAGCGAGTGATCGATTATTTTGTGGACGAGTACCAGGCCGGCCGGACGCCCAACCCGTGCGTGCGGTGCAATGACTGGCTGAAGTTCGGCCGGCTCAAGCAGTACGCCGACGCCGTCGGGGCCGACGCCGTCGCCAGCGGCCACTACGCCCGCAGCGGCGTCGACCCGTCGACCGGCGAGCCGTGCCTGATGCGCGGCGTCGACTCGGGCAAGGACCAGAGCTACGTCCTGTTCGGCATCCCTGGGCCGGACATCACGCGGACCCTGCTGCCCGTCGGCGGGTTCGAGAAGGCGACCGTGCGGGCGCTGGCCGAGGAGCGGGGGCTGCCGGTGTTCAACAAGCCCGACTCGCAGGAGATCTGCTTCGTGCCCGACCAGGACTACGCCGGCCTCGTCGAGCGCCGCGCCGGCGCGCTCGGCGGCGGCGAGATCGTGGACACGGGCGGCAAGCCGCTGGCGACGCACGCCGGCTACCAGAAGTACACCATCGGCCAGCGCCGCGGCCTGAACCTGGCGATGGGCAAGCCGGTGTACGTCACCAACGTCGACCCGGCGACCAACCGCGTGACCGTCGGCGAGCGCGGCGAGCTGCTCCGCGTCGGCCTCGTCGCCGACCAGATCAACCTGCTCGCCAGCCGCGCCGCCGAAGCGTGGGACGGGCTGCGGTGCCAGGCCCAGATCCGCTACAACGGCCGCCCGGTGCCGGCGACGCTGCGGCGGACGGGCGACGACGCCTTCGTGGTCATGTTCGACGAGCCGCAGGCGGCCGTCGCGCCGGGGCAGGCGTGCGTGCTGTACGACGGCAACGTCCTGCTGGGCGGCGGCTGGATCCGGCGGTCGCTGCGGGCGGGCGAAGCCGTGCCGTCGCCAGCGGCCGTTGGTCACGCCATCTGAACGATCGCCCGGTACACTCCCGGCCGTGCTGCGGCGGTTCGTGCTCATCTTCCACTCGGCGGCGCTGGGCGACTCGATCCTGACGTGGCCGATGGTCTTGACGCTCGCCCGACTGCGGCCGCAGCAGCGGGTGGTGGTCGTGGCACCCGGCGAGAAGGCGCAACTGGCGGCCGACGTGCTGGGCGTGGAGGCGGACGACGTCGAGGCGTGGTCGGCGCTGTTCGGCGAGGGGGCTGTATTGCCCGAAGCCAAGGCCCGGCGGCTGCGGCAGGCGGCGGAGGTCTTCACGTTCCTGGCCGAGCCCGATGACGCGTGGTCGCAAAACGTCCGGCGGCTCGGCGGCGACGCGTTGAAGCTGCACCACCTGAACGCCAAGCCGCAGGGCGTCCACGCCGCCGATCACCTGATCCGGCAACTGCCCACCGACGCCGACCGGCAGGGCGGGGCGTCGGTGCTGAGCCACCTCAAGACCCGCGGCCTCGGCCGGCCGCTGCCGGCGGCGGGGCCGGTGCTGATCCACCCCGGCAGCGGCTCACCGACGAAGAACTGGCCGGCCCAGCGGTTCGCCCACGTCGCTGCCGAGCTTCGGAAGGCGGGGCGCACCACAACGTTCGTTCGGGGTGAGGTCGAGCGGGAGCGGATGGCCGAGGAGGACGTCGAGCAACTCGCCCACGCCACCGACGCCGAGGCGTCGCCGAAGACGCTCGCCGAGTTGCACGCGCTGCTCCGCACCGCCACGGGCTACGTCGGCAACGACACCGGCCCGACCCACCTCGCCGCCGCGCTTGGTCTGCCCACGGCCGCCGTATTCGTTGCCACCGACCCGGCCCTGTGGCGACCGCTGGGACCGAAGGTGAGCGTGTTCGACGCCGACGCCGACCCGGCCGCCGTGGCCGCGAGCTTGTGAGTTGGCCGGACCTACGCTGGGCGTCGGATGCAATCGCGGAACGAACTCGTCGTGGAGCCGGTGGGCGTGGAGCTGGACGATCTGCCGACGCCGGTGGTGTGGGCCGACCTCTTCGGCAACGACAACCCGGTGGAGCTGGAGATAGGCATGGGCAAGGGCACGTTCCTCGTCGGCCAGGCAGGGCGGCGGCCGGAGGTGAACTTTTTCGGCATCGAGTGGGCCCGCTGGTACTGGCGGTACGCCAGCGACCGCTTGCGGCGGCGCGGCTTGACGGCGAATGTGCGGACCGTTCGGGCCGAGGCGCGGGAGTTCGTCGAGGATCGCGTGCCGCCGGGCAGCCTGAGCGTGCTGCACGTCTACTTCCCCGACCCTTGGCCCAAGGCCCGCCACAACAAGCGGCGGATGATCCAGAAGTCGTTCATGCCCCTCGCCGAGCGGGCGCTCGCTCCCGGTGGCCGGCTGCAGGTCGTCACCGAACACGCCGACTACTGGCAGCAGATCGAGCCGACGATAGAGGCGAGCCCCCTCAAGCGCGTCGACTACGTCGACTTCGGCTCCGCCGGGGAGGGCGAGGTGGTGGGCACGAACTTCGAGCGCAAGTACATCGCCGAGGGCCGCACCTTCCACAGCATCGCGGCGGTGAAGGCGTAGGCAGCGGATCGAATTTGCGTGCCTCGCTGAGGCCCCCACCGCCGCGTAGCGGCGGGGCTACGCACGCTGAT
>CAYLSV010000160.1:0-194 GCA_964386435.1 uncultured Tepidisphaerales bacterium
CGTCTGGGTCGACGTCGACGTCCTCATGACCCACGACGTCTGCGGCCCCGGCACCGTCGGCATCTTCCAGCAGGAGTTCGGCCAGGACGCCCGCGTCTGGGACCCGGATCGCGTCGTCATCGTGCCCGACCACTACATCTTCACCGCCGACCTCAAGAGCTACCGCAACGTCCAGCTCCTGCGCAGCTTCGTCA
>CAYLSV010000160.1:334-3721 GCA_964386435.1 uncultured Tepidisphaerales bacterium
GGCCCGGCGAGATCCTTCTCGGCACCGACAGCCACACCTGCACCGCCGGCGCCTTCGGCCAGTTCGCCACCGGCGTGGGCAACACCGACGCGGCGTTCGTGCTCGGCACGGGCAAGACGTGGTTGAAGGTGCCGCCGACGATGCGGTTCAACTTCGACGGCGAGATCCCGCCGTACCTGACGGCGAAGGACCTGATCCTGGCCGTCATCGGCGAGATCGGCGTCGATGGGGCGACCTACCGCAGCATGTACTTCACCGGCGAAGGCATCAGCAGCCTCACCCTCGAAGACCGCATGACCCTCACCAACATGGCCATCGAAGCCGGCGGCAAGAACGGCGTCTGCGACGTCGACGACAAGACCCTCGACTACGTCCGTAACCGCAGCAACCGGCCCGAGTGGGACGTCGTGACCGAGGACGACGACGCCAGCTACTTCAGCGAGCACGCCTGGAACCTGAACGTCATGGAGCCGATGGTTGCCAAGCCGCACTCGCCGGACAACAAGGATCTGGCCCGCAACTGCAGCGACGTCGCGCTCGACCGCGCCTATCTCGGCAGCTGCACCGGCGGCAAGATCACGGACATGATCTTCGCCGCCAACATCCTCGTCGGCCGCGAGGTCAAGATCCCGACCTACGTCGTGCCGGGAAGCACGGAAGTTCACAGCGACATGAAGCGGCTGAACCTGCGAGGCGTCGAGAAGGATAACAACGAAAAGAGCATCGAAGACGTTCTCGCCGACGCCGGCTGCCTGATCGGGCCATCCGGTTGCGCCGCCTGTCTCGGCGGGCCGAGCGACACGTTCGGCCGTCTGAACGAGCCGATGACGTGCATCAGCAGCACCAACCGCAACTTCCCCGGCCGCATGGGCCACAAGCGCGCCGGCGTCTATCTCGCCAGTCCGCTCACCGTCGCCGCCAGCGCCCTGACCGGCCACGTGACAGACCCACGCGAGTTCGTAACGACGCACATCCGCACGGGCACCGCCGGCGAGCGGTAGTTGGTACGCTCTGCGGGTGGGACACGTCGGGGTGTTGCAGCACGTTTACCGCGGGGGAACGATGCCAGTGCCGCTTGTTCGCAATTTCAGTGAGTTCATCCGCACGAAGCCGGCGCTGGCGCGGCTGGCCCTGCGGCTTGTGCCCGACCTGCCGGTCTCGCGGCGGCTCGACCACGTCGGCCCGTTCCGCATTCGGCTGCGGCGGCACCGAGCCCTGTGGCTGCGCGATCCGATCAACTCCGAATCTCGGCCGATGGAGGCGTTGCAACACCTCGTCCGCGAGGGCGACGTTGTCTGGGACATCGGAGCCAACATCGGGCTCTACGCGCGGTTCCTGCTCCGATCGACGCCGGCCGCACGTGTCGTCAGCTTCGAACCGATGCCGGACAATCTGCGAGACCTGCGTGCGAACCTCGACCGCCGGCGGATCGGCGCGGATGCCGATCGCGTGCAGGTCGTCGAAGCCGCCGTCTCCGATGCCGATGGCGATGCCGATTTCCAGGTCGACGACGTGATGAGCGCCAGCGCCCGCCTGGATGCCGTCGACACCGGTCGCGCCGCGGCCGGACGGGCACAGATCGGCCTGCCGCCACTGACGACTTGTGTGCGGACGGCCCGCATCGACACAATGGTCGAGCAGGGCGCGCTGCCGCGACCTGACGTCTTGAAGATCGACGTGGAAGGTGCCGAGCTGCTGGTGCTGGCGGGCGGCGAGGACGTCCTACGCAAACATGGGCCGCGGCTGGTCATCGAGACACACGGCCTCGAAGTTGCCAAGGCCACCGCACGCCGCCTGCTCGCACTCGGCTACCACCTTCGCGGCTTCGCCCCGGCGCCGCGCTCGCAACTCCTCGGCCCGACCGGCTTTGGCAGGGTGACGCACGAAACGACCGACGCCGCCACCGACTTCTATGACCTGCACTTTCTAATCGCCTCGCAGGACGAGTCGGACCTGATGGAGACGGTTCCAACCCTGCAGCCGCCCGCGAACGCGTAAGGCCGAGCGGTCCGCCGCACCAACAGCCGCTGCTTCTGCCCCAGTCTCAGCGACGATCCGCGCATTCGATGGGCCGTGCAGGGCTCGAACCTGCGACATCTTCCTTGTAAGGGAAGCGCTCTGGCCAACTGAGCTAACGGCCCGTCGCCACGAGCGTAGCCGCCCTCGATGAACTTCGTGCAGCGCCGGCTGACTTGCCAAGCTATTCGTGCCGATGCATACTCTGCGGCCGCACCGACCGCGGCCGAAGTCGGCCGATCGAGGTGAACCGCAGCGGCAGGAGCAACGTCTCAGCCGCTCATCTCGGCCCTGCCAAACGGTGCCCTCCGGTGCACCGACGGGGGCGAAGTCCGTCCGGAACATGACGCTTTGACCGCACTCGCCGTCGCTCCAACTCAACCACCTGCCGAGCCGGCAAAGCCGCTCCGCGAAGTCGTCTACGCCCCCGGCAGCGGCCTGGCCCACCCGGGCCGGCTCGCCGGCGAGATGTGGCGCGACCTCAAGGCCTCCCGCGGCCTCGCCTGGCGGCTCGTTGTCCGCAACCTCTCGGCCCAATACCGCGGGGCCGCCCTCGGCTGGATCTGGGCCTTTCTCCCGCCCCTCGCCGCTGCGTCGACGTTCATCATCCTTCAGTCGACCGGGGTCATCGAGACCAGCGCCGCCTACGGCATGCCGTACCCCGTTTTCGTCTTCCTCGGCACGATCCTCTGGCAGTCGTTCGTCGACTCCGTCCAGAAGCCGCTGCAGATCGTCAACGCCAGCCGGTCGATGGTGACGAAGATCAACTTCCCCCGCGAGGCCCTGCTTCTGGCCGGCATCGGCGAGGTGCTCTCTAATACGCTCGTCCGAGGCACCACTGATGGCCGCTCGTGATTAGCTCGTCATTGGTGAAACCGCCCGCTGGCCGCACACCAACGTCCTCGCGGCCTTGCTTGCTCCAATTTGAACAACGTTAGACAGCTACGCCGGCGTGACCGCTGCCCGCGCCACCTCGCTCCACGGCCCACGCCGGTCTCGGCGATAGGGGTACGCCACCCGGTATTGCATCAAGCGACTCTCCGACGTCGCCACCTCGTGCACCAGCGGAGAACTCGACGGGTTGCCCAACAGCTCCCAGGCGGCCGGCGTCCCGTCTTGCAACACCACGGCTCCCTGCACGACAGCTCCGATCGCCGGCGACGGCAGCCCATTGCGGCTCTCGTTCCCGGGATTCGGCCCGAAGTGGACCGACACCCGCCCACGCCGCCCGAAGTCGAGCCGCAATAACGGAGCGGCATCGGAAATCGAAGCTGTTCCCGCACCGGCCCGCGGCTCCGGCAGCGTGATCCGAAGATCACCCCGCAGCGCGTCCGTCGTCGCCGGGTTCGCCTGGATGCGGCGGGCGTACGG
>CAYLSV010000160.1:3758-5094 GCA_964386435.1 uncultured Tepidisphaerales bacterium
CGCTTGATCGCCGTCGCCCCCTTGGCCGCCTCGAGCTTCGCCCGACTGTCGGTAAACGCATCATGCCAGTCATCTACCGCGTTCTGCAACGTGGTTCCTTCCTCCGGCGTAAAGCCGAGCGCCTCGGACACGCCCAGGAACTCCTCGACAAAGTTTTCGGCGAAAACGTCCAACTCGGCGTCCTGCGTCGGCACAAAATCACGCGGCATGATGAACCTCTGAAAATGAGAAGAGAGAATGGACGAACTACTCGACGCCAGGAACACACCTGCCCAACGCCGCTTACAGGTTAGTATGATGTACGGGTCGTGTCAAACACGTCCTCGCCACTGATTCTCGGCACGTCTACCGCTTAAGCGAGTCTGACCGTGCCGGTTCATCCGCCGGCGGCTTCTCGTCGATCTGCGACACCCCTGATCTTCCGCTGCATCGTTCGTGAGACCCAAAGCCAGCGATGACCCCAGTTGCCAAACGGCTGAACCCGTCGCGACTCATCACTGATCACTGACTCCCTCTTCCCCTCCCCCGGCCGCCACCCGCCGACGCACCGTCTGACGTCGGCAGACACCCGCCGCCATCGCCTTGATCGTCGCGGACCTGGCCCAACCCTCCGCCGCCCGGCAGCGGACGACTGCCGGGCGACCGAAGTGCACCGCCGCTTCTTGCCGGACGACCGCCTCCATCCGGCAGGCCACCGCCACGACAAGGCAACGCCAATGCTTCGCATGCCAAAGGCCATAAGTGCTTGTCTGCCAAGATGATACCCTTTCACCATTCCGGTCAGACGTCGGTCGAGTAGGTTCCAGCCGTCGATGCTCGCCGGGGCCTCCTCGCCGACGTGCGTGAGGATCGTCGCACCCAGCACGCCCGCGGGCCGACCCTGACGCGTCTGGTCCGCCGCGTCGCGCAGCGAGACCTTGAGCGTCAGACCCAACTGGCTGACCCCGTTGAGCAGCGGGGCGGTCGACGGCCGCGGACGCGGCGTGGGCACGCGGTCGCGGATCGGAATGTTCAGCGCGCTGCGCTTGGCGTCGGTCATCTGCGGCCAGGCCTCGCAGACGGCCACGAGCATCCGGCTCGCGTTGACCAGGTGTCGGCGGGCACCGTTCTTGATCACCGTGTCGGTCCGCGTCCGGGCGTCACTGTTGCTCGCTGAGCCCGAAGTCGAGCGGGGCGGCCGCGATCTTCGCGGCGAACGTGCCGGACCACGCGAGCAGGTCGCTGTCACGGCGGAGGGCATTTGGATAAGACATCGAAGTTTTCCTTCGTCACGGGGAGCATCCGGCTCTGTCTCAACCCTCTGCGTCGCCGCAGGATCATCGTGTTGTGGACCACG
>CAYLSV010000161.1:0-5081 GCA_964386435.1 uncultured Tepidisphaerales bacterium
ACACGCGGGCCGACGTCTACTCGCTGGGCGTGATCCTCTACGAGCTGCTCGCCGGGCGGCTGCCTTTCGAGCAAGACGAGTTGAAGGCGGCGGGGCTGGAGGGGATCCACCGCATCATCCGTGAAGTCGAGCCCCCTCGGCCGAGCCGGGCGGTGCACATGCCGTCGCACGAGGACGCCGACAAGACTGTCGCCCGCCGACTCCGCGGCGACCTGGACTGGATCGTGATGCGTTGCCTGGAGAAGGAACGCAACCGCCGCTACGGCACGCCGCAGGACCTGGCCCGCGACGTCGGCCGGTACCTCAAGAACGAACCCGTCGACGCCGGCCCGCCGACGGCGACGTACAAGGTCGGCAAGTTCGTCCGCCGCCACCGCCTGGGCGTCGGTCTCACCGCCGCCGCCGCCGTCGCCACGATCGGCGTCACGATCGCGCTCGCCGTCCTGCTGGGCCAGGCCCGTGAAGCACGTGCCGAGGCGGACGCCACGCGAATCGAAGCCGAAGCGCAACGTGCAACGGCCGAGGCGCAAACCGCCATCGCCACGGGCGTCAACGACTTCCTCACCCATGACCTGCTCGGCACCGCCGCGCTCAACGCGTTCGGCGTCGACGTCACGCTCCGCGAGCTGCTCGACAATGCCTCCGACACAATCGTCGGCCGCTTTAACGACCAACCCCGCGTCGCTGCCGCCATTCGCGACGCGATCGCCAACACGTACATGCACCTCGACCAGCCCGCCAAAGCCGTCGGGCACTTCGACGCGGCCGAAGCGTTGCTGAGCGACCTGCCGCCGGACGATCCGGTCCAGCTCGCCGCCCGGAAGAATGCCGCGTGGGCACGGACGGCAACCGATCTTGATGAGTCCGAGCGCCGCCTGATCGAACTTCTCGAGCCGTTCTCCCGCGTTTTCGGCCCCGACGATCTGCGGACGATCGAGATCCGCTACAACCTGGCCGGCATCGCCGTGCAAAGGGGCGACAACGCCGCCAGTGTCACGCTCTTCGAGCCGGTCTTGGCGGCGCAGGAGCGGACGCTGGACAGGTCGCATGACAGACTGCTCCGCACGCGGATGGAGTACGCCAGCGCCCTTCGTCGAGTCGGCCGGATCGAGGAGTCATTGGTGCAAGCACGGCGGGCATTCGACGACACGCCGGAAGCATCGGCGGAGAAGGCGACGCGAGCGTTTGCCCTGGCGTCCAGCCTTCGCGGCCTCGCCTTGCCGCGGGACGCCAGTCCGCTGCCGGAGCCGATCGCCCGCGATTCTCTATCCGACGAGGCGCGGGAGCACGTTGCCGAAGCCGAGCGGTTGCTCGCCTACGCACTCGACGACCGGCGCGAGTACCTGGGCCTTGAGCACCCGTTCACGCGCCAGATCGACAACCTCCGTGCGATGCTCTACATGAACCTCGGCGAGTACGAACGGGCCTTGCCCATCCTCGAAGAGTTGGCCGGCCTCGCCCCGGCTTCACCCGACGGCGCGTCGGCGAACAACGTGATGACGTCGGGTGCGATCTTCTCCAACCTCGGCCGCTGTCTGATCGAACTCGATCGCCTCGAGGACGCCGAAGCGTCATTGCTGCAAGCCGAGCCGTTCGTGCGCCACTTCGGCAACCAGTGGCTCATCGACGTCAACGCCGCCCGCCTCGACTATGTTCGCGATGCCCTCTCGGCGTCCCGCGACTGACAAAATGAAGGGGCAGGCACCTATTACAGTGCCTGCCCCTTGTCACTCATCGGGTCAGTCGCACCCCTCACGCCGCCCGGTGTCGCCGCAGGGCTGTCAGCGACAGCATCACCACGCCCGCCAACGCCGCCCCCGGCTCGGGCACGACGGCCGTCGCCATGAGGTTGCCGCCCAGTTCCAGGTTTATCCTCGGGAACTGCCCGACGCTGTCTTCGAAGTACAACGGCCCGCCGAGCACGAACGACGTCAGCCCGTTGCCAAGGTCGTTCGTCGTGAAGCTGACCCGGTTTCCCGCCTGAAAGACGAGGCTCAGCGGGCTGGTCGCCAGGTCGACCGGCTGCAGGTTGTCGCCGATGAAGAAGAACGAGCCTTCGTCGAGCGTTAGCGTCGCCCCGGCGAGATTCACCTCGCCATTGGAGTCGACGGGCAAGACGCCGGACGTGATCGAGCCGCGGGCGTTCCGCAGGTCCACCACCGGCACGGCGTCGACCCCGAAGCCGAAGTCCGTGAACCCGATGTCCGTCGTGTCGAGGAACTCGACCGTCGTCGGCTGACCATTGGTGAAGCCGACATCGAGGTCGATCGTCCCCGACAGGTCGGTCGAGCCCGTACGCGACGTCGGCCCGAACCCCGGCACCAGGAAGCCGGCGGTGTAGCCGATGCGGTTGACCCCGTCCGCCGACGGGTCGAGCGTGAGCGTGACCGTTCCGGCCAAAGCGGGCACAGCCGGGGCGAGGGCGAGAAGGAAACAGGCAGCAGTTCGCGGGAGCATGAGCGTCTTTCGTGAAGAGGAGGGGGTGGGGGGCGACGCCGTCGACGGCAGCGCCTTCGACCTCCTCCACGCGAACCACCGTCGCGAGGGACAACTTTTTCTTTGTCTCCCGCGGCCCCGCTTCGCGTTGTCGTCCATAGCGGCAGCCGCACATCGCGTATGGCCGGCAATCCACCTCCAAACGTTCAGGAAAGATCATGCACTCGTTCTTCCAAACCCTCACGACCGCGGCGGCCACGCTCGCCCTCGCCCTGACGCTCACGCCCGCCCCGGCGACGGCGGCGACCTTCACCTTCGAGCACACCGGCGGCTTCACGACCTTCACCGTCCCCGCTACCGGCCTCTACAACATCACCGCGTCTGGCGCGCAGGGCGGCACGCCGACGAGTTATCCGGGCGTCGGCGGCCTTGGCGCACAAGTCGGCGGTGAGGTGCTACTCACGCAGGGCACGGTCCTCTCGGTTGCCGTCGGTGGGCAAGGCATAAGCTCCAATGGGTTCGTAGGTGGCGGCGGCGGCGGGAGCTTCGTGGTGGGCTCCGGCAACACTCCCCTGGTCATCGCGGGGGGTGGAGGCGGCGGCAGGTCTCATAAAAGTGGTCTTCCCGGTCTCGCCGGCACGGACGGCGGTTCGACGAACTCGGCTGCTGCCGGAACCAACGGCAACGGCGGAGCGGGCGGAACCTTCTTCGGCTCGGGCGGCGGGGGCGGCTTCTTCACCGATGGGGCGAATGGCTTGGGCCAGTCAGGCGTCGGGTTCGATGGTCTCGGCGGCGGCTCGTACCTCAACGGCTTGGCTGGAGGCTCCGGCGTTCTTGGCAGCAACGGCGGGTTTGGCGCCGGCGGCGGCGGCGGGACCAACGGCGGCGGTGGCGGCGGCGGATACAGCGGTGGGGCCGGCGCAGGCGCTTTCCTCGTCAGTAGTGGCGGCGGCGGCGGCGGGTCGTTCCTCGGCGACGACTTCGCCAACCGGGTGCTGCTCTCCGGCGTCAACGCCGGCCACGGCTTCGTCACCATCACCGCCGTCCCCATTCCCGAACCCACCGCCGCCCTCGCCGGCATCGCCGGCCTCGGCGTGATGCTGATGCGCCGCCGCCGCGCCTGAGAATCCTCGATGCTCCCCTTCCACCTTTGCCCTTCTCCTCCAGGACCATCATGCACCTTTCCCTGAAAACTTTGACCGTCGCAGCGGCGACCTTGGCTTTCGCTCTTGTCTCCGCCCCCGCGTCCGCGGCATCCGTTCGCTTCGACGTCTCGCCAGACGACGAGCTGCAGACCTTCACCGCCCCGGCCACCGGGCCGTACAACATCCTCGCCTTCGGTGCCCAGGGCGGCGCCGCCGGCAGCTTGCAAGGCGGCCTCGGGGCTCAGGCGTTCGGCACGTTCTTCCTTGAAGAGGGCGACACGCTCACGCTCCTCGTCGGTGAGATGGGCGAATCTGCCACGCTAAACGGCGGCGGCGGGGGCGGCAGCTTCGTGGCCGGACCCAGCGACGAGCCGCTCCTCGTCGCCGGCGGCGGCGGAGGCAGCCTGCCCGGCTACGCCGGCCTCGACGGCCAACAGTTCCACAACGGCACCGGCGGCGGCTCGACCCAGCCCTACGGAGAAGGCGGTGGCGGCGGATGGCTCGGCAACGGCACCGACGGCTTCACGGGCGACGGCGGAGCCAGCTTTCTCAACGGCGGTGCTGGCGGCGCTCCATCAAATGATGCCACCGGCTTCGGCGGCTTCGGCGGCGGGGGCGGCAGCGGCATATACGGCGGCGGCGGTGGTGGCGGGTACAGCGGCGGCGACGCAAGCTGGCCGTTCCTTGTGTCGGGCGACGTCGTCTACTCCCCCGCCGGTGGCGGCGGCTCCTTTGTCGCCGACTTCGCCACGAACGCCTTCACCCAAACCGGCGGCAACCTCGGCCACGGCTCCGTCACCATCACCGCCGTCCCCATCCCCGAACCCACCGCCGCCCTCGCCGGCATCGCCGGCCTCGGCGTGATGCTCCTGCGCCGCCGCAGCTGATCGCGACTCGTGCCACCTCACCAACCCCCCACCCCTCCCCCCACACCTTCAGGAACGATCATGCACCCCTTCTTCCAAACCCTCACGACCGCGGCGGCCTCGCTCGCCCTCGCCCTGACGCTCACGCCCGCCCCGGCGACGGCGGCACCCATCGAGTTCACCTACGGCTTCACCGGCACCACCGAGACCTTCATCGCGCCGAGCGACGGGCTGTACGACATCGTCGCCCGCGGTGCCCAAGGAGGTAGTGGCGGCGGTCGCCTCGGCGGAGAAGGGGCCGTGGCGGGCGGACGCCTCGCCCTCGACGCCGGCGACATCCTCACGCTCCTCGTCGGCGAGGCGGGCGGGCCCGGTAGCTTCGAGTCCGGCGGCGGTGGCGGTGGCGGCAGCTTCGTCGTCGGTGCGAGCAACATCCCGCTCATCGTCGCTGGCGGCGGCGGGGGTGGTGGTGACATTATTCAGGGTGTTTTCATCGCACCGCCACAACCGGGCCAAGCCTCCAATTCCGGGACGAACGGCGGTGACGGCAGCATCGGGGGTGGAGGCGGCGGATTCCTGGGCGACGGTGGCAACGGCAATGGCGGCGGCGGGGTCAGCTTCATCAATGGCGGGG
>CAYLSV010000162.1:0-2541 GCA_964386435.1 uncultured Tepidisphaerales bacterium
GTGGGAGCGGCGGGCGCTGGGGGCGTTGGTGGAGGGGGTGGTCGTGCAGATCAACGGCATGGTGGTGCCGGGCTTGGAAGCGCGGACGTTCAGCCACTTCGGCGATCCGTGGCCGTACCTGCCGGCGGCTTGGGGGCGGTGGTATGACCCGGGGCTGGCGCTCTTGCGGCGGCGGGCGCAGCGGCGGGCGCTGGTCCGCGCGGCGGGCGTCGGCTACACGAGCGCATGGTTCCGCGATCTGCTCGCCCGACGACACCGGCTGCCGCCGCGCGGCGTGGTGCTGCACAACGGCGTGCCCGAGTCCTGGGTCCGATCCGCCGCCGACTCGCCGCCGGTCCCGGGGCGGCGGCGGCAGATCGTGAGCTTGAGCAACGTCAGCCCATACAAGGGGCAGGCCCAGGTGATCCGGGCGCTGCCGCAATTGCCCGGCGTGCGATACGTGATCGCCGGGTACTGCGACGACGCTTACCGGGCCGAACTGGACGAGCTGATCCGGCAGCAGGGCGTCGCCGACCGCGTCGAGCTGCCCGGTCGGGTGAGCGATGAAGAGGCACGAAAGCTGCTGGAGCAGTCGCGGGTTTTCGCGTTGCCCAGCGTGTGCGAATCGTTCGGCATCGGGGCGATTGAGGCGATGAGCCGCGGCTGCCCGGTGGTTGCCGCCCGCGCCGCGGCCGTTCCGGAGGTGTGCGGCGACGCGGCGACGCTCGTCGAGCCCGGCGACGATGAAGGGTTGGTCGGTGCCCTGCGGCAGGTGCTGGATGACGACGCTCACGCCGCGGCGATGCGGGAGCGTGGCATCGCCAACGTCGCCCGGTTCACCTGGGAGCAGACGGCGGCGAAACTCGCGGCGAGCCTCGAGCAGATGGTTACAGCGCTGCCAGCAGCAGCAGGGTGCCGGCGCCGCTGAACAGGGCCAGCTCGACGAGCCAGCCGCAGAGGGTGAAGGCGCGGCGGAGGGTCCGGCGGGGGCGGGGCGTCTTGAGCTTCATCGCTGCCTTTACATCGGCTAAGCGGTTGCCGGCTCGCCAGCGGTTGCCGCGCCGTTGGGCACGAGGTGGCCCAAATGGTGCGCGGCGTGGATGCGATGCAGTTGCTGCCACTGCTCCCGCGAGAGGCGGCCGAAGATCGGGCTCGGCTTGAAGTCGCTTGGCCCGGCGTCGCGGACCCGTTCCAGGCTGCGGATCATCGCCGTTACCTCGGCCGACTCGTCCACGTCCGGCGGCGGCTGCAGGGCTTTCGGTGCTTTGAGCCCCGACGGCATGCCTTTCTTGAACACCAGCCACAGGATCGGCTTCCCGACGATCGGCAGGATTCTCTGGACGAACTTTGGGATGCCCACCTCCGGCCCGAACCCGTCGAGGCTGGCGGTGTTCAGGTACGCCAGATGCCGGCAACACTGCCCCAGCGACCAGTTGCCGGCCCGCCGGTACCCGCCCTCCTGCAGCCGCCGCACCTCGGCAATGACTTGATCAAGATCGGCAAACGACAACTCGGTGCGACGGGTGGCCATGCCATAGGTTATCCGTCGTCCGGCGTCACCACCTCGAACTCACCGGCAGACGCGGCAGGTCGTCGCCACTGCCGCACCGTGCCGGCGGCCAGAAACAGCACGACGGCCGTGGCGAGCCACGCGATCAGGGCGATGACCCGCGTGACGTAGAAGCCGACGCCGGTGGCGACGCTCCTCGGGCACGTTGGGGCGGTACCCAAGCGTCATCGGTCACCACGGTAAACCCGCGACCCGTTGGCCGCGGTTCCAGGTGGAGCGTGGCGATGAGCAGCGCGATGACGCCCCACAGCCACACGCCAAAGACGCTTGCCAGCCACACGATGCCGAGCAGGAACATCAGGTACGCGAGCATTGATGCTCGCACGGCGAGGAGCACGCCGAGCATTGGCAGGACCATCAGCATCAACGCCACGGCACCCAGCCACCACAGCCCCGGTCGACCGGCGAGCTGCCCCAGTCGTCCAAGGCTCAACAACAACGCCAGCCCGCCGATGAACACCGACACCGCCGGCAGCAGGACGAACCGCGGGTCGGTCAGCAGCGGCAGCATCGAGGTGGCAAGGACGCCGCCGATCGCCGCGAACCAGAGGCCGCGGGTGGTCCAGCCGGCGGCACCGACATGTCGTTCCGGTCGAGCCGCCGCCAGCCACCACCCGCCAAACCCCGCGGGCACGAGTGGCACCAGCGTCGCCGCCAGCAGGCCGATGAGTCGCCAATCGCCGCCGGGCCCGAAGACGGTCATCCCCCACCACACGGTAATAATCAACGGCCACGCCGCCCACCCGGCCAGCAGCAGCCTCGCCCCCAGCCCCGCCTTCTTCGGCACCCGGCTGAACCGCACCAGCAACCCGCACTTCGGGCAAAGATCCTCATCCCCCGCCCCAGCCACCCGGTACCCGCACCCCATGCAGGCGAAGGGGTCGGGCGAACTCTCGTACCCCAAGGACACGGCGATCATGCTAACGGCTCCGGTGGTGCCTGCCCAAAGTTCGGGCGTCGTCGAAACCCCCACCCCCGTGGTGACGGCGGGG
>CAYLSV010000162.1:2551-5031 GCA_964386435.1 uncultured Tepidisphaerales bacterium
CTCTCGATACAGGCGAAGCCCCGCCGTTACCACGGCGGTGGGGGTTCCGGCGACGTTAGAGCGCAAGTTGAAGTTCACGGTGCCAACTGTGACGGACCGCTCGCACGTCAGCGTGCCCGGTTTGGGACGCGTGGCACGCCAAACACGCCTCTGCGAGGCGGAGGCGGGTTCGGCGAGGTTGAGCGGCCGATCGAGGTGGACCCTCCCCGTAGTGCGGGTAGCTGCGACTCAGCGAGTCGCAGTCCAATCGGATCAATGGAGCCGCGTTACGAACTGCGGCGCATTGAGCCGCAGCTACCTCATCGGGGTTCTGCCCGCGTTGCTTCTGTGCCCCTACCTACAAATCCACACGCTCGAACTGTTCCGGCGGGGCGTCGGCGTCGGTCATGAGCGTGCGCATCCGGGCGGCGAGGTCGGCTTCCAACTTGGCATCAGTGAGTGGCGTCTGTTGGGTGGGGTCGGCGGCGAGGTCGTAGAGCAGGGTCTGGCGGTAAGCGTCGGCCGTGGGGCCGCCGGGGAGCTTGAGGGGCGGGACGTCTTGGCTGTCGGCGAGCGGGGCGGCGAGGGTCAACTCGCGGAGCGGCGGCAGCGGGGGTTGGCCGCGCATGCCTTGGGGGTTGAGGGTGTACGTGTTCACCGGCGTGGTGGCGTTGCCGCCGCGGTGGTAGAGGTGTCGCTCGGTGACGAGGTTCGTGTGGCCGCCGTGGTAGCCGAAGATCGCGGCGTCGCGGACGCGCACATCGTCGGCAATCGTGCCGGCAAGGTCGTGGCCGAGGACAGTGTCGGGCGGAGTCGCGCCGAACAGGCCGCAGAGCGTGGGGGCCAGATCCAGCGCCGGCTGCACGAGCGCCCCCCGCCGCGTGCCGTCGGCGGCGGGGTGGCGCGGGTCGTGGATGAACAGCGGCGTGTGCCCGATCTCCTCGTACAGCGGCATCACGTTCTTCATCATCAGGCCGTGCTCGCCCAGCAGGATGCCGTGGTCGGTCCAGACGATGAGCATCGTGTCGTCCCAGAGGTCGTGTCGATCGAACGAATCGAGCACGTGGCCGAGGCTGGCGTCGCACTTGGCGAGCAGGGCGGCGTACCGCCGTCGGGCCTGATCCACCAGCTTCGGATCGTCCGGGGCGTCGCCGTACTCCGGCCAGTCGTACAGCGGGTCGGCGGCGGCATCGGGCGACGGGAACAGGTCCTGCCACTCCCGGCCGACGAAGAACGGCTCGTGGGGGTCGAAGCACTCGATTTGCAGCAGCCAGTTGTCTTCCCCCGCGTTCCGCTCGATGTGCCGGAGGCCGGCATCGATCGTCCGCGTCTGGCAATGGTCGGCGTCGCGGATCATGTGCGGCCGGTTCACCCAGTCCTGCCGCCGGCCCTTGCCGTTGAGGTGCTCGGGCACCGCCACCTCGCCGACCTGCCCGATCCACGGGTCGCCCTCCTGGCCGCGGAACGTCTCCCACGTGTCGTAGCGGCAGTGGTAGTTCGCCCCGCCGTCCTCGAAGTAGTGATAATGATCGGTCGCCAGGTGCGAGTGGACGCCGCACTGGTGCCGCAGCTCGTCGAACACGCTGCGATCCCAAGGCTCCAGTGGCCCCCAACCGCGGTGCAAAAAGCCCGGCCGCCCGGTATGCAAGTCTCGCCGGGCCGGCATGCACGGCATGCTGCAGACGTAGCTGCGGTCGAACGTCGCCGAGTGCCGGGCAAGCCGCGCGAAGTTGGGCGTGTGCGTCCAGGGGCAGCCGTAGGGCGAGAGGAAGTGCCGATTCAGCGAGTCGAACATCAGCATCACGCAGCGCATGGCCCAGCCTACCCGCCGACATCTAGTCGGGCTGACAACGCCGCATTGAATTTGGTACAGCGGCCGACATGGACGACAACGCCCAAGCACTGGAAACCCAGAGAGTCGCCGACCGCCTCGTCGAGCTTTGCTCCGCCGGCAAGTGGCACGAGGCCGCCAGCGAACTGTATGCCGAGGACGCCCGCCACGTCGAGGCGATGGCCATGCCCGGCAGCCCCTACGGCCGGATCACGCAGGGACAGGAGCTGCAGGCGATGCAGGAGCAGTTCGACCAAACCACCGAGGTTCACGGCCAAACCGTCTCCAAGCCGCTGGTCAACGGCGATCAGTTCGTCTGCGACATGACCATCGACTGCACGCATAAGCAAGGCCCCATGGCCGGCCAGCGGCAGGAGATGAGCGAGACGTGCCTCTACACGGTCAAAGACGGCAAGATTACCGAGGCGAAGTTCTTCTACTCGATGTAAACGAGTTGCGAATGCTCGGCCGGACCTCCGCCGCCACGCGGCGGGGCGAATCCTGCGTTGGGCGATGGCTGTGTGGTCAGCCCCGCCGCCACGCGGCGGAGGTCCGATCGGCGTTCTACCATCGGGCCATGAAGCACCTTGCCGCCGCCGTTGTTGCCGGGTTGTTGTTTGCCGCCGTGGCTTGTGGGCAGACGGTGGAGGGGCCAATCGAGCCGGTGGCC
>CAYLSV010000163.1:0-4742 GCA_964386435.1 uncultured Tepidisphaerales bacterium
CGGGCCGCCGACCAGCGTCATGCCCGTCGCCGCGCCCGCCGCCGCGCCGGCGGCCAGCGCCCGCCGCCGCGTCGGTGCCTCCACATACCGCCACGCCAGCCACACGGTCAGCACCGCCAGCACCGCCGCCGGCAAGTGCGGCTTGGCCTCGTGGCTCGTGTACACCACCACCGGCAGCAGCGCCACCACCGCCGCCGCCACCGGCCCGCTGCCGCCCAACCGCCGGGCGAGGTGGTAAACCAGCCCGATCCCCGCCGCCGCCCACAGCGTGACGTAGAGCCGGGTGACGACGTACATCCGCCCGATTTCCTTCGGCTCGTCGAGGTACTTCGCCACGTCCGGCACCAACTCGACGTAGCCGGTGTAGGTCGCCAGCTTGAGCATCGCCCCGATCGGGTAGATCCATAGCCCGCCGTACTGGTAGAGGTGCGGGTCGAAGTCCAGCGCCCGCGGGTTCATGCCGGCGAGGCTGCGCAGCGTGTTCCACTCGTCCGGCTGGTGCGTGAACAGCCGAAACCGCCGGACGATTTCCGCCCGCTGCTGAGGCGTTTCGTTGACCACCACGGCCCCGCCGGTGCGGTCCAGCGGGTTTTGGTCGACGTCGGCCCCGCGTTCGCCGTCGGCCGCCGGGTCGAAGCCGCCGGTGAGGGCAACGATTTCCGCCCCCGTCATCGGCGTTCGCCCCGGCTCGAGGAACTTGCTGTCCGCCAGCGTCGGCAACCCCCAGTTGATGCCCGGCAGGAAGACGATGAGCGACAGCAGGGCGGCAAGCAACGGCCCGACCCAAAGACGACGGCGCGGCGACACGGCAGAGCGTAGCGCGGGGGTGCAGCTACCTTCTGGATTCGAGACATCAATCGACTCGCCTACGCTCCCGCAGTGGCGACGCCCCCACGCAAGAACCCGCCGCCGTCGCTGGCGGCTTACGGCGGCATCGGGTCGGAGTTTGCCCTCACCGTCGCCATCCTCGCCGGCGGCGGATACGCGATGGACCAGTGGCTCGATTTGCTGCCGTGGTTCACGCTCGCCGGCATGACCCTCGGCCTGACCGCCGGGTTCTATCGCCTGATCAAGCTCACCAACCGGATGCAGCAACCGCCGCGGGGGCCGCGGTGAGCGTGGTCAAACCGGTGTTGCTGGCGCTGGCGGTCACGGCCGCTGCATCCGCCGTGACGCTGTTCTTCGACGGCTGGCGGCTGGCGTGGTTGGCGGCGACGGGGGTGGCCCTAGTCGCCGCGGCGGTCACGCTGCCGATGCTCGTCGCGACGCTCAAGCTGCCCCCGGCAATTGCCTGGCCGCGGGTGACGGCCATCGGCATGTTGCGGGCTGTCATCATGCTCGCCGGGGCGGTGGCGGCTTGGCAACTGCTGGGCCTGTCGCGGACACCGACGATCGTGCTGGCGATGCTGTATTATGCCGTGTTGCTGGCTGTTGAAACGTGGGCGGCGGGGCGGGCGGTGGCGGCTTCGAAACCATCCGCGGATGTCGCACCCACCGGGCGTGCCGACGCCCGCGGCGGTGCCTAGGCTGCGGGTCCATGACGCCTTCGACGTTGTTGCCGATCCTGTCGCTCGCGGCCGACAACCCGCTGAAACACGTGGTCGACCACGCGATCATCAAGACCGACGGCGGCTTGTTCATCCTGAGCAACCACATGGTCATGATGACCATCGCGGCCGTCCTCATGCTGCTGTTGTTCCCCGCCCTCACCCGCAAGTACCGCGAGGGCAAGCTGGTCCCCACCGGCAGCCGCAACTTCTTCGAGGCGATCCTCATCTACCTGCGCGACGACGTCGCCAAGCCGGCGCTGAAGGAACACACGACCACGTACATGCCGTTCCTCTGGACGCTGTTCTTCTTCATCCTGTTCTGCAACCTGCTGGGCCTGCTGCCGTTCGACGTGCTGACCTCCCCGCTGGCCGCCGCCGGCCTGCTGCCCTACGCCGTCTACGGCACGGCGACGAGCAATTTGGGCGTCACGGCGGTGCTGGCGGCGTTCGCGTTCATCTTCTGGAACTTCTGCGGCATCCGCGAGCACGGCTTCAAGGAGTGGGCCATGCACTTCACCGCCGGCACGCCCTGGCCCATGTGGTTCCTGATGGTGCCGCTGGAGCTGATCGGCGCGTTCATCAAGCCGGCGGCCTTGTCCATCCGCTTGTTCGCCAACATGACCGGCGGGCACATCCTGCTGGCGGCGCTCATCGGTTTCATCACGCTGGCGTTCGCCTCGGTGGGCGTGGTCGGCGGGTTCCTGCTGGGCATCCCGATCCTGCTGGGCACCGTGGCGATCATGTTTCTGGAAATCTTCGTCGCGCTGCTGCAGGCGTACATCTTCACCTTCCTGACGGCGCTGTTCCTCGGGCAAATGGTCGTCCACGGCGACCACGGCCACGGCCACGAGGGGGCGCACGACGGCGAGGGCGACTTCGACTACACCGACGAACCCATCCCGCCGCGGGCCGGCCCCGCCGACCCGTACGAGCCGGGCAAGACGCCCGCCGCCGCACCGGCTTGAACACACGAACCACGGGCTCCGGCGTACGCGGTGCGGGCTGACGCCACTTCTCCGGGAGTTTGCCCCGGGAGCTTTGACCACCGCCTCGCCGCACGGGGCAAGGGTCGACCCGGCACCCGAAGCCGGGCTGGAACACTTCACATGAAACTCCGCAACGTCCTTCCACTGATGGCCCTGTTCGTCGGCCTGTTCGTCATCGCCGGCCCGACCCTGGCCCAGGATGCCGAAGTCGCGCTGGTGCCGGCCAACACCGCCGCCCTCGACGCCGCCGTGCTTGACGACGACGCCGCCGATCGCCTGACGGCCATTGAAGGTGCCCCGTACAACGCCTTTGGCACGCTGGGCAAGGGCCTCGGCCTTGGTCTGGTCATCTTCGGTGCCGCCAAGGGCATCGGTGCCATTGGCTCGCATGCCGTGGACGCCATCGCCCGCCAGCCCGAGGCCTCGGGCGCCATTGGCCAGAACGGCCTGATCCTGGCGGCCCTCATCGAGGGTGCGACGCTGTTCGCCATCGTCGCCTTCGCCTTCTTCCTCTAAAACATCAACTCACCCCGCCGCGCAGCTTGATCGCTTCGCGGCGGCCTGCGACTCTCCTGCACCGCCCGCCCATGATCCACCGCCCGACCCTTGCCGCCGCCGCCTTCGCGCTCGCCACGCCGGTTCTCGTCCTCGCCGCCGATGCCGCCGACGCCACGCCGCCGGAGGAGATGGTGTTCGACGTGCCCTCGAAGATCATCCCGGCGATCTTCACGCTCATCGTCTTCTCGGTGGTGCTGGCGATCCTCGCCAAGTACGCCTGGGGCCCGATCGCCAAGGGGCTGGAGGAGCGGGAGAACCGCATCCGCCGCGACATCGAGGAGGCCGAGCGGGCCCGCCTGGAGGCCGAGGCGAAGCAGCGGGAGTACGCCGCCCAGCTCGAGGGGGCCGAGGCGAAGGTCCGCGAGCTGCTCGCCGCCGCCCAGAAGGACGCCGACGCGCTGGGCCAGCGGATGAAGATGGACGCCCAGACCGAGGCCGAGGGCATCCGCGACAAGGCGACCCGCGACATCGAGGCCGCCCGCGTCAACGCCGTCGGCGACGTCCGCCGCGAAGCCGCCGAGTTGGCCACGCTCGTCGCCGAGAAGATTCTCCGCCGCGAGATCGGCCCCGGCGACCGCAAGGCGCTTCTCGACGAGTCGCTGAAGCAGATCGACCGCTTGGGCGACAAGCAACACGCCGCCGCCAACGGCACCGCCTAACTTTTGCCGGGAGCTTCGCCGATGACCGACCGCCACGACCCAATTCACCTCGCCTACGCCCGCGCCTTGCTGGAGCTGGCCGAGGACCGCGACGCGCTCCGCGAGACGGCCGACGAGGCCGACGCGCTGCAGCAGGTGCTCGACGAGAACCCGACCCTCCGCGACGTCTTCGCCAACCCCGGCATCAACGCCGAGGAGCGGGCGGAGCTGATCGACAAGATGTTCGGCGACAATCGAGCGTCGAGCCTGATGCTCAACTTCCTGCACATCCTCAACCGCAAGAACCGCTTGGCCGCCACCGGCAAGATCATGGCCGCGTTCGAGCACCTCCTCGACGAGAAGCTCGGCAAGATCGAGGTGAACGTCACCGTCGCCGAGAAGCTCGACGACGGCGACCTGGAAGAAGTCCGCACCCGCGTCGGCCGTGCGCTGGGCAAAGACGCCATCATCCACCAGTACGTCGACCCGAACATCCTGGGCGGCATGGTGCTGCGGGTCGAGGACCAAATCATCGACGCCAGCGTGAAAACGCAACTCGACGCGATGCGCGAAAGGCTCATGAGGGCCTAGCGGCCCGTTGTTTGTCCTTTGTCCCTGGTCCCTGGCGGCCACGGACCGGCAAAGGACCAAGGACAAAGAACCAAGGACAACAAACCAATGGCAATCAACGTCAGTGAAATCAGCAGCGTTCTGAAGCGCGAGATCGAGGGCTTCGAGCAGAAGCTGCAGGTCAGCGAGGTCGGCACCGTCATCGAGGTCGGCGACGGCATCGCCCGCGTGTACGGCCTGCGCAACGCGATGGCCGGCGAGCTTCTCGAGTTCGAGAACGGCACGATGGGGCAGGTCTTCAACCTCGAGGAAGACTCGATCGGTGCGGTCGTCTACGGCGACTACCTCGACATCGCCGAGGGCGATTCGGTGAAGAGCACCGGCCGGCTGCTGAGCGTGCCGGTGGGCGACCAGATGGTCGGCCGCGTCGTGAACCCGCT
>CAYLSV010000163.1:4761-4982 GCA_964386435.1 uncultured Tepidisphaerales bacterium
CACGCCGATCGCCAGCGACGAGATCCGGTTGATGGACATCGTCGCCCCCGGCATCGCCGCCCGCCAGCCGGTGGGCGAGCCGCTGCAAACGGGCATCAAGGCGATCGATTCAATGATCCCCATCGGCCGCGGCCAGCGGGAGCTGATCATCGGCGACCGCAAGACCGGCAAGACGGCCGTCGCCCTCGATGCGATCATCGCCCAGAAGGGCAAGGGCGTGA
>CAYLSV010000164.1:0-4787 GCA_964386435.1 uncultured Tepidisphaerales bacterium
GCACGCCACTCCCGCCGCCACGGCGAGCGAGAGCTTGGGCGCCGCGGCGTTGGTCGGATCGGCTTGGGGCGGGGCTACGGACAAGGCGTCTCCGGGGTTGGCGGGCCGGTACGACTGCAAATGCGTTGCCACACGAAACACGATCCGCCGATTTGATCCGGGGCCGGGCGCCAGCCTATCGTTTGTTCCAACAGGTTTCTCGACCCCGACCCGGAGCTTTGCCATGGCCGACGCCACTCTCGTCCCCGCCGCCTTCGCCCACCTCGACCTCACCGGCAAGCGTGCCCTCGTCACCGGCGGCAGCCGGGGGATTGGCCGAGCGGTGGTCGAACTGCTCGTGACCCGCGGCGCGAGCGTCGCCTTCACCTACGGCAGGAGCGCCGACGCCGCCAAAGCCCTCGCTGAGTCGCTGGGCGGCCGCGGGTTCGCCATCCAGGCCGACGCGGCGGATCCCGCGGCGGCCGAGGCGTCGGTCGGGCAGGCCGTGGAGAAGCTCGGCGGCAAGCTGGACATCCTCGTCAACAACGCCGGCGTCTTCCTGATGGGGCCGCTCGGGCAAGTGCCGGCGGCGGATGTCGACAAGCAGATTGATGTGAACATCAAGGGCGTGTGGCATACGACCGCCGCGGCAGTCGGGCACATGAACGACGGCGGCCGGGTGATCAACATGGGCAGCGTCGTCGGCGAGCGAATCCCGTTCCCGGGCGGCAGTGCCTACGGCATGACCAAGCACGCCGTCGCCGGCCTGACCAAGGGCTGGGCCCACGATCTGGCGAGCCGCGGCATCACGGTGAACGTCGTCGAGCCGGGGCCGATCGACACGGACATGAACCCCGGCGACGGCGAGAACGCCGACATGATGAAGTCGATGGTCCCGCTGGGCCGCTTCGGCAAGGCGAGCGAGGTCGCCGAACTCGTCGCCTTCCTCGCCAGCCCCGCGGCGGGGTACATCAGCGGGGCGCACATCACGATCGATGGTGGGATGATTGCTTGAGCAGAAAGTGTGACTTGTTGAAGTATGACTTGTTGATTTGCCGAACGCATCAACCGAACGGACTCCGGCACTTCACCACGTCACACTTCATCACGTCACACTTCTACCATCCCTCGTGATCCGCTTCCGCTGTCCCGCGTGTGCCAAACGGTTCGACGTCGCCGATCGGTTGGGCGGGAAAAGGGCGCGGTGCAAGGGGTGCGGCGGCGCGTTGTTGATTCCGCCGGCGGAGGCCGAGGGGCTCAAGCACTCGCCCCGCCAGCGGCGGTTGATGGCCGACGAGCGGCAATTGCGCGAGGCGTTTGCCGCGGGGCCGGTGGCGGTGGAAGAGGCCCAGGGGTCGCCGCCGGAGCGGTACGTGGTGCGGTTCGAGGTCAAGTCGCTGGTGTCGCCGACGGACCGGGCGGGCGGGCACCGGGTGGAGGTCGTGCTGCCGCCGGATTACCCGCGGCTGCCGCCGGTGGTGCGGATGCTGACGCCGATTTTCCACCCGAACATCGACGATGCGACGGTGTGCGTGGGCGATCACTGGGCCGCCGGCGAGCGGCTGGCGGACCTGATCGTCCGCGTCGGCGAGATGCTGGCGTACCAGGCGTACAACATCCGCAGCCCCCTCAACGGCGAGGCCGCCCAGTGGGCCGACGAGCACCCCGAGGCGTTGCCGACCGACGCCGTCGATCTGCGGAAGCTGACCGACGCCTTGACGTAACAACCGACGGCCGGCAAGCTGCCGCGATGTGCCGCGTCCTTTTGGCAATGATTGCCGCCCCGCTGCTATTCGGTTGTGCCACGACCGCCACACCCGCCGAGCGGCAGACGGCGCTGGAGTTGATGATCGCCGAAAGCGGCCGGCCGGATTGGGTGCTGTTCCGCGTCGGCCCTGACCAGACGGCCCTGCTCGACCCGGCGAGCCTCCTGCGGCCCGGTGGCCCGAGTTGGTCGCCACGCGCCGAGCAGGTCTGGCTGTACCAATCCGCCGGCGAGGAAGTCACCTACCGCGACGCCACCCCCGGCGACCGCCAGCCGATTGCCCCCGCCCGCCTGCAACTCATGCGGCAGGTCGAGCAAGGCCAAGAGCGCACCCGCGAGGCGATCCGCCAACGCAACCGCGACCGCCAACCCCGCCCCACCCTCGGCGACGAGGGCTGGTTCCCGCCACGTTGAAGCCGCTGAGGCGGGGAACTGGATTGGTCCATCAACACCGCTGAGGCGCCCACCGCCGCGTAGAGGTGGGGCTACACACGCAATTCAACTCGGTTGGGACACGTGCGTAGCCCCGGTGGGGGTATCAGCGATGCCAGCATGCCTGGCTGTTGCCTTGGCTAACGGTGCAGCGGGTACTCGCTTTCGCCGGTGACCAGGGGCGGGCCGATGGACGTGAACATCACGCGGCCGTGCAAAGCACCGGTGGAATCGATGGTGTAAAGCACGATGCCGCCGCCGACAAGCCGAAGGCGGAGGCCGCTGCCGGGCTGCTTGCTGCCGCCGGTCACGATGAACGGGCCGACGAGACGGTGGCCGACCGGCTTGCTCATCGGCTCCTCGGCGTACACCGGGTGCAGCCAAGGCAACGCCACCAGAAACGTCAGCCGCGCCGGCACCCCCAGCCACATCAGCCCGACCGTCGCGAGCACCCACCACCCCCACCGGCTCGGCGGCCGTTCCTCGTCCGTCGGCGGGGCCACCGCCTGTGCGAAACGGATGATCCCGCCGATGATGATGCCCAGCGCCGTCAGCAGCCACACGCCGGCCGTCACGACGATGAGCAGCAGGTCGCCCGGCAACCCCGCAGCGCCCCACAGCACCAAGCCGCAGCAGATCAGCGTCAACCGCCCGAACCACGCCGGGGCCGGGACGCCCGCGGGCCGCACCTCCCGCGAGCCGGCGCTGGCGTAGTCGAGCGTCGGCATGGCGGGCCATGGTACCGCCACCCCGCCGGGTGCGACACGACGGGCGGAGTCGATACACTGCCGGCGATGACCGTTGTCGACGCCGCCACCGCCCCTGCCGCGCCCATGGCTCGGACCACCGACCACCCGCTGCTGTCGATCCGCGACTTGCAGGTCCACTTCGGCTCCACCGCCAAGCCGCTTAAGGCCGTGGACGGCATCTCGTACGACATCGATCCGGGCGAAACCTTCTGCGTCGTCGGCGAATCGGGCAGCGGCAAGAGCATCACGGCCCTCTCCGTCATGCGGCTGGTCCCCCAGCCGCCGGGGCGGATCGTGGGCGGACAGATCCTGCTCGACGCCACCGCCCGCCGCGGCGGCGCGGCCGGCGGGCCGGTGGACCTCACGACGCTCAGCGAGCGTGAGATGCGTCAAATCCGCGGCGGCCGGGTGGCGATGATCTTCCAGGAGCCGATGACCTCGCTGAACCCAGTGTTCACCATCGGCGACCAGATCATGGAGGCGTTGCAGCTGCACATGGACCTGACCCGCCGGCAGGCGCGGGCGCAAACCATCGAGCTGCTGAAACAGGTGCAAATCCGCGACCCCGAGAGCACGATCGATGAGTACCCCCACCGCTTTTCCGGCGGCATGCGGCAGCGGGTGATGATCGCCATGGCCATCGCTTGCGAGCCGGATCTGCTGATCGCCGACGAGCCGACGACGGCCCTCGATGTGACGATCCAGGCAGAGATTTTGAGGCTCATCAAGGAGCTGCAACAGAAGAACGGCATGGCCGTGTTGTTCATCACGCACGACTTCGACGTCGTCGCCGAGATTGCCGACCACGTCGCCGTGATGCGCTACGGCAAGATTGTCGAGCAGGGCACGCGGGAGGCGGTGCTCCGCAAGCCTGAGCACCCGTACACGCAGCAACTGATCGCGAGCCTGCCGCGGAACCTCAAGCGGCTGCGGGAGGTCGAGGTCGCCGAGAAGAAGGCCGCGGGCTTGCCGGTCGTCGACCCGCACCCGACTCACGATGAGACGGCCCCCGGTGCGGCGGTCGACCCGGTGATCGCCGTGCGCGATCTGCGGGTATGGTTCCCGATCAAGAAAGGCATCCTGCAGCGGACGGTCGACCACGTGAAGGCCGTGGACGACGTGAGCTTCGACTTGCCGCGCAAGCAGATCCTGGCCGTCGTCGGCGAGAGCGGCAGCGGCAAGACGACGCTCGGCCGGGCGATTTTGCAGCTCGTCCCGCCCACCGGCGGGAGCGCGAAGTTCGAGGGCGAGGAACTCGTCGGCCGCAGCACCGCCAGCCTCCGGCCGCTGCGGCGGCAGATGCAGATCATCTTCCAGGACCCCTACAGCGCGCTCAACCCGCGGATGACCATCGGCGCGATGCTTACCGAGATCATGCAGGTCCACGGTTTGGGCGACAACCGCAGCGGCCGGCAAGACCTCGCTGCCGAGACGATGAAGCGGGTCGAGCTCGAGCCGGACATGCTCCGCCGCTACCCCCACGAGTTCTCCGGCGGCCAACGCCAACGGGTCGGCATCGCCCGGGCGCTGGTGCTTGAGCCGAAGTTCATCGTCTGCGACGAAGTCACCAGCGCCCTCGACGTCAGCGTGCAGGCCAAGCTCCTCGAGCTGCTGCTCCAACTCCGCGACGAGATGGGCCTGACGTATTTGTTCATCACCCACAACCTTGGCGTCGTCGAGTACCTGGCCGACGAAACCCTCGTCATGCTCAAAGGCAAAGTCGTCGAACGCGGCCCCACCGAGCAGGTCGTCAACGACCCGCAGGACGACTACACCAAACGCCTACTCGCCGCCGTGCCGCGGATGTGAGCCGGCACGCGTCGCCGCAGCAACGCGGACCCAGACCGACCGGACCTCCGCCG
>CAYLSV010000165.1:0-2001 GCA_964386435.1 uncultured Tepidisphaerales bacterium
CAGGGCGTGATGATGGCTTCGCTGTTTGCCGGCGTTTCGGCGTCGGGTCAGGTGGCCGAGTCCGACCGGCCGACCTATGGCCCCTGGACCAGTAGCGCTCTGGGCGGCGGCGGGTTTGTGATGGGCGTCCGTTTCACCGAAGCCGACGCGGATCGGCTCTGGGCCCACACCGACGTCGGCGGGATCTACCGCTCCGACGACGGCGGCGAGTCTTGGCGCAACGCCAGCTACACCCTGCCCTACGGCCTGGACCCCGACCAGCACCCCGACGCCGCACCCGTCGGCGACCGCGGGTTGATGTATGTCCGCGATATGGTTGGCGACCCGGACCAGCCGGACCGGGCAATCATTCTGGTGGGCTACGAATGGTCGCCGGACTACGGGCTTTATCTGACCGAAGACGGCGGGGAGACCTGGGAGAACGTGCAGAAGCTGTGGGCGGTCGGCGACACGCCGCACCGGGCCTACGGCCGGGCGCTGCTGCGGGCTCCGTCGAAGCCCGAGACGCTCTACGCCGCGGGCCGGGGCGAGGGCGTGTTCCGCAGCGACGACGACGGCCGATCGTGGGAATCGCTCGGCGGCCCGACCGTGTTGACCACCGACCTGGACGTGAGCACAGAGGACGCCGACCACGTATGGCTCTCGGCCGTGGCCTACCGGGACAACACCCGCGACAAGGGCGACATGCCCGGCGGCCTGTGGGCGTCGACCGACGGCGGCAGGAATTGGACTCAACAGTCAGACCGCGACGTCTACGAACTGGCCCAAGATCCGAAACAGCCCGATCACCTCTGGGCGATCTTCGGCAACGGCTACTCGGTCGAACGCTCGGCCGACGGCGGCAAGAACTGGACGAAGATGATGGACGGGCTGGTCGTGGCCGCGCCCGGCGTCGACTCGCAGAACCCCGAGGAGTGGCGGTATCAGGGTTTCACCACCGAGACCGACACCCTGCTGGTCACCAGCTCGCGGGGCGAGGTTTACCGGCTGGGCCAGCAACGGTGGGAGAAGGTCGGCCCCAAGACCGTCATCGAGCCCGAAGACTGGCACGGCTACACCGCCGCCGACGCCGCGGACTGGGCGCCCTGGGTCAGCAGCATGAACAGCGCCACCGGGGTCTACGTCCACCCGGCCGACCCGGACAACGTCTGGTGGATGACCGACTGGTTCAGCGTCTACCGCACGACCGACGGGGGCAGGACCTGGACCAACCAGACCCATGGCATCGAAGAAACCTATGTCCATACGATCGTGCCCGACGCCGGCGACCCGAACCGCGTGCACCTGGGTGTGGCCGACATCGGCTATTTCCGCAGCCGGGACGCGGGGGGGCGGTTCGTCAAACCCAAGCGGGAGGTGATCACCAACAACATCGCGTCGATCAGCACGACGCCGGCCCAGCCGGGCCGGGTCTACGCGGTCGGCCCGAACCCGCCGGTCGGCGGGTGGTACGCCGGGCACGTGTTCATCAGCGACGACCACGGCGAGACGTGGCGAGCCAGCGACATGCGAGGCCTGCCGGAGATCAGCGGCGGCGGTACGCACGCCAACGACATCGCCGCTCACCCGTCGGAAAAAGACACGGTGTACCTCGGCGTCAGCGGCGACCTCTCGGCCGAGGGTGGGCTCTACGTGAGCACCGACGGCGGCGACTCCTGGCAACGCGACACGGCGGGCTTCCCCTCCGCCGGTGAATTCTTCGTCAAGGAAATCTGGGACGCCGGGCCCACCATCGCCCTCGCCGCCGACGGGACGCAGATGGTCGCGTCGCCCATCCTCGGCGACCTGCTGGTCCGCGACGGGGCGGTCGGGTCGTGGCAGTTGATCGACTTCCCGGCCAAGGATCCGATCTATCACCTCGCCGCCGACCCGCACTGGGACAATCGGTTCTACGCCGCCGTGAAATACGACGGCATCTACCGCACCGACGACGACGGCCAAACGTGGTCCAGACTCGATCTGCCCGAGAGCACGCCGGGGGCTACGCACCTGATTCTCGAC
>CAYLSV010000165.1:2011-4728 GCA_964386435.1 uncultured Tepidisphaerales bacterium
GCCGATCCCGTCCTCGCCGCCGGGACGCCCCGCGGCGTGATCCTCTCGGAAGACGCCGGCAAGACCTGGCGCGTGCTCGACCAGTCTCTGCCGGGCCGGGTCGATTGGAATAGCGGCGCGTTCGTCAAGGCCGAGCAAGGCCAGAGCCGCCTGGTCGTCGGCAGCGGCGGCACCGGGGTGTTCTGGACGGACGTCGAATGAGGTTCGAACCGCCGGCCGACACACCCTTCCCGCGCCTGCTCAAACCGCTCGACCTTGCCGGCAAAGTGACGCTGCGCAACCGCGTTGCCGTCAGCGCTCATTTCGCCGGCTGGTTTGCCGACAACGGCCTGCCGACCCGTGACTACGCCGCCTACATTGAACAACGCGCTGCCGGCGGCTTGGGCCTGTTCATCGTCGGCGGCACCACGCCGACCTGGCACGGCGGACCGGACTGGATCCACAACACCGGCGACGCCATCGTCCCGAAGTATCGGATGCTGGCCGACGCGGCCCACGCGCACGGCTGCAAGCTCTTCGCGCAGCTGCTTCACATCCACGACCCGCTGCCCGGCGACCCGGACGAGCGGATCCGCGTCGGGATGCACGCGGGGCTGCACCGCCCGCGGCGACGCAAACCCTGGCCCCCGGACCGGACGGCGGCGGAACTCGAGGCCATCGCGCAGTCCACCGGAGAGGCCGCCGCACGGGCCGTCGCCGGCGGGGCCGACGGCGTCGAACTCCACGCCCACGAAGGGTTCCTCTTCGCCCAGTTCCTCAGCAACCGCACCAACCGCCGCAGCGACCGGTACGGCGGCTCGCTGGAAAACCGCATGCGGTTCATGGTCGAGACGCTGCAGCGGATGCGGACAACCATCGGTGACCAGGTGCCCCTGGGCGTCCGACTCAAGGCCGACGACTGCGAGTCCGGTGGTGTCTCGGCCGAAGAATACCTCGAAGTCGTTGCCCGTCTGGAGGCCGCCGGCCTGGTCGACTATTTCTCGCTCACCGCGGGCGACGGCGGGCTGCACCACGGTCCGATGGCGCGGCCCGACGGCGAATGGCTGCCGCTGATCGACCGCGTCAAACGCAGCACCGGGTTGGTGATCATGCACGCCGGACGCATCACCACGCCGCAGATGGCCGAGGCTGCCCTGGCCGACGGATCCGCCGACGTGATCTGCCTGACCAAAGCCCATATCGCCGATGGCGACTTCACGCGCAAGCTCTACGAAAATCGCCCCGCCGACATCCGTCTCTGCACGCGCTGCCTTCAGCAGTGCATCGGCCAGATGGAGCAGATGTCCTGCGTGTACAACCCGATCGTCAGCCGCGAGCGCACCTGGGCCACGCTCAACCCGACGCGTCGTGCCAAACGTGTCTTGGTCGTCGGGGGCGGGCCGGCGGGTCTGGAGGCTGCTCGCATCGCCGCGGACCGCGGCCACGAGGTCACGCTGTGGGAAGCCGGCGAGCGGTTATGCGGCACCATCCGTTTGGCCGCGTCGGTGCCCTCGCGTCGACTCTGGGGCCGCATCGCGGACTATTACGACCACGAAGCCTCCCGCCGTCGCTTCGATGTGCAGTTGCGGAAACCTGCAACCCGACAAGATGTCATCGCGTTTGGTGCCGACGCGATCGTGATCGCCACCGGTGCCGCGCCCCGGGTGGTCCCGGTGCCGGGCACGCAGGTGCTCACCCCGCCGGAGGTACTCGCCCAGCCACCCGCGGGCGCGCGTGCGGCGGTGGTCGCGGACCTGCACGGCGACGTGCAGGCACTGCTGGCGGCCGAAGCGTTGTGCGACGTCGGCGTGGCGGTTACGTTTCTCGAGCCCGACTGGCACAGTTCGCACCGCGCCGAGGCGATGAGCCGCGAGCAGATGCAAAACCAGCTGCGTGACCGCGGCGTCATATTCCTCGAGGACGCCGCAATCTCGGATGTTCGACACGATCGGGTGTTGTTGCGAGACCGCTTCGCGCTGGAGCCGCAGGTCGTGGAGCACTGTGATGCCGTCGTCATCAGCGCCGGAGCCGTGTCGGACAATGCGTTGGCCCACGAGCTGAGCGATCTTGATACGCCGGTGCACGTCATCGGCGACGCGGACCGCGCCGGCGGACTGTACGACGCCACCGTTCAAGCCCATGCCCTTGCCCGCACCCTCTGAGCCGTGCTCAACCCAGCAGCGCTGCGGTCGGCACGTCGATCGGATCGCTCAGGTGTCCCGCGCCCCAAGTCACGGTGCCGATCAATCGCCAGCGGTCGCCGTCGCGCAGCAGCTGCGCGGCGTAAAGGTGCTCCGGCGTACCGGCCGGCCGCAACGGTCGCGGTTCGCTCCAGGGCCCCGTCGGCGCCGGTGCGTTCATCACGAACGTGCCGCCGACCGTTTTATGCCGCTTTCGATAGTCGGGCGTGAACCACGTCGCCGCGCTGCTGAACACCAGTGCCCACCGGCCCGGCTCGACCTCGTGGAGCTGCGGGCATTCGAGTTCCTGCTGAACCGTCGGCATCTGCGGCGGCGGGAGGAAGTCGAACGACTCGCCCGACCACCGCAGCAGCGCCACCGTGCCGCGGCCGTCGGCCGGGCCGTCGGCCCGCTGGGCCGTGCAGGCGAGGTGCAGCGTCCCGTCAACCTCGAACAGCCACGGGTCGCGGAAGTGCGGCATGTCCCGCTTACCCGTACCGAACTGCTGGTACCAATCCGCCGGGGCGTCGGCCAGCTTGGCCGCCGGGCCGTCGCCGA
>CAYLSV010000166.1:0-4664 GCA_964386435.1 uncultured Tepidisphaerales bacterium
CCGCCGCCCGAACCCCCGCGACCCTCGAGCAACTCCACCACGCCGCCGTGCCCGACGCCGCCGGCGACGACCCGCTGGCGTTCATCAACCGCACCGCCCTCGACGCCCAGTCCGCCTCGCAAAAAGTCCGCAAGGCCGTCGGCCAAAAAGACGAAATCGATTGGCCCCAGGGCAACGGCCTCGGCAACCAGCTGCGCATGGTCTCCAAGATGATCCGCGCCGAGCTGCCCACCCGCGTCTACTACGTCGCCCTCGGCGGCTTCGACACCCACGCCAACCAGCTCAACAACCACAACCGCCTGATGAAGCAGTTCGCTGACGCGATGCAGGCGTTCTACCGGGAACTCGACAAGACCGGCCACCGCTCGCGCGTCGTGTCGCTGGCCTTCAGCGAGTTCGGCCGGCGGGTCCGGCAGAACGCCTCGGCCGGCACGGACCACGGCTGCGCCGGGCCCAGCTTCGTCTTCGGCGACGCGGTCCGCCCCGGCCTGCTGGGTCGCTACCCCTCCATGACCGACCTCGACAACGGCGACCTGATCCACACCGTCGACTTCCGCAGCCTCTACACCGACCTGCTCGGCGGCTGGATGAAGCTCGACCCCGCCGCCGCCCTCGGCCGCAACTTCCCCTCGGCCGGCATCCTCCGCCACACCGCCTGACCCACCCCGCAACGCGTCGAACAATTTTAACGGCAACCCCACGCTAGCCATCTCACGGCGGGGCCCGGCCGCACCCACCGCCGTGCCGCCCGCCGCGTGTGCTATCCTCGCTGCATGACGCACGATTCCGTTGCCTTTGTCGATACCCACGACCGCGCGCGGTACATGGTCGACCGCTTCCCCGATCGCTTCGCCGGCAAGGTGCTCGACGTCGGCTGCAGCCGGAAGATGCTCGCCGAGGTCCGGCCCGACCTCGACTACCTGGGCATCGACATGTCCGACACCGCCGACCTGCAGGTCGACCTGGATACCGGCCAACCCCTGCCGTTCGAAGACGCCAGCTTCGACCTGGTCGTCTGCACGGATGTGCTGGAACATATCAACCCGCTGCACCACGTCTTCGACGAACTGGTCCGCGTCAGCCGACGGCACCTGATCGTCTCGCTTCCCAACTGCTGGCGCAACCTCCGCCGACGGATCAACCGCGGGACGGGCACGCCGCAGTACTACGGTCTGCCGGTCGAAGCGCCCGCCGACCGCCACAAGTGGTTCATGCACGCCCACGATATCGCCGACTTTTATCGCGGCATGGCGAAGAAGCACGGCCTGTCGCTCGACGAGCTGGTGATCAACGTCAAGCCCTCGGGGGCCAACGCCCTGCGTCGGCTGCGCTACCCCGACGCCCGGCGGTTCGACAACCGCTACGCCCACTCGGTCTGGGGCGTCTTCGAGAAGCCGGCCGGCGACGCCTGAGGCCTGCCCATGTGCGGCTTCGTCGCCACCACCAACCTGCCCGACCGGCGGCAACACCTGCCGGCCGCGCTCGACGCCATCGCCCACCGCGGACCCGACGCCCGCCACGTCTGGTCCGACGACCGCTGCGCCCTGGGCCACCTGCGGCTGAGCATCGTCGCCCTCGACGCCGGCCGACAACCCATGTCCACGCCCGACGGCCGGTACACGCTGGCCTACAACGGCGAGCTCTACAACACCGCCGAGCTGCGGCACGAGCTCGAGCAACGCGGCGTCCGCTTCGACTCGCAGAGCGACACGCAGGTGCTGCTCCACGCCCTGGAGCAGTGGGGCCTCGACGCCCTGCCCCGGCTCGACGCGATGTTCGCCTTCGCCCTCTGGGACCGCGACACCCGGACGCTGCTGCTGGCCCGCGATCGGCTCGGCGTCAAACCGCTGTACTTCAGCCACGTCACCGGCGACGGCCAACCCGGCCTCATCGCCGGCTCCGAAATCGGCGCCCTCCGTGCCTTCCCCGGCGTCGGCGAGCGGGTCGACCTGCCGCGCGTCAGCGACTACCTGGCCCAGGGCTACTTCATCGCCGGCCGCAGCTTCTTCGCCGGCATCGAACAGCTGCCGCCCGGGGCCTGGCTCCGCTTCCACGCCGACACCGGCCGGACCGAGCGGGGGCAATTCTGGACGATCCCCCCGGCCGCCGACCCGATGCCCCTGCCCGACCTCATCGACGCGGCCGACGCGGCGCTGCAGGAGTCGGTCCGCCGGCAGCTGGTCGCCGACGTCCCCGTCGGCGTGCTGTTCTCCGGCGGGATCGACTCGGCCCTGCTGACCCACTACGCCCAACAGGCCACCGGCCAACCCGCCAAAACCTACACCGTCAAATTCGATCAGTCGGCCGCCCACGACGAAGCCCCCATCGCCGCCCGCGTGGCCCAGCAGATGGGCACGCAGCACCACGAGTTCCACGCCGGCGGCATGACCGCCGACGACTTCCGCGCCGCCTGCGCCCAGCTCGATCAGCCCTACGGCGACGCGTCGTTCCTGCCCGTGGCCCGTTGCTGCGAGCTGGCCCGCCGCGACATCACCGTCGCCCTCGGCGGCGACGGCGGCGACGAACTCTTCGCCGGCTACCCCCGCTACCGCAAAGACGCCGCGACCTACCCCGACGGCCCGCACTGGGAAACGCTGCGCCGCCTGATCGAGCTCGGCCTGCTGCCCGCCTCGCTCTACCGCTCCGCCCAACGCGGCCGGTCCCGCATCACCCGCCAATACTCCCGCATGCAGGACATCCCCGTCACCTCCCGCGCCCTCCGCGGCGTGCTCTCGCCGGACTACCTCGAGGCCTGCCAACCCCGGCACGCGATGCGCGATTGGCAGAACCTCGTCGACGACTGCGGCGACAGGTGGGACCGCGATGCGCTGATGCGGGCGGATGTGTGGAACTTCCTGGCCGGCAACGGCTTGACCAAGACCGACCGCGCCTCGATGTGGCAGGGCATGGAGGCCCGCGTGCCGATGCTCGGCAACCCCGTGGTCGACCTGATCCTGCCCCAGCCCGCCTCGGTCAAGCTCGCCGGCGGGCTCAAGACCGTCCTCAAAGAACTCGCCCGCCGGCACCTGCCCCGCGAGGCGTGGGACCGGCCCAAGCGCGGCTTCACCGTCCCGGTCACGCAATACCTCTGCCACGACTGGCGCGACTACACCCAGACCCTGATCGACCGTGTCGATACGCTCGCCCCGGTGCTCGACGAAAAAGAAGTCCGCCGGCGGTGGGGCCTGCACCGGCGCGGCCACCGGGTAGATTGGCCGATCTATCCCGTCATGGCCCTGCTCGGCTGGCTCGATACCCACGACGTGTCGTGGTGATTCTCATCCCTCACGCTCCGCCGGCGGCCGAACCCCGCCGTCCCTCCACCGACCGATGTCACCCTCCACCCCGGCCCCCCGAGTTCCCGCTGACCTGCTCGACCACGTGCCGCAGCAGACCTACAAACACGATGCGCGGTCCACGGTCTGGCGGGCCGGGGACTTCGTCGTCAAGCGGTTCAACCACCCGCGGTGGAGACAGGCCGCGGCGTGGGCCGTGGGCCTGCACCCGGCCCAGCGCGAGGCCCGGCGGGCCCGGCAGCTCGCCGCGGCCGGGGTGCCCTGCGTGCCGGTAATCGACTTGGGACACAAAGACGGCCGGGCTTACACCGTCACGCCCCGCCGTGGCGTGAGTGTGCAATGCCGAATCGCTGAGCGACCCCATGCCGCGTCGGCGGGGCGGTTGGAGCCGTCGCTGCTCGACGGCCTCGCCCGGCTGCTACGGCAACTCGAGTCCGCCGGCTGGTTCTTCCGCGACCTGCAGGCGGCCAACATCGTCCGGGACGACGCCGGCGGGTTGCACCTGATCGACGTCGGCAGCGCCCGCCGCGGACTCACCGACCCCCAGCGCGACCGCATGCTGGCCATGCTCATCCGCAGCCTCCGCGTCGAGGGCGCCTCCCGCACCGACGGCCTGCGCCTGCTCCGCGCCGCCCGCCCCGGTGCCGACTGGAAGCCCATCGCCCGCCGGCTGATCGCCCTCGACCCCCGCGTCGCCGAGCTGCGTCCGACCGCGTGATCCGCCGCTGGGCCTACCCGTGAAAGCCGTGCTTCAGCACCTCGGCATAAAACCGGTGGTTCAGCCACCGGCTGCGCGTCTTGCCGTAGGGCGGGTGCGCCGCAATCAACTCTCGCATCAGGGCCGGGTGCGAACCATCGAACGGCTTGAGGATCGGGTACCGCCCGAGAAACTCGCCGAACTTCTTCGCCTTGCGCCGCTGCTTCTCTTCCTCGTCCAGCGTGCCCCACCACAACTCGTCCACCATCTCGAATTTCGTGTCCAGCTGCTCCCGCGTCTTGACCCAGCCGTAGTGAAACACCCGGGCGTTCCGTCGGCCGTCGCCCGCCCACCGCACCTGCCGGCCCAGGTGCCGTTTGTCCAGATACCCATCGTTGATCTTCAGCACCTCCGGCGGCGGGTCCTTGAGCCCCGGCCCGCAGGCGTCGCCGAAGATCCGGCAACTCCCGTCCAGCCGCACGATCCGCGCCGCCTTGTGGTACATCCACGGGTCGGTCTTGCTGTAGTCAAACAAAAAGTGCAAATAGCGGAACAGCAGCGCCTTGATCGCCGGCTCGTCCCGCCACCGCCGCATCCCCGCCGCGACCAGGCCCAAGTCGTCCTCGTGGATCACCTCGTCGGCCTGGATATAAAAGCCCCAGGTGCAGCCC
>CAYLSV010000167.1:0-4418 GCA_964386435.1 uncultured Tepidisphaerales bacterium
CCCGACGCCCGACGCTCGGTTCACTCGCCCGACGCTCGACGCTCGGTTCACTCGACTGACGCTCGACGCTCGGTTCACTCGACTGACGCTCGACGCTCGGTTCACTCGCCCGACGCTCGACACTCGGTCCACTCGCCCGACGCTCGACGCTCGGTTCACTCGCCTGACGCTCGACACTCGGTTCACTCGCCCGACGCCCGACGCTCGATGAGTTTCAGGATCGCGGCGGCGAACAGGATGGTTTCCAGCCGGCCCAGCCACATCAGGGCGATGAGCGTCAGCCGGGCCGCGGCCGGGGCGTCGGGGGCGGTCACGCCGGCGGAGAGGCCGACCGTGGCCAGGGCGCTGGCCGACTCGAAGGCGGCGTCGATCAGCGGCGCGCCCGAGGTTTGCCACACCGCGAGCGTGCCGATCACAAATGTCATCAGAAACGTCGCCGCGATCACCCGCGTGCGGCGGGGCGTCTCGATGAACGCCGGGTCCGGCACGCCCGGGCGGATCAGGCGGACCAGCCGGGCGAGCTTCAACCCGCCGCACGTCGAGCCGGCCGAGGCGCCGATGAGCATGACGATGGTCAGGAACCCCAGCGTGCCGGGGCCCAGGTCGCCGATGCTCGCCGTGCTGAACCCCGCCGTGCACGCGGCGGTGGCGATCTGGAACACGCTGTCGAACCCGTTGAGCCACGTCAGCGGCCAGAGCATGAGCGCGCCGCCGACGAGAATGCCCACCAGCAGCCACGCTTGCCGATCGCGCACAAGCGTGCGCCAATCGCCCCGCAGGATCACCCGCCGCAGCGTGAAAAAGCTCACCGCCCCGGCGATCATGCTCGCCACGGCCACGGTTTGCACGAGCCGGTTGTACCCGGCGAGGCTGTCGGCGTTGAGCGAGAACCCGCCGGTGCTGATCGCGGTTTGGCCGTGGTTGAGCGCGTCCCAGATCGGCATGCCCGCCAGCCACAACCCGCCGATGGTTGCCAGCGTCAGCAGCCCGTAGACGGCCCACGTCCGCCGGATCGCCGGGCCCATGCGTTGGTCGTCGTCGGTGTCGGCATCGACGTTGGCCTCGTCGTCGCTGGCGTCGTCCTGCCCCGGATCGGGCGGGCGTCGGGCGTCGGTCGTGAACGCCAGCACGAACACCAGAATCCCCACGCCGCCCAGCCACTGCATCGCGCTGCGCCACCACTGCAACCCCATGGGCAACTGCCGCGGGTCGGTTGTCACCGTCAGCCCCGCGCTGGTCAGGCCGCTCATCGACTCGAACAGCGCGTTGATCGGATCGCCGAATTCCCCCGACCCCGCCACGAGAAACGGCACGCCGCACACGATCGCCGCCAGCAACCAGCCGAGCGTGGCGATCACCGTCGGCGAAGGCCGCACGTCGTGGCGATGTCGCCGGGTCCAACCCACCACGGCAAGCGCCACCAACGCCACCCCGATCGGCGCACACAAACCGGCGGCCGCAACCCGCTCCCCGAAGTAGAGCGCGATCGCGACCGCCGGCAAGGCGATGCCACCCAGCGGCAGCATCATCAGCGCGACGTCGTGGACATGGGCGGCCACGACGCCGCGGGATGTGAGGTTCACCAAGTCACCTTCAGACGGTGGTCGCGGTGGTGGTGGTGGTGGTGCCGTTGGATTCGACCGTGGTCGGGTCATACTCCGTGGCGCTGCGGCCGGCGGCGTCGTAACCCAAACGGTTGAGCCGGTCCTCGCTGTAGCCTTCGGCGTTGCTGCGGAGCTGGGCGACGTAACCGATCATCACGCCGTAAATCACCTTCGAGACGATGTCGGCCACGGTGTAAGCAATCTGCCGAATCACGGCCGATTCCTGGCTAATGCTCACCGCCGGCATCAGGTAGCCGACCAGGTACAGCATCCACGAACCGATCAGCGTCCAGACGACAGCCTTCATCCACCACTGCGCCTTGGGCGGCAGCTTGGCCAAGTTGTCCTTGCTCAAACCGACCGCGACGACCAGGTACAAAATCCACGCGTAGAACACGCACGAAACGACGAACATGATCCAGTACGTCGCCGTCTGGCCGATGTTGTCGGCGAGCAACGTGTTGCCCGTCAGCCCGGCGATGGCCGCGGTGCCCAACTCACCAAACGTCCCGGCATCGGGCACGGCCTCGAAGAACTGGCCGATGTAGCCGGTGTAAATCATGAGCAAGCCGGCCAGCGTGAACTGGATGACCGGGCTCCAGAACTTCTTGCCCGCCAAACCCAGCACGACGACGATCTGCGTGAGCAGCACCGGCACGTCGATCGACCAGTTGACGTAGCGGTAGCCGTTGCTGAACCGCCCGTCACCCGTGGCCGCGAACAGCGTCTCGCCGCCGGCGACGAACGGGACCATCGCGCCCTTCCAGACCAGGTACTGGTTGCCCAGCTCCAGCGCCGCCGACACCATGACCACCGCGCCAAGCCAGTTGGCAATGCGGTACCGCGGCGAAATCTGCTTGGCCGTGACGGCAAAGTACACCAGCCCGGCGAACATGGCCGCCGCACCCAGGCTCAGCACGTGGGCAATAATGAAGTTCGCCCAGGGGTCGAACACGATATAGTTTTCCATCACCATCAGTCAGGTCCTCGCGGTTGGAGTGGGGAGTGAGACGAATCGTTCGTCGCTTGATTGCTTCGCTTGTTCAGTTCGTTCTTGAGAATCGCCGGGCCGATCCCGCCGGGTTCGGCGCCACGCCGCCACGGCGACGAGCGCCATGTGCGGCAAGGTCAGGCAGCCGAGCGTGACGAACACGACCCGCACCGCGGACCCGCTTGCCGACGCATTGGCCGCCAGGTTGTCCGGCGTCGCCACCGGAACAAGCCATAGCAGAAGCCAGGCCACGACGGCCAGAGCAACGGGCGCAACCGTCGCAACCGCCACCGGACCCCACGGCTTGCGTGCCCTCGCCCCGGCCCGCGGCGCGTCGATCACGTCGCTGAGCAGGTGCCGCGCCGAGTGCCAAATGGCGAAGTAGATCGCAAACCCCAGCAGTGGCGGCAGCACCACCAGCGCCCCGACGACCACGACCACCTCGCCGGCCGCGACCCAACATCGTTTCAGTAACGACAAAATGACCAAAATACTCGCCGCCCCCAAAATTGGCCACGCCAAATGCGACAGCGTGGCCGAGGCGGCCGACGAAATGTCAGGGCCGGCCAGCGCCCCCAGCGCCCACGCCACCTGCTCGCCGTGCCACAGCGCCGGCAGCGACAACGGCATCAGCCCCCGCACCACCGACACCCCGGCCTCGCCCATCGACCGCGGCATCAGCCGTGGCAGCTCGCCGAGCCCGAAGTGCAACGCGCTGAGCAGCAGGAACCCGACGAGCCACACGCCCGGCGACGCCACATAAACGGCAAGCGCCAAAAGCGCCACCAGCACGTACCCGCCGCCGAACCTCAGCCGCCCGCCAAACTCGTCGCCGAACAGTTGCCGCCCGAGCCAGACGTCGGTCGCCCCGTGGGCCATCCCGATCGACGCGGCGACGACCAGCACCACCGCCTGCACCCCGATCGGCACTGGCCCGAGCCACATGAGAATCGCCGCGATGAACGTGAAAACGCCCGTCGCCGCGATGGCCAGTCCATTGTGCGCCGACCATGAATCCCGCCGCAGCCAATCGGCCGCCTGATTATGAAAAAGCGCCTCCCCCGCGAACGGCAGTTTCGGCATCGCCCAGATGATGGCCGCCACGTCGCCCGAACGTGGCACGTCGGCCAGAAACCGCGCCAACCGGTCAGGCCGCACTCGCCCGAACAGCCCGGCGAACACCGGCGGGAACGCCTTCGGATCGCGCCGCATCCGCCGCAGGAACACCGCGTCGAGGTACCGCACGACCCACGGCCGTCGCGGCACGGCAATGGGTTCGCCCGCGGCGAGTTGCCGCGCCACGGCCTCGGTTTGTCGCTGGATTTGCAGGAACGCGTACCCGGTCGAGGGCCGACACGCCCCGCCGGCCACGCCCAGCCGCACCACGCCGTCGTTGATCGGCACGTCGTCATCCCGCGGCGTCATCGGCAACAGCCCGGCCTCCTGGTGGCCGTCGTCCACCGCCCGCCAACCCGGCAGCGCCCGCCCCGCCGCCCGCGCCAACTGCGCCTCGGCCTCATCCAGCTCAATCGGCGTCGGCAGCATTGCCGTCCACTCCACCAGCGCCCGCTTCTCACTCGAAGGCAACACATACAGAAACGCCACCCCGTCCACGCCACCTTCGTCGGCCGCTTGGAAATCCATGAGCGTGCACACGCCCTCATCAACCGCCGCCCCGTCGGCTTGTTCATACTCCCGCCCCACGAACTGCTGAACCGTCGCCCCCGCCGTCGCCCTTGGCACGGCCACCCCGCTGGCGTCATAAACCACGGGCGGCCGCGTGTCGACCAGCGTCCCGCACGCCACCGTCGCCTCGCCCTCGG
>CAYLSV010000168.1:0-4283 GCA_964386435.1 uncultured Tepidisphaerales bacterium
TGAAGACGGGGTAGCGGTCGGGGAGGGAGTAGAAGCCGGTGTGGTCGCCGAAGGGGCCTTCGAGGACTTCGCGGCCGGGCTTGAGGTTGAGTTGGCCGCGCTTCAGGTCATCGTGGTCGAGGCCCGGGCCCTCGGCGTCGGTGGCGACGTATCCCTCGATGACGATCTCGGCGTTGGCGGGAACGTGCAGGTCGATCGTCTTGCACTTGACCAGCGGGATCGCGCCGCGGTTGAGGAAGCCGGCGAACATGAGCTCGGAGATGCCGGGCGGCAGCGGCGCGGTGGCGGCGTAAGGCAGGACGGACTCGCCGCCGAGGACGATGGCGCAAGGCATGCCTTGGTCATTTTGCGATTGAGTGATTTCGCGATTTGGCGATTGAGTACCGGCGTTGCGTTGTTTCCACGCACGCCAGTGGGCGGCGCCGTCGTGGTGGAGGTGCCAGTGCATGGCGGTGCGATTGGCGTCGAGCAGCTGGGCGCGGTACATGCCGACGTTGCGGGACGGGCGGGGTTGGCCGTCGGGCTTGCCGGCGTCGTCGGGGTGGATCGTGTAGATGCCGGCAAAGGTGATGTACCGGCCAAGCCCCGCGGCCGTGCCTGAATCGTCCGGGGAGAAGGGGTATCCGCACTTGCGGGGGTCGCCGTCGTCGGGCCAGCACTTGAGGATGGGCAGGTCGAAGAGGTCGATCTCGCCGCCGACCTTGACGACTTCCTGGCAGACGCCGGACTTGACGACCTTGGGCGGGACCTGGCCGGCGACCTTCGCGAGGTCGATGCCCTTCTTCACTTTTTCCATGAGCGACGCGGGCGGCTCGGGCTTGACCAGTTCCGCGACGCGCTGGGCGAGGCCTTCGAAACCGCCCCCTTCCGGGTCCGGGGCGGCGCAGCCGAGGGCCATCTCCATGCGTCGGTAGCTGCCGAAGGCGTTGATGAGCAGGCCGCCGGTGGCGAACCCGAGGCCGCGTCCCCCGGGCTCGGGGTGCTCGGGGGTGACGATGTTTTCGAACAGTAGCGCCTTGCCGCCGAGGCCGGCGTGGTGGGGGTCGTATTGCGTGGCGTGGTGCGAGGGATTGGCGGCCGGGGACTTGCTCACCCGGTCGGCGATGGCGCCGATTTCGAGCATCGTCGAAACCGGCTCGGTGATCCGCAGCAGTTCCCCCGCGGCGTCCAGGGCATCGACAAACTCGCGGAGGTTGGGGTAGGTCATGGCAAGCCAAGGCAAGCGAGAATTAGCCGCAGATGAAGGCGGATGAACGGAGATGAAGGCAAAAGGCAGTTTTATCCACCGATGGGAACCGGATGCAAGGCAGGATAAAACCAAGCCAAGTCTTGGGCGCTGGGTACGCCTTTATCTTGCCTCGCATCCGGTTCCCATCGGTGGATACACCTTGCCTTGAAGTATTGATCCGCGTTTGTCCGCGTTGATCTGCGGCTACTTCCGGTTTGCGTTTCACGTCTTCGTCTTCGCCGCGCGGCGGCCGCGGAGGATGCGGTCGAGGGAGATCGTGCCGGGGCCGGTGCAGGCGAGCAGGAACGCCGCGGCGACCTGGATGTAGTTGGCACTGAACGGCCCGCCGCCGGACCCGGCGGGTTTGGCGCTGAGGCCGTGCTGCATCGCCAGGGCGATGGTGAAGCTGAGGATCATCAGCGCGACCAAGGCCGCCATGGTGCGCCCGAACAGGCCGAGGATCAGCAGCGCCCCGATGATGACCTCGGCCCAGGGCAGCACGTACCCGTACGGCGCGGCGAAGAAGTCGGGCAGCCAGCCGGGCTGCATGGAAGTGAACGGTCCGCGGTAGAAGCTGCCGAGGCTGCCGGGCAGGTCGCCCATCTCGCCCCGGACCTTGCCGACGCCGGCGAGCATCAAGTAGAGCCCGATGGTGACGCGGGTCAGCAGCAGGGCGACGGGCAGGAGCTTGGCTTCGAGTTTCGACATCGCGGGTCTCGGAAGGGTGGCGGAAATATGCAATCGGGTCCGGGAGTTTAGGCCCCCAATTCGACGCTGCGGTCGCGGGCGGCCCGCAGCGCGGCGGCGACGTGCGCGCGGACGGCGTGGTCGTCGAGGTGGCGGATGGCGGCCTCGGTCGTGCCGCCCGGGCTGGTGACTTTGCGGCGAAGCTCGGCGGGGGCTTCGTCGGATTGATCCAGCAAAGCCGCGCTGCCGAGCAGCGTCTGGACAACCAGCGTCCGGGCGTGTTCGGACAGCCCGAACTCGGCGGCGGCCTGCTGCATCGCTTCGGCGAGGTAGAACAGGTACGCCGGCCCGCTGCCCGACACGGCGGTGACCGCGTCGAGGTCGGACTCGGCCACGCGGATCGCCCGGCCGCACGCCCCGAACAATTCCATCGCCAGCGCATCGTCACCCGGCTGCGCGTGCGCCCCGAGCGCGACCCCGGCCATGCCCTGCCCGATCATCAGCGGCGTGTTGGGCATCACCCGCACGACGCGCAGCGGTTTGCCCGCCGCCGCCTCGAGCTTGCCGCTGCCCAGGCCGGCCATGATCGAGATCACGACCTGGTCGTCGCGCACCGCCGCGAGGGCTTCGCCGAGTTGCGGGAGCATCTGCGGCTTCACCGCGAGCATCAACGTGTCGCTCTGCTCGAGGACCGCGGCGTTGTCGTTGGCGGTCGCGACGCCGAAGGAGGCGAAGACCTGCCGCCGCGCTTCGCTGGGGTCGGCGGCGATCATGCGCGATGCGTCGATCACGCCCTGATCGGCCGCGCCCCGCGCGATCGCCTCGGCCATGTTCCCGGCGCCGATGAATCCCAGCGTGTAGCTCACGGTTCTCGTCTTTCTGATTTGTCGAGGCATGCGGCATCGGCCGTCGCCGGATCGAGCCAATGGTCGCGCGTCTGCTTGGCGTCGGTCAGCGTCTGGAGCAACGCTTCGTCCGCTTCCTCGGCCAACACCCCACGCAAAGCGTCGAGATGATTTGCGAAACAAGCGAGCGCTTCGCCGACCGCGGTGCGGTTGGCCCGGAGGATGTCGCGGCGCATCGGCGGGTTGCTGCTGGCCAGCCGGGACGTGTCGCGGAGCCCGGTGGAGGCGACGTCCCAGCCGCCCTGCTCGCCGACGACGCGCATCAGCAGGACCGCGAGCAGGTGCGGCAGGTGGCTGACCACCGCGGTGTGGCGGTCGTGCTGCTCGGGCGTCATCCGCAGCAGCGTCATGCCCAGGCCCCGCCAGAGCGCTTCGACGGTTTCGATCGCGCGGGGGTCCGTGGAGTCACGCGGCGTGAGGATGCAGGGCTTGTCGGCAAAGAGGTCGGCGCGACCCGCGGCGGGGCCCTGCTGCTCGCTGCCGGCCATGGGGTGGGCCCCGCAGAACCGCGCCGGGTTCGGCAAATGACGCGCGGCCGCGGCGACGACGCTGGCTTTCGTGGAACCGACGTCCGAGATGATCAGCCGGTCGTGATCGTGCGGTGCAATGTCGGCAAACACCGAGTCGAACGCGCCGAGCGGCACGGCCACCACCGCGAGGTCCGTCTCGGCCGCGGCGTGAGCAAAATCCGTCACGCCCTCCTCGATGGCCCCGGCCGCGACCGCCTCGTCGAGCGGGTCCCGCCGCCGACCGACCCCGACGATCGAGCCGCGGTACCCCGCCGCCCGCAGCCCGAGCCCGACGCTCGCACCCAGCAGCCCCGTCCCCACGATCGCAACCCGACGGATGTCGTCCAGCATGATCGGCCACTATAATCCACCCTGCGCGACAACGCGGTTCCCGTGCTTTGGCTCGACTCTTGTCTCGCCAATCAAAAATCCAAAATCAATAATCAAAAATCGACCCATCCCCATGACCATGCTTTCGGAATACGCCGGCACGTTCGAGCTCGAGTTCGAGCGGCCGCTCATCGCCCTCGAACGCCAGATCAGCGAGCTCGAAGCCCAGAACGACCCGGACCGCTCGGCCGTCGGGCTCGACCCGTCGTTGGACTTCTCGACCGACCTGCGTCGGCTGCGGCAGTCGCACACGGCGATGCTCAAGAAGATCTACAAGAACCTCAACGCGTGGCACACCGTGCAGGTCGCCCGCCACCCCGGTCGCCCGCAGACCATCGACTACCTCAACGCGTTCGTGAAGGACTTCATCGAGTTGCACGGCGACCGACGCTTCGGCGACGACCCCGCGATCATCGCCGGCTTCGGCCGCATCGGGCCGCACAAGTGCCTCATCGTCGGCCATCACAAAGGCAAAGACGTCAAAGACAAGGTCGCCTGCCACTTCGGCTGCGCGCACCCCGAGGGCTACCGCAAGGCGCTGCGCTGCATGAAGCTGGCCGAGAA
>CAYLSV010000169.1:0-4255 GCA_964386435.1 uncultured Tepidisphaerales bacterium
TCGTGAAGCCCCGCCTCTGCGAGGCGGAGGCGGTCTCAACGACGTTGGGATGAGGAGTGAGTTCAACAGCGGGATCAGCCCGCCGCCACGCGGCGGAGGTTCGGTCGGCTGCTACGCTGCGGAGTGGACGTTGCCGGCACCACACCCCGCCTTCGCCGTGGCTCGCTCAATGTGAACAGCGTCAGGCAACGGGCCACCCGCAAACGCAGCGGGCGGACGGTGGAACTGGCGGACCCGGCCACCGAGTTTGCCGTGAGTGGCAACCGGAACGAGGAGGCGGAGCTGCCGCGGCGGTTAGCGTTGAAGCTGGCGTTGGAGTTGCGAACGCGGCCGGGGTCGCCGGTGGGGTTGGTGGGGGCGGGGCACGTGGAGTTTGCGGTGGCCGTGGCTTGGGCGTTGGATCATTTGGCGCAGGTCGAGTGGCAGGCGCCGCCGGCGGCTGAGCGGATGGGGGTGACGACGGCGGCGCTTGTTCGCTTCCTCGCGGCGGACAAGGCGGTGCTGGGGAAGGTGAACGCGGAGCGGGCGAAGCTGGGGCGTGGGGCGATCCGCGGGTGACGCTGGGTAGCTGCGGTGCAACGCGTCGCAGTGCGGACTGCGGTGCGTTGCACCGCAGCTACCTGATGTCGTCTGACTTGTAGAGCATGTCGCCGTAAGCTCGGTTGTGATGGTTGCCCGATCTTCGCTGCTGATTCTTCTTGCCGTTGTCGTGGGCGGGTGCAATTTGGTGCGGACGCGGCAGGACGTGCCGGCGAAGCTGCGGGCCGCGCCGACCGCGCCGGGCACGGCCAACCCCGGCGGCGGGCTGGACACGCGGGGCATTGAGCGGAACGACAGGCCGGGGTTGTTGCCGCAGTCGGCGGCCGTGGAGGCGCAGACGGCGGAGCGGCCGGACTTGCCGCCGCTGATTGAGCCGGGGGAGGAGATCCGGGAGTTGCGGGCGACGCCGGACGTGCCGGACTTGCCGTTGCCGGGCGAGGCGATCGAGGAGCCGGCGGAGGCCAAGCCGCCGCTTTCGGCGGGCGAGTCGATGCCGCTGGGCGGGGTGATCGCCCGCGTCAACGGCGAGGCGATTTACACCGACGAGATTTTGCGGGCCATCCGCCCGGTGCTGCGGGCCCGCAGCCGGACGCTGGACCGGCCGGCGTACGAGCGGGCGGCGCAGCAGGAAATCGTGCGGCAGCTCCAGCAGGTGATCAACGACCGGCTCGCCCTGGAGGCCGCCCGCCGTCGGCTGAGCGAGCGGGAGAAGCAGTTCGTGCAGGCCCGCACGTTCCAGTACCGCCAGGAGCAGATCACCCGCGCCGGCGGCAGCGCGGCCGTCGCCGATCGGTTGGCCCGCGAGGCGGGGTTCGAGAGCTTCGACGAGCTGGTGCTGCGGAAGAACGACGAGTTGATGATCGACACGTTCCGTGAGCGGAAGCTGCGGCCGATGGTGCAGGTGACGGCCGACGAGATGCGGCGGCGTTACCAGCGTGACGGGGCCGAGATGTTCGACCGCCCGGCGTCGGCAGAGTACCGCCTGATCCGCGTCGCCGACGCCGCCGCCGGCAGCGAGGTGGCGGCGCTGGACAAGGCCCGCAACATCCGCGCGCAGCTTGACGGCGGGGCCGACTTTGCCGAGGTGGCCGCGACGGAGGCGAACGACGACCCGAGTTTGCGGCGGCGCGGCGGGTCGCTGGGCATGGGCGAACTCGAGCGCGGCAGCTACCGCTTCCCCGAGGTGGAGGCGGCCATCTTCGACAACCCGGCGATCGCCGAGGGCGACGTCTTCGGGCCGATCCGCGTGCAGGGCGGGTACATGATCGGGCGGGTCGATTCGTTGACGCCGGCCCAAAGTGGCGACTTCGGCGACCGCGAGGTGCAGGCCGAGCTGCGACGGGTCATCAGCCGCGAAAAGTACGTGCGGCTCGTCGAGGAGGAGTCGACCAACCGTCAAAACGAGGCCGCCATCGGCCAGGTCGACGGCGGCATGCAGGCGGCGCTGCAAATCGCGCTGCGGGACTACGACCTGTGGACAGCGCGGGCGGAATGAGTTGTTGGTTGATGGTTGTTGGTGCCCGAGACCGGCAACCAGCAACTGACAACCAGCAACTCGTTTCCCTACCGTGCCGCCATGCTGCTCACCCTCGCCCTGGCTGCCGCGATCTCGACGCCGATGCCTGATTATCCTGAACTCAAGCGTGACGACATTTCCGACGATTTCCACGGCACCGTGGTCGCCGATCCGTTCCGGTGGTTGGAGGGCAACGGGCCGGACGTCCGCGAGTTCATCGACCAGCAAAACGCGCTGACCCGCGACTTCATCGACGCCGGGCTGCGCGACCGCATCCGGGCGCGGCTGGAGGAGCTGCAGAACTACGAGCGTTACGGCGTCCCCAGCCGCTACGGCGAGGTCATCATCTACGGCAAGAACGACGGCCTGCAGCCGCAGAGCGTCCTTTACGTCCAGACGCCCGGCGGCGAGGATCGGGTGCTGATCGACCCGAACACGTTCAGCGACGACGGCACCGTCGCCCTGGCCGGCACGACGTTCACCGACGACGGCAAGCTCGTGGCATATGGCGTCAGCGAGGGCGGCAGCGACCAGCGGGTGACGAGGATCCGCGACGTCGCCTCCGGCGAGGACTTGCCGGACGAGCTGACGAACATGCGGTTCAGCGGCATCGCCTGGCTGCCGGACGGCTCGGGCTTCTACTACAACCAGTACCCCGACGACGACACCCGCCTGAACAACAAGGTCCGCCTCCACAAGCTCGGCACCGAGCAGGCCGACAACCCGATCGTCTACGAGCGGCCGGACGATCCGGAGCTGTCGCTTTACCCGTTCGTCACCGAAGCCGGCGATTACCTTTTGATCTACATAGGCCGCGGAACCGACCGCCGCAGCGGCATCGTCTACCAGAAGCTGGGCAGCGAGGGCGGCTTCACCGACCTGTTCGACGTGCAGGACGCACGCTACAGCGTGATCGGCAACGACGGCGAGACGTTCTACGTGCCAACCGACAAGGACGCCCCGCGGCGGAAGCTGGTGGCCGTCGATTTGAACAACCCCGACCCGGCGAACTGGACCGAGATCATCCCGGAGCGCGAGGCCGTGCTGGAGTCGGCGCAGCTTGCCGGCGGCAAGGTGTTGGCGTTGCACTCGCGCGACGCCCGCAGCGTGCTGAGCGTGCGCGACCTCGACGGCGGCAACGAGCAAAAGGTGCCGCTGCCCGGTGAGGGCACGGTCTACGGCCTCGACGCCGACCGCGACCGCGACGACTTCTACTTCGGCTACACCAGCTTCGGCCAGCCGGCGACGTCGTACCGGGCGAGCGTGGGCGACGTGACGCCGGAGGTGGTGTTCTCGCCCGAGGTCGACTTCGACCCGGCGCAGTTCGTCACCGAGCTGAAGTTCTACCAGAGCAAGGACGGCACCCGCGTGCCGCTGTTCGTGACGCACCGGAAGGGCCTGTCGCTCGACGGCAGCAACCCGACGATGCTCTACGGCTACGGCGGGTTCAGCGTTGGGCTGTCCCCGGGCTTCAGCCCCAATACCGTCGCTTGGATGGAGCAGGGCGGCGTCTTCGCCCAGGCCGGGCTGCGCGGCGGCGACGAGTACGGCTCGGCGTGGCACGAGGCGGGCATGCTGCACAACAAGCAGAACACGTTCGACGACCTCCACGCCGCCGCCGAGTTCCTGATCGATGAAGGCTTCACGTCGCCCGAGAAGATCAGCATCCGCGGCGGCAGCAACGGCGGTCTGCTCGTCGCCGCCGCGCAGCTCCAGCGGCCCGACCTCTACGGCGCGGTCATCTGCCAGGTGCCGGTGATCGACATGCTCCGCTACCACACCTTCGGCACCGGCCGGTTCTGGACCGTCGAGTACGGCAACGCGGTGGAGAACGCGAAGGACTTCGAGACGCTCCACGCCTACAGCCCGCTGCACAACGTCGAGCCGGGCGTGAAGTACCCGCCCACCTTTGTCCTCACCGCCGACGGCGACGACCGTGTGGTCCCCGCCCACGCCTTCAAGTTCGTTGCCACCCTCCAGAGCGACGCCGACCCGACCGGCCTCTACCTGCTCCGCCACGACACCGACGCCGGCCACGGCGCCGGCAAACCCACCGCCAAACGCCTCGACGAGGCGGCCGACATCTACGCCTTTCTCGCCCAAACCCTGGGCATGACGTGGGGCGAGTGACGCGACCCCTTCCAACCCTGCGGCAAGTTGTGCTGCAGCTCGTGTTGCAATTTCGCCGAAAACCCCCAC
>CAYLSV010000170.1:0-4067 GCA_964386435.1 uncultured Tepidisphaerales bacterium
CCTGGAAGAACCCCCACAGCCCCAGCTCTGCGCCCCACTCGAAACGATCGGTCAGAAACTGCGTGTACGACAGCGTGAGCGCGGCGTCGAAGTTGTCCTCGAGATCGAGGGCGGCGATCGTGCCGATCGTCAGCGCGTCGTACCCCTCGTCCATGAACCGGAGCTGCGCGGCGACCGGCTGCCCGCTCGCCGGAGCCGCAGAGGGGTCGGGCTGCACCGCCGCCGGGTCGAGCCGCATTGTCGCCTCGTCCACCCGCCGCTCGTGCGGCTGCCACGCATCGATCAACGTCCGCCAGGTGCCACCCGCCTCGCGGATTCTCAGCCGGGCCTTCTCGTCGCTTTCGAGCTTAAACGTGTACTGCTCGGCGAAGCGGCTGAGGAGCTTCGCCGTCCAGCGGGCGCTGAAGTGATCGGTCGGGAAGTCGCGCACGCTCTCGGCCCGCACCCCCAGCGTCGGCCGCCAATCCTCCCAATCAAAGCGTACGCGAACCTCCGACCGCGTGTAGTCCGGCTCGCCCTGAAGATCGGGGTTGGCGAAGTATTCGCCGGTCCACGCTGGGTAAATCACTCCGCCGCCCTGCGGCAGGCGGTTGATCGGGTAGTCGGCGTCGGCGACAACAGGCGAGGCGACCGAGAGGCCGGCGGCGAGGGCGAGGATGGCAAGCGTCTTCATGGGCGGGGCGGGCGGGTTGGGCGTGCAGTATCACCGAACGCCGACGGATGAGACACGTTGCCACTCGCGCAACGGCATCACCTTTTCGCGCACAAGCCGGCCGCGGCGTGACTGCGCGGAAAGTAACCCGCGGTGCGCGGCTCGGCCGGGGCGACGGCATTGGCGGGCGGCATAATGCGACCGACGCGGTCGAGATGGCCGCGGCGCTTTTTTGATCCGCCACCCGGAGGCCGGTGCCGCACGCCGCCGAACACGACGCCCGGCACGCCGCGGCCGACCGAGACTTGTCCCGCCTGCTCGACCTCGTCGCCGCCGGGCGAGTGGACCAAACGCCCTCGGGTCTGCAGGCCGCTCACGACGTTGCCGCGACGCTGCCGGAGCAGACGCCGTTGGTGCTGGCCATCTCCGTCGGCGGCTCGACGACGAAGCTGATGCTCAGCCAGCGACACGGCGGCCGATTCGTTGCCCACGCCCTTGTCGTGCAACCGAACCCGCCGGCCGATGAGCCGTTGCCGTGGCGAATGTTCTTCAACAAGCTGATCACCGGCGAGCCGCGGATCAACGAGGCGCTGCGGCGCGGCGTGCCCATCGGCTTCTCGGTCGCCGTCGAGATCCGCGACGGCGTGCCGTTCCACAAAACAAAGATGCCCGGCCTCATCGGCCTGATCGCGCGCGACCTCGACCGCGACGCCGCCACGCACCGCCTTGCCGACAATGTCGCCGACTGGGTGCGGACCGAAGGCTTCGGCCATTGCCCAATGGCCTTCGCCGCCGACGGGGCCGTCGCCCACCTCGGCGGCACCGCGGCCCACCCGTCGACTGACGCCGAGCGGACCCTGCTGCTCGTCTGCGGCACCGGCTTGGCGTGTGCCGACCGCGACGCCTTCATGCTCACCGGCATGGCCCCCGTCCTCGACACGCCCGACCACCTTCACACCGAGGGCGGCCAATATCAGTACCTCATCGCCGGCAAGGGGGTGTGGGACACGATGCGCCGCGCCTGCCAGACCGCCCTGCCCGATCTCGACGCTGACGCCTGGTGGACCGGCCCGGCCACCTCCGAGCTGGTCGGCGACCTTGCCGCGGACCGTCCGGCTCCGGCCGCCCTTGAGGCCGCCCGCCCGCTCGCCGCCGACGTCATGGCCCGCGGCACCGACGCGCTGGCCAACTGCGTCATCGCCGCCCTCGCCATGCAGCAGCAACGGCCAGCGCACCCGCCGCCCTTGCCGGTGAAGCTTTACCTTGAAGGCTCGATCGCCCGCGACGCCTGGGTGATGCCGCGCCTGCACGCCCGCCTCGCCCACCTCGCTGGCCGCCGCCTGCCGCTCGGCAATGGCACGCTGCTCGTCCCCTCGATCCGTTTGTGCGACCGCCCGCCGACGGTTGACACTCCCGCCCTGCCACCCACGCTTGCGCAGCAAATCGAACTCACCCTCGTCGGCGCCGCCACCCTCGCGATGACGCACACGTCGCAAACGCGCTGACGCCGCGCTGCCACCGCTCAAACTCGCACCACCATGCCACCCGCCGTGCCGGCCCAAATCGCCGTGCCATCCGTCGCCAAGGCCGTCGGCTCGTCCATCTCGACGAAGCCCACCCGCTCGTCGGCGTAGCCGGTGGTACAGAACACCGCCAATCCGCTCGGCGTCATGCACAGGTCGCTGATCGTCTCGTAGTACGGTTCATCACGCTCAAGCCGACGGCCAGGGATCGGCAGGCTCGGCAACTCGACGACAGGCTCGTTGAGGCGAACGACGCCGACCTCCACGCCACTCGACAAGCTTCGGCCGATGTAGAGGCGGTCCGCCGTGAGGCACAGCGCGTCTGTCGAGCACTCCCCGCCGCGGAACTTCATCCGGCCGCCGCCGGTCGCCGGCCCGAGGTACACCACATCCTGTCGATCCGCCGCAGTGACGTGCGTCCGGCTGGCGGCCAAGGCTTGGCCGAAGGGCGAGAGCGCCCCGAACGAGAACGGCGTCCGCTTGTTCTCGAAGTCAACAAACCGAATATCGCCCGCCCGGCCGCCGAGCATCACAACGTCGCGGCGCGGCTCGCCGGCGTCGGGGTTGGGCCGCATCACGAGGGCGAGGCCGTTGCTCAGCGAGTGGCCGCTGTCGAACGCGTCGATCATCGTCAGCGTCGAGCGTCCCCATCGCGTGATCGCGCCGCCAATGTGCACCGCGACGAGTTGTCCGTCATCCAGCACGATCAGACGGTGCACCGCGGCGTTGAGGTCGAGCTTTGGCGGGTTTCGCTTCAGCGCCTCCTGCATCAATGGCCCGACGGTTATGTCGTTCGCGATTGTCTCGCTCATGTCGATCGGCAAGCGGCCGTCCGACATGCGGCGGCTCGGATCGGCCCCGCGTTGAAGCAGCAAATGGACACATGCCGGGCGCTCGGACAACCCGGCCTCGTGCAGCGGCGTCATGCCGCTCATGGAGCCGTTTTCAGAAACGGCATGGATGTCGGCCCCGGCGTCGAGCAGCAGCCGCGCCACGCGGTGGTTCCCGCCCGCCGCCGCGATGTGCAACGGCGTCTTGTCGTGTCGGAGACGCCAATGCACAAGCTCCGGCCGCCGCCGCAGGAGCATCGCGACAGCATCCGGCTCGCCCTCGTAAGCGAGCGCTTCCATTGCCGTCGGCTCGCCGGCGAGCGGGTCGGCCCCGGCGTCGAGCAGCAGCGTGACCATCGCCGCCGACGCCGCCCGCGCCAAGGGCGTGCCGTGCACCTGCACCGCTTCATTGACGTCGCACCCCGCTGCCAATGCCCACCGCACCCGCCGCGGATCATCGTCCAGCACCGCCTGGTGCAGCGCGCACTCGTCACGCCGCCGAAGCCCGGGCAATCGGCGAGGCGGGAACAGGCGGCGGAGCCAACGCATGGGTCGTTCGGGTCCACCCTAGCCTGCGGCATGGAAAAGGCGACGGTCCGCGAGCTTCCTGAGACGCCCGAGGCGATGGTGGGCGCGGCGTGGGAGCTTTTGCGGGCGGGGAGGAAGCAGCGGAAGCACGGGTTTCACACGCCGACGTTGTGCACGGTGGACCTTGGGTTGCCGCGGGCGCGGTCGGTGATCTTGCGGGTGGCGGACGAGGTCAACCGGCAGTTGGCGTGCCATGCCGATGCCCGGGCGGCGAAGGTTCGGCAGGTGCGGGACGCCGGCGTCGCGGCGTGGCATTTTTACGACCGCGAGGGGCAGGCGCAGGTGGTGGCCAGCGGGCCGACGGTGGCGCACACGGACGACGAGGTGGCCGATGCGCGGTGGCGGGCGTTGCCCTCGGGGTGTCACCGGACCTACGCCCGGACCCACCCGCCGGGCACGGCGGTGGACGAGCCGTGGCGGGACGTGCCGGTGGCGGGTGATGAGCGGGCGAACTTCGCGGTGATCCGCACGACG
>CAYLSV010000171.1:0-766 GCA_964386435.1 uncultured Tepidisphaerales bacterium
CCGATCTGCCCGACCACCGCTCCGCCGACGACGCCCCCGGCGACGACCCGCCGCGGCGTCGGCCATCGCGCGGCCGGCGGATGCGGGCCAAGACAATCGCGGTGCTGCCGACGATGTTCACGCTGGCGAATCTGCTCTGCGGGTTCATGGCGGTCTTCGTGGCCTCGCGGCCGATGGACACTCCGATGATGTTCGTCACCTGGACACCGCTGACCTGCGCGGCGTTGTTCGTGTTCTTCGGCCTGGTCTGCGACGCCCTCGACGGCCGAGTGGCGCGGATCACCAAGAGCACCAGCGACCTGGGCGAGCAGCTGGACTCGATGGCCGACATGGTCACCTTCGGCGTGGCCCCGGCGTTTATCCTCGTGCAGATCATCGGGGTCGGCTCGCCGTTTCTCTCGGAGATCGGAGACACGTTTTTCGACCGCCTGGGGCTGGTAATCGCCGGGATCTATGTCGCCTGCGCCGGGCTGCGCCTGGCGCGCTTCAACATCGAAAAGCCGGCCGACATGGGGCAGCGCGGCAGCCAGTATTTCGAGGGTCTTCCGTCGCCCGGCGCCGCCGGGGCGGTGGCGGCCCTCGCGCTGCTGCACCAGCACATCTGGGACCGCGACATGCACTCGTTCGGGGCCACGGCGTCGGTCTACATGATGATCGCCGCGAGTCTGCTCTGCGCCCTGGCGATGGTCAGCCGGCTGCGGTACGTGCACCTGATGAACCGCTACATCCGCGGCGGCGCCCCGTTCCCCGCGGTGGTGGCCGGGGT
>CAYLSV010000171.1:776-4026 GCA_964386435.1 uncultured Tepidisphaerales bacterium
CTGCTGCTGGTCTGGCCGCAGCCCGCCTTCGCCGGGGCCTTCGTGGCCTATGCCCTCAGCGGCCCGTGCTCGGCCGTCGTCCGCCGCGTCCGGCTGGCGCGGCGGTGAGCGGCGGCTAACCGAATTGACTTGATGGCAAGGCGGCCGGGTTGCTCGGGGTCAACCATCAAGAACGACGCAAGCGAGTCAGTCTTCGTCGAATTTACTTTCGACCAGCGAGGTGACGGCCTCGACGGCCTCGTCGGCGTCGGGGCCGTCGGCGGTAACGGTCAGCTCGGTGCCCTGCGTGGCGGCGAGCATCATCAGCTGCATGATGCTCTTGGCGTCGACCTCCTGCTTGCCCTTGGCGATCTTGACGTCGCTGCTGAAGCCGCTGGCGCAGTCAACCAGCGACATCGCCGGCCGGGCGTGGAGCCCGAGGCGGTTGCTGATCGTGACTTGGGCGGTGGCGGTGGACATTTGGTGATTTGGCGATTTAGTGATTGGGTGATTTAGATCAGTAGCGTCGTTGGTGGGCGATTATTTGTTTCAATCGCCAAACCGCGAAATCACCAAATTCAAAGTTCCTGGTTGTCGGCCTCTTCGAGCAGGGTGACCACGGCGTCCTTGTCGGCGGCCTGTTTCAGGAAGCTGCGGAAGGTGTCGTTCTGCAGGTTGGCGAAGATGTTCTCCATCGCGTGCAGGTGTTGGTCGGGCTGGCCGGCGGGGGACAGCAGCATGAAGATGCAGTACACCGGCTGCTTGTCCAGGGCGTTGTAGTCCACGCCCTTCTGGCTGACGCCGATGGCGGCGGCGACCTTCTGCACCTGGTCGTGCTTGACGTGGGGGATGGCCACGCCCTTGCCGAACCCGGTCGAGCCGTTCTTTTCGCGCTTGAGTACCTCGGCGATCAGCGTGTCACGCAGGTCGGTCGGGGCGGCCCCAGCGGCGATCAGGGCGTCCATCAGTTCGGCGACCACGTCGTCGCGCTGCGTCGCGTCCAATTGAGGGATGATGGCGTCTTGGACAACAAAATCACGGAGCTTCATAGCGGTCTCGGTAAGCGGCGGGCAATCCAATCATAACTGAAGCTTGACGCCGGGGGTTCAGTGGCGTTGGCGATCGACCAGCTTGTTCTTGTGGTGGACCAGGATCCGCTCGAGCTTGCCTTCGGCCTCGTCGATGGCGGCGTAAAGGTCTTCCTTCTGGCCGTGGGCCACAAAGTGTTCGTGGCCGTCGACGTGGGCGATGAGTTCGACGTCGTAGGTGTGATTGTCCTTGCGGCCGAGGATGACCTCGACCCGCGAGACGCGGTCAAAGTAGCGCGGCAGCTTGTTGGCCTTTTCCGTGGCGTGGGTGCGGATCGGGTCGGTGACTTCGAAGTCGCGGCCGGTGACGGTGATTTCCATGGGGGGCTCCAATTCGGGACGAAATGAAAGGGGAACGCTAGGCGGGGGCGTCGCCGGGACCGTCGGCCGGGACCGGTTTCGGGCGCTGGCCGGTTCGACGGCGGTCGGTGGTGTTGGGCAGGGTCAGTTGGTCGGCGTCGCGATGGATGACCTGGTTTTGCGGGATCACGACCCCGCCGGAGACCGCGAACTTCAGCGCCTCTTCCACGCTGATGGGCAGGTCGATCGTGTCGGCCTTGGGCACGGTGATGACATAGCCGGTGAAGGGCGTCGGGCTGCTGGGGACAAATACGGTGAGGCAGGGCTGGCCGGCGGCCTGCTCGATGAACTGCATCGTGTCGCCGGTGACCAGCCCGACCGACCACAGCCCCTTGCGGGGATACTGCACCGCGACGACGCGGTTGAAGTTGACCTTGGTCTCCGAATCGTCGCCGAAGAAAAAGTCGGTCACCTGTTTCACGGCCGGGTACACGCTGCGGATCAGCGGGACCCGGGCGATGAGCTTTTCGCCTTCGCGGTATAGCCGCCGGCCGATGAAGCTCGTAACCAGGACCCCGGCGATGTAGATCAGCACGATCGCCAGCACGATGCCGATGAGGTTGAGCACCGTGAACCGGCCGAGCTGGATCGAATTCCACCGCGCCTCGAACGCGTGCAGCCGGGCGTCGAAGACGATGTCCGGCTGACGCTGCATCCACTCCAGCCGCTTCTCGGTTTCGATCACCGGCGGCAGCACCGGCAAGTCCAGCTCGGTCCGCAGCTCGAACAGCCGGTTCTCCCAGGCCTCGCGGCGCGAGCTGGGCAGGTCGTCGTAGACGTTGAGGAAGTCGTCCCGCGTCGGCTCGGGCCAGTCGGAAAAGCGGATGACCGCCGCGCGGACGCCGTCGTTGATCGGGCCGGCAATATTGTCGTTGACAAATTGATACGCGAAGGCGAGCACCCAGATCGTCAGCACCGTCGGCAGCAGGATCGCCAGGCCGCGGAAGAAAAACTTCTTGAAATCACTGCCGAAGCTGTGCGGCGGTTTGTGGGGTTGGTCTTCGGTCATGCTTCGGATCGGACCGTACGGAAGGCTCTATCGCGGGCCGCCAAAACGGCCGGGGCGTGCAAAGTGTTCAGGTCACGTCGAAGCGGAACAGCCGCTTCTTGCCGGCCCGCAGCAGCACGTAGCCGGCGGGCGCGTCGGCGAGGGTCAATTGGTGATCGATCGCGGTCACCTTGTCGTCATGGACGCGGACGCCGCCGCCCTGGATCAGCCGGCGGGCCTCGCCGTTGGACTTGGCGAAGCCGGCCCGCTGCAGGGCGGCCAGCAGCGGCAGGCCCTGGCTCAGCTCGTCGTCGTTGATCGTCATGCTCGGGATCGACTCGCCGGTGACGTCGGCCTCGCCCCCGCCGACGGCGAACGCCCGGCCCGCCGCGTCGCGGGCCCGGGCCGCCTCGTCCTCGCCGTGCACCAGTCGGGTCACTTCAAACGCCAGCCGGACCTTCGCCTCGTTGATCGCCGCCCCCTCGGCCGCGCCCAGCGCCCGGACCTCGTCCATCGGCAGGAACGTGAAGTAACCCAGGTAGCGCTCCACGTCCGCGTCGGCCACGTTGCGCCAGAACTGGAAGAACTCGAACGGCGGGGTCCGCGCCGCGTCGAGCCAGACGTTGCCCGCTTCGCTCTTGCCGAATTTGCTGCCGTCGGTCTTGGTCACCAGCGGAAAAGTCAGCCCGGCCAGGTCCGCCCCGTGCAACTTCCGGCCCAGCTCGGTGCCCATCACAATGTTGCCCCACTGGTCCTGCCCGCCGGTCTGCAGCGTGCAGTTGCGCTCCCGGGCGAGGTGCAGGAAGTCGTAGGCCTGCATCACCATGTAGTTGAA
>CAYLSV010000172.1:0-3972 GCA_964386435.1 uncultured Tepidisphaerales bacterium
CGCCAATCGGCCACGACATACTTCGCCCCCAGCCGGGCCACCCGCGCCTCGGCGTCGTCGATGTCCGCCAGCGGCAACAGCCCCCACGCCACCACCAACGCCAAATCGGCCGGCGGATCAAACGTCTGCAGCGTGCCCGGCCGCACGTCCAACCCTTTGGCTTGTGCCAGCGCGATCATCGCCGGATCGTTGTCCAAACCGAACGCGTCGAAACCGGCAGCGGCGAGGAAGGCCACGTGCCGCCCCGCCCCGCAGCCGAGGTCGACCGCCTGCCCCGATCGGGGTCGGACGTGCCGCATGACCAGCGCGACGAGTTGGCTCTCCGGCCACGCCACCCCGCCCCACGCCGCGGCGTTGCCGGCGGTGAAGCGGTTCTGCACCAGATCGGGCGTCGCGGTGATCGAGGGATGTTCTTGAGCTGCCTGAACCATGTTGTTTCTCCGTCGGGTTGAGTTCGGTAATCAAGCCGCGACGCGGGTCGGGGCGGTGGCGAGGAAATGTTTGGCATCCAGCCGGCGGACGGCGAAGTCGTCGCCGCTCATCTCGCCCGGCGGCATCGCCCCATCGAGCATGCCGACGAACCCGCTCGACTTCAGCCGCGTCAGCAAGTCGTCCAGCGACGCCCCCGGCTGCGGCCGCATCGGCAGCGTGAACCAACCGGCGTCCTGACCACCCAGCCCCGCGGCGGCCAGCTCGTCTCGGCACGCCAGCACCTCGTTGTTCATGTAGCCGTCGAGGTCCGTGCCCAGCGGCGCGTGGCTGACGGTGTGGACGCCCACCTCGGCGAATTCGAGCCCGGCGTAGGCTTTGGGCGGGGCGAACCGGTCGCTCAGCGTCGCCACCTCATCATCGTTCAGCGGCTGCAGCGCCGCCATCGCCTCGGCGGGCGGCAGGCACAGGTTGCACACGCCCTTGATCTTTCGCCGGGCGGCGTCGGTTTCGTAGGCGTAGCACGCCTCGACGTGCTGCCGGGCCATGGGCGAGATGCGTTGCCACAGCGTGTCGGCCAGCGCGGCCAACCCGTCGGCCGGCCGCTTCGCCAGCACCACCTGCACCAAATGGGCCAGCGGGTAAATCGGGTCCTCCCGCCAGATGCCGGTGCAGAGGCCGGTGTGCGTCGGGATCTTCATGTCCTCGCACCAAGGCAGCACGTTCGCCGCCCAATCGCTGGTGCCGTCGTCGCTCGTGAGGTACACGGTCGGCCGATCGACGGGATGGCGATACGCCGAGAGCCGCCCAAAGGCCCACCCGGCGGCGGCGTATTGCTCGACGCTCAACCTGAAATCGTCGAACGCCACCGGAAACGCCCCGACCGCCGCCGGCCGGTTCGGGCCGTTGACGCTGTGGAACATGACGATCAGCTTCTGCGCCATGCTCCGGTTATCGGACGCCCGGCTTCGCCCGCTTCAATGGTTGTGGCGCGGTGGTCCTTGTGGCGGCTTGCGTCCGATGCTAAACTGGGGCGTCCCGCCTCGGCCGACTCCGGCCGATGCCCCGCGAACCGAGGAACGCGATGTCGCAAGTCAAAGAACGCCGGAAATCCGACCCCCACGCCGGCAGCAGCGGCTCGTTCGGGTCGTCGCTGCTCGATTCCATGCACGGCACCCCCGCCGTCCGCGAGGACGACGCCCCGCCGACGCAGCGATTCCCGCTGCCCGACCTGCCGGACATCGGCGAGGACGAACGTTACTACGCCGACGGCGTCGCCCGCGCCGACCGCGACGGCGACCGGGTGTTGCGCGAGGCGTTCAAGGTCGGGCAGTACGTCACCCTCGCCATCGACCCCAAGGCCGACTGGCCGACGAAGCAGAAGTATTTCCGCCACGCCCTGCGTCGCCACTGCGTGCCGCCGGGCTACGCCGACGAGCCGATGCGGGCGTTTTTCCGCGATCTGGCCGACATCGTCCGCACCCACGCCGGGCAGGAGGCGCTGAAAATCTGCTGCGAGCAGGACGACCTCTTCGCCGCCCGCCAAAGCATGGGGCAAGGCGTCGACGACCTGGTCGACGACGCCGAGGCGTTCTTCGACCAAATCGCCCCAATGGGCAAGGACCGCCCCGACTGGTTCGCCGAGGACGACTGGCGACAGATCAAGATGATCCGCGATCAATGGGTGTGAGCGGAAGTGATGAGTGATGAGTTGCGGAGTGATGAGTACCGAATCGGCTCCGGCTTCGGCACTCATCGCTCCGCAATTCATCACTCATCACTTCTGCACCATCACTTCCGCCTCTTCACCACCACGTTCTTCTCCGGCCGTTGTTTGCGGATGAACTTCAGGAAGCCGGTGAGCTCCGGGGCGGTGCGCAGCGACTCGAGCGTCGTGTAGTCGGCGGCGAGCTGCTTGTTCGTGAACGTTGCGTGAATCGTCTTGTGGCACGGCTTGCACGCCGGCACCCGCACCTCCGGCCCGCCGCCGCGGCTCTTGGGCTTGAGGTGGTGCAGCGTGATCAGCCGCTTGGGCACGAACCGACCACAAATCTCGCACCGCACATCGGACCGGTGCCGCAAAACGGAGGCGTCGGGAATCACACCACTTGGTACGCAACCGACGTGCCTCGGGATCGGCTCAATCCTGCACCGACGCCACCAGGATCGTCAGATCGTCCGCCGCCTCCAGCGATCCCGCCGACTGCTTGGCCACCTCGCGGAACGACGCCATCAACGCATCCGCCGGCAGCCCCGCCCGCTCGTCCACGAAGTCGCGGAAGTGCTGCAAATCGATCGTCTCGCCGTCGCCGAACGCCGACTCGACGCCGTCGCTGTAGATGATCAGCCGGTCGCCGGGTTGCAGGCGCACGACGGTTTGCTCGAACGTCTCGCACTCGAAGATGCCCAGCAAGCCGCCGTCGACCTCCAGCTCCTGCACCCGGCCGTCGCGGAGCAGCATCGGGTGCGGGTGGCCGCCGCGGGCGAACGTGAAGTCGAGCGTCGAGGTGTTCAAGTGGCCGTAGATGCCGGTGGCGAAACTCGCCAGCTCCAGATCCGCCTTGAGCAGCGAATCGTTCAGCCCGGCCAGCGCCGACCCCGGCGGCACCAGGCGGTAGCGATCCTCCGTGATCACCTTCGTCCGAAGCGCGTTCTTCATGAACATGGTCAGCAACGCCGCCGGCGTCCCGTGGCCCACGGCATCCACCAGGTACAGCCCGACGTGCTCCTCATCCAGCCGCGGCACGTCGTATAGATCGCCGCTGACGTACCCCGCCGGCTCGAACAACACGTCCACGTGCAACGGCCCCACCTGCGGCAGCTTGCGCGGCAAAAAATCCCGCTGCAACCGGGCGGCCAGCCGCATCTCGTTGTCGATGTCCGACAGCCGCCGCTGGATCTGCACGTCCCGCCGCCGCAGCACCTCGATCTCGCCGGAAAGGGCCTCGGCCAACGACGACAGCTCCGCCAACCGCCGCTCGGCGGCCGCGACGTCGCTGGGCACGTCGTCCAGAACCGGCACCCCGGCGTCGCGTTGGTCGTGTTGGTCGAGTTCGGCAAGCATGGCATCCGCGGCCCCCGCCGCTACCCGCCCCATCGGCACAACCGACACCTCGATTAACCCGCGACCCGCTACGGCGTGCTCCTGCTTTGCGAAAAAGCGGCCGACTGCTTAGTCTTTAGGCATGCCGGACGCCCCAACCGAACCTTCCGAACCCGCCAACCCGGAGGCCCACCTCGAACACACCGTCTCCGAGCAGGTCCAACTGCTGAACGAGATCGGCCGCATTGTCAGCAGCACGCCCGAGCTCATGACCGCCTTCGGCCGGGTCATGGAGATCCTGAGCGAGAAACTTCGCGTCCGCCGCGGCACGCTCGTGCTGCTCGACGAAGCTTCCGGCCGACTCCGCACCGTCGCCGCCGTCGGCCTGACGCCGGAGGAGATCCGCCAAAACCGCTTCGCCCTCGGCGAGGGCATCACCGGCCACGTCGTCGCCACCGGCCGGCCGCGCATCATACGCGACGTCCGCGAGGAGCCGGATT
>CAYLSV010000173.1:0-3961 GCA_964386435.1 uncultured Tepidisphaerales bacterium
GCCAATCGATCGCCGCCAGGTCGAGGTGGTTGGTCGGCTCGTCCATCAGCAGCACCTCGGGCTCCCCGGCGAGGTGCCGGACGATTGAGAGCCGTTTGCGCCAGCCGCCCGAGAGCTTGCCGGCAGGTTTGGCGGTGTCGGCAAAGCCGGCGCGGGCGAGGGCCACCTCGGCGGCGAGGCGTTGCTCGTGCTCGTCGAGGTTCGCGTCGGCCCGTTCGAGCACGATGTCCAAACACGTCTTTTCCGGCGGAAAATGCTCTTCCTGTGGCACGTACTCGACGCGCAGGTTGCGGCGGGCCTCCAGCCGGCCCTCGTCCGGCGGCTCGAGGCCGGCGACGATCTTCAGCAGCGTCGTCTTGCCGCTGCCGTTGGGGCCGATGAGGCCGACGCGTTCGCCCGCGGCGAGGGAGAGGTTGATTCCGGCGAAGAGTTGGCGGGCGCCGAACGATTTGCCGAGGTCGCGGCCGGTGAGGAGCATGCGGCCACCGTATCCGCGCTCCGATCGCCGGGATCAGTTCCGGCTCGACTTGCGGACGATTTGGGCGATGGTTTTCCAGATGATCTTAAGGTCCAGCCAGAGGCTGCACTTCTCGACGTACTCGATGTCGTACTTGATCCACTCCTGAAAGTCCGTGCCCGCCCGGCGGGTGCGGCGGGTTTGCCACAGGCCGGTGATGCCGGGGCGGACCGACAGGCGGGCCTCGCGCCAGCTTGGGGCGAACTGGTTTTCCGTGTTCGGGCTGGGGCGGGGGCCGACGATGGACATTTCGCCGGTGAGGACGTTGATGAACTGCGGCAGCTCATCGAGGTTGTACTTGCGGATGAAGTAGCCGACCTTGGTGAGCCGGGGGTCTTCGTCCATAAAGAACTGTGGGCCGTCGGCCTGGTTGACGCCTTCGAGGACGAGGCGTTTCTTGATTTCTTCCGCGTCTTTGCGCATCGAGCGGAACTTCCAGCACTTGAACTCCTCGCCGCCGAGCGTCTGCCGCTTGTGGCCGAAGAACCACGGCCGGCCGTCCTCCAGCCAGATCGCGGCCATCACGATGACCCAGAACGGCCATGTCAGCAAGAGCGCGACGACGGCGAAGATCAGATCGAACATCCGCTTGCCGAAGCGGTCAACCGGCTTGAGCGGCGCGGGCGGTTCGTCCTCGAAGCTCACCGGCTCCAAGTGCAGCCACTGGATCGGCTCGTGCTCGACCGGGTGGTCCGGGTCGTCCCACAAAATCGTCGGCCCGACCACCGTGTCGCCTTGCCCCAGCGACCGGCCGCTGCCGACCCAGACGGGGCCGATGATCTTCGCGCCCTCGCTCACATGCGCGTCGCGGTCGGCCCAGACCCGCGGCCGGACGTCCTTGGCGTCGCCGCCTTGGCCGATCGGGCGGACACGGTTGATGATCGCCGCCGGGCGGCGCCAATCCTGCACGAGTTGTTGCAAAAACAGCGCGACCTCGCGGTCGTCGGTGCGGTCGTAGACGGTGCCCTCGACACTGACCACGGCCCGCTCGTGGCGGGGGATGAACCGGCGAAACCGCCGCCAACCGGTCAGCGGGTCGCTCGCCTTTTGCCAGAGTTCGGCGACCTCGCGGTCGGGGGTGAGCACGACGCGGGCGAGCCGGTCGGCCCGGTCGTACATGCGACGGAAGCCCAGAAAGTCGTCGTTGTCGCCCGCCAAGACGTGCTCGCGGTAGCCGCGGTCGCGGGTGTCGTGGACGCGGACGAACAGCACCGACGGCCCGACCCACTGCATGACGTCCATCGCCTGCCGCAGATCGAACAGCGGCAGCGACCGCGGGTCACTGAGCAGGTACAGCTCGGCGTGCTTGAAGATTTGCGACGGCTCGGATTGCCGGACGACCTGCACGCCGAACTGGGCCCAGTACCGGGCGTGCAGCTGCGAATCGTCCATGCCCCAGATCAGCCGCTGCTGTTGCCACAGCGGGGCCGGCTCGGCGGCGTTCGCCGGCGCGCGCACCGCTGGCTCCGGCGGGGCGGCTACAGGCTGGGGCGGGGCGAGGGTCATCGGGGAAGGAGTTGTTGGCTGTTAGTTTCTGGTTGTTAATTTGGACCAGCAACCAGCACCTGACAACCAGCAACCGTTTCTAGTTCGCGCCCACCCCGTTGCTCGACAGCGCTTCATGGCGGGTGCCGTTCGTCGAGGGCTTGCTGGCGGCGACACTCTTGATGCTCATGCCGTTGACGCTTTGCTCAAAGTCGCTCTCCTGGGCGCGGTTAAAGACGACGCCGGTGACCTTCGCCCCGACGGCGTTCAGGTGGGCGAGGGCCTTGTCGACGAGGCCCTTCTGCTGGTTGCGGCTGACGGTCAGGATCACGCCGTCGGCACTGGCGACGACCGGAGTGGCCTCGATGCTGCCGAGGATCGGGCCGCTGTCGATGACGACGATGTCGTAACGCTTCTTCGCCTCGGCAACCAAGGCGCGCATCGCCTGTGGGCTGATGCTGCCGGCCGCCTGCCCCTCGGCGTGGCCGACGGGCAACAGGGCGAGGCCGTCGACGTCGGTCGGGTGCGTCACGCGGTCCATCTGAGCCGGGTCGGCCAAGGCTTCGAGCAAGCCGAACTCTGCCGACTCACCCAGACCAAGCCGGTCGGAGAGGCCCTGCCCGACGAGGTCGGAGTCGATCATCAGCGTCTTGCTGCCGGCGGCGGCAAAGCTGAGGCCCATCGCGAGGCACAGGCTCGTCTTGCCGTCGCCGCTGGTGGCGCTGGTGATGGCGTAGGCCAGCTTCGTGTCAGCCGGGGCCTGAAGCTGCAGCATGGTGCGGATCTGGTGGACGCAATGCCCGGCGATGTTGGCCTGCTCCGGGTCGGAGAGGCGGTCGGGCAGATCGGGCAGGATGCCCAGCAGCGTCAGGCCGTGCATCTGGCTCGATTGGTCGTCGCTGTACTTGAACCGCGTGCCGGTGTCGAAGAGGCCGAGCAGCAGCAGCACGCCCAGCGGCAGCGATGCCCCGCCGACGCCGCCGATGAGGGCCATGCGGCTGCGGGAGTCGTTGTCGACGCCGGCCGGGCCCATGGCGTAGGCCTTGAAGTCGCTGCTGCCGGTGGCCAGCCGCTGCCGCTGCAACCGGTCGAGCTCCAGCTGGGCCTGAGCGATTGTGACGCCGACGTTGGCGATCTCGCCCTCAAGCTGGTTGATCTGCGTGCGGGCCGTATACACGTCCTCGGCGGTCGCCGTCATCTGGGCGCGGCGGCGTTCGTATTGCTCGATTTTCTGCTCCAACACGCTCACGAACGTCTGGTCCACCGTCAGCGTCGGCGACTCAGCGTTGCGGGCGAAGTTGGGGATCTCGACCGTGTTCTGCCGCAACAAGTCGGCGTACTGGTTGATTTCGTTCTTGATCGACTGTAGCTGCTCGCGGGCGTCACGCATGACCTGGGCCCCCTCGCCGTAGCGGCGGGAGAGCTGGTTGATGGCCCGCTCCTGCGCCCGCTGCTCGTTGAGCAAACCTTGCAAAATCGTGTCGCCCACCGCCAGCCGGGCCAGCGGGGTGTCGCGCTTCTCGGCCAGCGCCCGTTTGGCGACGTCGGCCAGCAGCTTGCTATCGGCGAGCTCGTTGTCGAGCATGTTGAGCTGCCCCTGCAGCTGCATGGAGAGCGTGTCGAGGTCGGCGGTGCTGAAGCGGGCGGCGATGTCGTCGATCTGCCGCTGCAGGGCCTGGCGTTGGGGGCGGACGTCGTCGATCCGCTTGTTCTGCAGCGTGATCTTCCGCTCCAAATCGCCCAGGCCGCTGTCGGCATAATCGACGCGGGCGGCTTCGAGGAGCGCGTCGCGCATGTTGAGCAGCGCCATGGCTCCGACCGGCAGCGGCCCCAGGGCCGCGCACAGGGCGAGCAGCCAGAGCCGCGTCTTGATGGTCTTGGTCAAGGTCATTGGACATCATCCTGGAGAGCAAGGTACGTTCACCATTTGACCTTAGTGACCTCAACAACCGGTTAATT
>CAYLSV010000174.1:0-3949 GCA_964386435.1 uncultured Tepidisphaerales bacterium
AGCTGCGGTGCAACGCACCGCAGTCCGGACTGCGGTGCGTTGCACCGCAGCTACCCAAGGGTTCAAGCTCCACCTACTCCTCCGGCGCGGCGGGAGTGCCCGGTTCGGCGTCGAGTTCGGGCAGGGCATCGCGAATCGCCTCGTCGATCACGTCCTGCAGCGGCGAATCGCCGGCCTCGGTGGCACGCAGCCGCGGGTACGGGTTGGCCTCCGGCGTCACCGGCTCGATCCGCACCGCCCGGATCAACGGCGGCTCGATCGGCGTCGTCGTCCCCGGCTCCACCGGCACCTCGCCCAGCGCCTCCAGCACGTCCAAACCATCCACCACCCGGCCGAACAACGTGTGCCGGCCGTTCAACCGGTCGGCGTCTTCGGCGGGCACGTCGAGCGTCAGGAAGAACTGGCTGCCGCCGGAGTCGGCGGCCACCGGGCGGGGCATGGCCCCCTGCCGCTCGATCGGGTCGGTCAACCGCGCCAGCGCCGCCGAGCCGAGGCGGAACGGCCGCTCGCTGAACTCGGCATCGACGCGGTAGCCCGGCCCGCCGCTGCCGTCGCCGCGGGGGTCGCCGCCTTGCACGAGGTAGCCGGGCACGACCCGGTGAAAGCTCAGGCCGTCGTAAAACCCGCCGCTCGCCAGGCTCGTGAAGTGCTCCACGGTCGCCGGGGCCGAGTCGTAGTAGAACGCCAATTGCATCGAGCCCAGGCCCGTGTCAATGGCGGCGAACTCCAGCGGCACCACCCGCATCACCAACGGCCCCGCCGCCGCGCCCGGCCGGTCGTCGCCCCGCACCTCCACCACCAGCGGCGTGCCGATGAAGTCGCTTGCCACCGCCTCGAACCCCTCCACCGCCCGCGGCACCGCGTACAGCAAGTACGCCCCCGCCTCCCGGAAGCCGAAGATCGTCGTGGCGTCGACGATGTCGCCGGGTCCGGCGTCGGCCACGCCTTCGGGCGCGTCGAGCCGCCCGCCGACGAACGAGGTCGCCACCAGCGTCACCGGCTGATCGGCCGTGACCCGCACCTCCACCGGCATGCCCGGCGGCACCCACGTCCGCACCGGCTCGATCGCCCCCGGCGATGCGGCGACCCACCCGAACAACACGATCCCGGCAACAAGTCGTTCTAGCACGCCCCAGCCTATGCGCGGTAACATCCCGCGGAGGTTCCGCATGACCATCGCCACCGCCCCGCCACCCACGCCCCGCCCGAAGCCCAAGGCTCCGGCACCGCCGCCCGCAACGCCGCCCACACCATCGCCCGCCCCGTCGCCGCACCAGCACGGCCTGCCCCGCATCACCGTCGAGCAGTACCACCAGATGATCAAGGATGGCTGGTTGCTGGAAGGCGCGCGGCTGGAGTTGATCCGCGGCGTCATCGTGCTGAACGACAAATCGGCGGCCGGAGATAAAGAAGAGCAACAAATGCCCGTCGGTGATGATCACGCGTTCGTGGTTGAGGAAATCAGGTTGATCGACGCGGCGTTGCGCGCAGAGGGCTGTTCGATGCGGCAGCAGTCGCCGATCACGCTGCCGCTCGATGGCGAGCCGGAGCCCGACTCCGTGATCATCCGTGGCAGCAACCGCGACTACCTCGGCCGCAAACCGACGCCCGACGACGTGCTGGCGGTCATCGAAGTGTCCGACTCCTCCCTCGCCACCGATCGCGGGGTGAAGCTCGAGCTTTACGCCGAGGCGAAGATTCCGCTGTACGTCATCGTCAACCTGCCCGACCGCTGTTTGGAGGTCCACCGCGAGCCGACGGGACTGACGTACGCGGATCGGGAGGTGCTCACCGGCGACGCCACGCTGACGTTGCCGACGCCGGGGGAGCCGGTGACGGTGCGGGCAGCCGATTGGTTGCCGCCGGTCTAGCCGTTCGCGGCGGCACTTCGGTTGGCTTACAATCCCGACATGCTTCGCCTGTCGATCGTCGCGCTGTTGCTGTTGAGCTCCGCCGCCCCGGCCGCCCCGGCCGCCCCGGCCACGCCCGCCAATCCGGACGGGGTCGATGTCGCGGCCGTCGTGGAGCAAATCGAGGGTGAGCCCGGCGCGCCGGCCGCGGCGACGGTGGAGCGTGCCCTTGATGCGGCCGCTGATGAAGACGACGCCATGCCCGAGTCGCCCGGCGAAGTCGCCGAGGCCGAGGTCGGCTACTTCGGCGACTTCAACCTGCTGCTCATCTCGCTGTGGGTCCTCGTCCTCGGCGTGCCGGTGGTGGCGACGGTCCTGCTGTTCCTCGTCGGCAAGGGTGAGTGAGGCCAAATCATGGGACTTTTCAAGAGCAAGGACGAGCGGCGGATGGAGCGCGAGATGCGCATCCGCCGCGGCGTGAAGCAGATCGAGAAGTCGATCCGCCAGCAGGAGAAGTTCCAGGAAGAGTTCATCACCCACGCGCGCCAGGCCCGCAAGATCGGCGACGATGGGCAGTACGCCAGCATCCGCGGCAGCCTCAAGCGGACCGCCGCGGTGAAGAAGACGCTCGAGCGGCAGTTGCTCGCGATCAAGAACGCCCAGCTTTTGCAGCAGCAGGCCCGCAGCAGCCAGCAGTTCGCCAGCAGCATGAACCTCATCGCCGCCGAGATCGGCAAGGCGTTCGGCGAGATGGACCTTGCCAAGACCCAGGGCGACTGGGAGAAGGCCATGCACCAGGCCGAGAGTATGGAGGAGCGGATGGATTTGTTCCTCGAAGGCGTCGAGGACGCCGCCGCCGGCCCGAGCACGGTGCGTGACGACGCCGTGGGCGACGACGAGATCGACCGCCTGATCGAGGCCGACGTCCTCGCCGAGGAGCGGGCCGAACTCGGCAAGCTCGACGACCTGGAAACCGAACTCGAACGTGAGCTCGGCGTGGCGAAGGAAAAGGATTAGCGTTGTTCTTTGTCATTCGTTCTTGGTCCTTTGTCCAAAGAACAAATGACAAAGAACCAAGGACAACAAACCATGAACTACCGACCCCTCGGCGACCGCGGCGTGAAACTCAGCGAAATCGGCCTCGGCGGCTGGCTGACCTTCGGCAATGCCGTGGATCAGGACGTTGGCCGCAAGGTACTCGACGCGGCGTTCGACTGCGGCATCAACTTCTTCGACAACGCCAACGCCTACGCCACCGGCAAGTGTGAGGAGGCGTGGGGCGAGCTGCTGCGGGATCGCCGCCGCAGCGACTACGTGCTGGCGACGAAGGTGTTCTTCCCGATGGGCGACGGCCCGAACGATCGCGGCCTCTCGCGCAAGCACGTCACCGAGCAGTGCCACGCCTCGCTGCGGCGGCTGCGGACCGATTACATCGACCTCTACCAGTGCCACCGCTGGGATGAGGACACGCCGCTGGCCGAGACGGTGAGCACGATGAACGACTTGGTCCGCAGCGGCAAGGTGCTGTACTGGGGCTTCAGCATGTGGACGCCCGCCCAGATCGAGGCGTGCCTGAAGCTTTGCGACGCCCACAACTGGGAGCGGCCGCGCAGCAGCCAGCCGCCGTACAACTGCCTCGACCGGCAGAACGAGGCGGAGGTCTTCCCGCTCTGCCACCGCCAGGGCATCGGCCAGGTCGTCTACAGCCCGCTCGCCCAGGGCATCCTGACCGGCAAGTACAAGCCCGGCCAACCGCTCCCCGAGGGCAGCCGGGCGACCGACGACCGCCAGAACAAGTTCATCAAGAACCGCCTCGCCGACGAGGACTTGCTGCAAAAGGCCCAGCGGTTCACGAAGATCGCCGAGGAGCACGACCTCACGCCCGCCCAACTCGCCCTCGCCTGGTGCCTGCGCCGCCCCGAGGTGACCAGCCTCATCACCGGTGCCACCCGCCCCGAGCAGGTCCACGCCAACGCCGAAGCCAGCGGCATCACGCTGGACGACGACGCGGTGCGGGCGGTGAACGAACTCTTTCCAGCGTGAGCCGGACCTGCGGCACGTGGTGCCGCGGCTACCGTGGACATGACATTGTGCTCTGC
>CAYLSV010000175.1:0-3867 GCA_964386435.1 uncultured Tepidisphaerales bacterium
CAGCGTGCGGCGGGCGAACTCAGCCTCGTCGCGGGTGGGGCTGATCAGGCAGTAGCGGCGGCGGGATTCACTCATGGCTCGGCCACGGCGGCGGCGGGTGGGGCGGGCCGGGCGGCGGCGGAAAAGGCGGTCTCCAGCCGATCGAGGGTGACGGCCAACGAAAACTCTTCGGCCACGCGGGCACGGCCCGCGTCGGCCAGGCGGCGGCGCAGCGGGGCGTCGTCGGCCAGACGCGTCAGGGCTTCCCGTAGTTCATCGACCGCTCCGGGCCGAACCATGACGCCCGTGACATTATCGGTCACCAATTCACGGATCGTGGGCAGGTCGCCGCTGACCACCGCGACGTTGCGGGCCATGGCCTCCATCAGCACCACCGGGATCCCGTCGCGGTCGCCGTCGGCCGCCTCGCGGCAGGGCAATACGAAGACGCCGGCCCGGGCCATGCGGTCCCGCACCTCGGCGTTGGGCAGCGACCCGGTGAAGGTTACCCGGTTAGTCAGGTTGAGTTCTTTGACCAGCCCGCGCAGCTTCTGCTCTTCGGGCCCCTCGCCGACCAGCGTCAGCCGCAGGTCGGCGGCCGATGCCCCGTCACCGGCGTCGTGGCCCACGTCAACCGCGGCAATCGCCCGCAACAGGACATCGAACCCCTTCTTCGGGACCAGCCGACCCACGGCCAGCAGCTCCCGGCCGTCGGCCGCCGCCGGGTCCACCGGGGCGAATTCATCGATGTCCACGCCGCAGCGGATGATCGGCAGCTGCACCTCGTTGAGTTCGGGGACCAGGCGTTGGTAGAACCGGCGGTGCCACTCGCTGATGCAGGCGACGAACGAGGCGGCCCGCAGCTTGGTCCGCAGGGCCGAGCGGTCGCGGAACAGGTCGGCCGCGTGGCCGGTGAAACTGAAGGGCAGCTCGAGCGCTTCGGCGCAGGCCATGGCGATGGTGGTCGGCACGTGGGCCATGTGGGCGTGGATGTGGGTGATGCCGTGGTGCTGCACCCGTTGGGCGAGGGCGTAGCCGGCCTCCCACTGGAACTGATACTTGGGCCAGTACGAGGGCTTGAGCTCGCGGAACCCCTTGGGTCGGCGGATGAAGCTCTGCCGCACCGCGTCGCGGTAGACCGCCAGCTTGTCCCGCCGACCGCGGCCGTAGATCGGCACGGCCTCTTCGGCCAACTGCTTGAGCTGCGGGTCGCCGGCCAGGTCGTCCTCGCCCGGCGGATGGACCGACGCGATGCTCACCGCCAGGCCGCGCTCGCGCAGGCCCAGCACCTCGCGATACACAAATGTCTCGCTGCGCTTGGGCAGAATCGCCCCGACGTAGAGGATGTGCGGCTCGGGCTCGGTCACGCCACCCCCCTTTCGGCCGGTGCCTCGGCGGAGCCCGCCAGGCGGACCGCGGGTTCGTCGGCGAGGCGTCGGCGGATCGGTTTGGCCGGGACGCCGCCGACGATGGTCATCGCCGGCACGTCCCGAGTCACCACGCTGTTGGCCGCGACCACGGCCCCCGCCCCGATCGTGACGCCGCCGAGCACGCAGCAGCCCCGGCCGATCCACGCGCCGTCTTCGATTCTGATCGGCCGGGCGGCGTGGGGCTGCTGCCGTATCGGCGTGCCGTTGTCGGCCGTGCCGTGGTTAGCATCGCGTAGGCTCACGTATTCGCCGATCAGCACGTCGTTGCCGACGGTAATCGAGACGTGCGATGCGATGAGCGTGCCGGTATTGATACGGACGTCGCGGCCCAGCCTGATGCTCCCGTCACCGGCGGTTTCAAAAAACACGCCGTCGCCCAGGCGGACGTGTTCGCCGAGTTCGACCCGGCTGCCGGGGGCCGCGTCGATCCGGCCGTCGAACTGCGTCGTCGCCGGCACGGGGCCGCGCACCCGGGCCCGCAGCGCCGCCAGCCCCCGCAGCCGCCGGCCGAAACGCCGCACCGGCAACGCACCACGCATCAGCCACGCCAACGCATCGGCAACCCCGCTGTAGCCGGCGTAAAACAACGCCTTCACGCGCCACCTCCCGCCGGGGTGGCGTTGGGGTTGGCCTTGTATTCCATCAGCTTCGCGCGTCGGCCCGACCCTCGGCCGACGATGTACCGCACCACACCCATCGCCCCCGACGGGCGTGACGCTAGATTCACGAGGGCGTAGCCGAAGCTGATCCGCCAGCCGTAGCCCCGCCGCCGGCACGACCGCACCATCGCCGCGAACCACTTGAGGTACGGAAGGCTGAGCACTAATCCAATCGGCCACCACACCAGCAGCCCGACAAGGATCAGCACCGGCAGCAGCAGCCCCTGCAGCAGGATCGAGAAGGCGCTGCGGAGCCAGGCCCGGCCCGGGCCGTGGCGGTGCAACCAGCCGACCTCGGCGTAGGCGTGACCCGACCGCCGGCTGCGTTTGCGGTACTCGGCAAAAGAGCTCATCGCGATGTCGTGCCGGGTAGCCGGCCGGTCGAGGCGGGCGATCCGCCACCCCGCGTCGCGGAGGCGAAAGCACAGCTCCGGCTCTTCCCCGGCGATGAGCGTCGGGTTCCAGCCGCCGACCTGTTGGACCGCTTCGATTCGGGTCAACACGTCGCCGCCGAAGTACGGCACCTCGCCGGCGGGGATGTCCCAGTCGATATCGATCAGCCGCGACCAGACCGATGCGTCGCGTCGTTCCTCGGTCCGCCGGCCGCAGACCCCGGCCAGATCGGCGTGCCGGTCCAGGTGTTCCGCAGCCGCATCTAGCCAGCCGTCCTCGAGGACACAGTCGCCGTCGATGAACTGGACATAGGCGAGCTCGACGTGCTGCGACTGCAGCCAATCCAGGCCCGCCTGCCGACCGCGGGCGGCGGTCAGCCGGCCGTCGCCCAGCGAAATCACCGAGACGCCCAGCGACTCGGCCAGCTCGACGCTGCCGTCGGTCGACCGCGAATCGACGTAAACCGTCGCCGCCTCCGCGGGCACCGACTGCAAGGCGTCCTTCAGGCGGCTGCCCTCATTACGTCCGATGATGACCACGCCGATGCGGCTCACGCAGCGCCTCCCTCGGCCCCGGCCAACATGACACCTTCCAGCGGATTCGCCGGCGAGGTATCGGGCCGCGGCACGGCCTCGGCCGGGGGGGCGGCGGGCAGGACTCTGGCCGGCACGCCCACGGCGGTGGCCCCGGCGGGCACGTCCTTGAGCACCACGGCGTTCGCCCCGACGCTGGCTCCGTCGCCCAGGGTGACGCCGCCGAGGATCACCGCCCCGGCCCCGACGCTGACGCCCCGGCCCAATCGCGGGGCCCGGTGCAGCTGCTCGCCGTCTTCCCGGCGGACGCCGAGGGTGACGTTTTGCCGGATGATCGAGTCATCGCCGATTTCGCTGTTGCCGTGGACAACGATGCCCGACTGGTGCTCAAACACCACGCGGCGGCCGAGCTTGACCGAGTAAGGCAGCTCGATGCCGTAGCGGTTGCGGACCCGGCGGAACAGCGCGCGATAGACCAGGCTCAGCGGGCCCCGCAGGAGTTTCGGCCGCACGCCCATCCGCCAGTTGCCGAAGCGGTGCACGGCCACCGCACGGAAACCGGGCCGGGTCCAGTCGCCGCGGTGGGCGCGGAGGTCCTCGCGGAGCAGCGCGAGGAGGCCGGGTTGGGTTTCCTGATCGGTCATGGGGCGGGCGGGGTCGGGGTCGGGGTCGGTCGACTAGGTTCGGGGGCCGGTGCCGAATCCCCGCCGGAACACGCTGTGGCGGATGAAGTCGGGCAGCAGGCCGGGCGAGTCGCGGTAGGGTTGGCGGGTGAGGAACAGGCGGGTGCGCCAGAAGGCGTGGCCGAGGATCCAGACGGCGTCGGACGCGGCGGCGTAGAGCCGGCCGTGGTTTTTGACGAAGTAGCGTTGG
>CAYLSV010000176.1:0-3862 GCA_964386435.1 uncultured Tepidisphaerales bacterium
CCCGATCTGCGGGATGGCGCTGGAGCCGAAGGACGCGGCCGTCGAGGCCGACGACGGGGAGTATCGCGACTTCAAGCGGCGGTTCTGGGTGAGTGCGATCCTGACGCTGCCGATGCTGGCGTGGATGGTCAGCGACATGCTGCCGGGTCGGCCGCTGGAGGCGGTCGTGTCGCCACGCGGGGCGCAGTGGGTGCAACTGGTCCTATCGCTGCCGATCGTCTTCTGGGCAGCGTTTCCGTTCTACCACCGCGGGTGGCAGGGGGCGCGGCGGCTGTCGCCGAACATGTTCACGCTGATCGGCATCGGGGTGCTGGTGGCGTTCTTTTACAGCGTGGTCGCGACAGCGGTGCCGGGCATCTTCCCCGACAGCTTTCGCGGCGGACACAGCCCGGGCGAAGACGTCGTCGACGGCGGGGTGGGCGTCGTGGGCGTCTACTTCGAGTCGGCGGCGGTGATCGTCACGCTCGTTTTGCTGGGGCAGTTGCTCGAACTGCGGGCGCGGGCGCAGACGAGCGGGGCGGTGCGGGAACTGCTCGACCTCGCGCCGCCGACGGCGGTGCGGGTGACGGACCAGGTGGAGGAGGAGGTGCCCGTCGAGCGGCTGAAGGTCGGCGATGTGGTGCGTGTCCGGCCCGGCGGGAAGGTGCCGCTCGACGGCGAGGTAACGGACGGCGAAAGCCGCGTCGACGAGTCGATGATTACCGGCGAGCCCGTGCCCGTCGCCAAGCAGCCCGGCGACGCCGTGACGGGCGGGACGCTCAACACGACCGGCAGCTTCGCCATGACCGTCGCCGCGACCGGGCGGGACACGACGCTGTCGAAGATTGTTGAGATGGTCGGGGCGGCCCAGCGGTCACGGGTGCCGATCCAGAAGCTCGTCGACCAGGTGTCGCTCTACTTCGTCCCGGCGGTGATCCTCGTGGCGATCCTGTCGCTGGTGATCTGGCTGTTCGTCAGCCCGGCCCTGGCGATCATCACGGCCGTGAGCGTGCTCATCATCGCCTGCCCTTGCGCGTTGGGTTTGGCGACGCCGATGAGCATCATGGTCGCCGTGGGCAAGGGGGCGAAGGCGGGCGTGCTCGTGAAGACGGCCGAGGCGGTGCAGACGTTCGAGAAGGTCGACGTGCTCGTGGTCGACAAGACGGGGACGTTGACCGAGGGCCGGCCGGAGCTGGTGACGGTCGAGGCGGATGACGAAGGTGAATTGCTGGCGGACCTCGCCGCGGTCGAGCGGAGCAGCGAGCACCCGCTGGCCGAGGCGATCGTCAGGAGGGCGGAGGCACGGAACGTCGAGAAGCGCGAGGCGAGCGGCTTCGACAGCGTCACCGGCAAGGGCGTCGCGGCTGAAGTGGATGGCCGCCGGATCGCGGTCGGCAACGCAGCGATGATGAAAGTCGAAGACGTCGACATCGACGAAGCTCGGGCGAACGAGTTGCGGGGCGAGGCGCAGACCGTCATGTTCGTCTCGGTAGACGGCAAGTTCGCCGGCCTCGTCGGCGTGGCCGACCCGATCAAGCAGACGACCGCCGAAGCCCTGCGGCAGTTGCACGACGAGGGCATCGAGGTCGTCATGCTCACCGGCGACAGCCGGGCCACGGCCGAGGCGGTCGGCGGCAGGCTCGGCATCGACCGCGTGATCGCCGAGGTCCTGCCCGAGGACAAGGAGCGGGTCATCCGCGAGTACCAGGAACAGGGCAAGCGTGTGGCGATGGCCGGCGACGGCGTGAACGACGCGCCGGCCCTGGCCCGCGCCGACGTCGGCATTGCGATGGGCACCGGCAGCGACGTCGCCATCGAGTCGGCCGGCCTGACCCTCGTCGGTGGCGACCTGCGAGGCGTCGCGAAAGCCCGCCGGCTCAGCAACGCGACGATGCGGAACATCCGCCAGAATCTGTTCTTCGCCTTCGCCTACAACGCGCTGGGCGTACCACTTGCCGCAGGTTTGCTCTACCCGATCACCGGCTGGCTGCTGAGCCCGATGTTCGCCGCGGCCGCGATGAGCCTGAGCAGCGTGAGTGTCATCGGCAACGCCCTGCGATTGAGGACGATCCAACTATGAGTGACGACGAGAACAACGGAAACGACCAGGGTTACAAGTTCGGCAGCCTCACGCTCCCGGGCGCGGTGGCGATGGGCACGGGCGTGATGATTGGCGCAGGCATCTTCGCGCTCACCGGCCAGATCGCCGAGCTGGCCGGCGGGTGGTTCCCGGTCGTCTTCCTCGTCGCGGCCGTCGTCGCGGGGTTCAGCGCGTACAGCTACGTCAAGCTCAGCAACGACGACCCGTCGGCCGGCGGGATCGGCATGTATCTGACGCGCCTCTACGGCAAGACCGGCGTCGGCGGGACGGTCCCGGCGGGCATGGCGCTCCTGATGTACTTCAGCATGGTCATCAACGAGGCCCTCGTCGCCCGCACGTTCGGGCAGTACGTCATGCGGCTCTTTGTCGGGCCGGATCAGCGGGGGACGGTCGGGGGCAGTCTGTTCGCAGGCGAATGGAAGATCCCGGCCTTGGCGGTCGGATTGCTTGTGGTCGCCTTCGGCGTCAACGTGCTGGCGAACAAGTTCATCGACAAGTTCCAGCTCGTGATGGCGGCGGTGAAGATCCTCGGCATCGCCGTCTTCGCCGGGGCGGGGCTGTGGGTCAGCGGCCTGGCGTGGGACAGCTTCACCGGCGGGGCGGGCGCGGGCGATGAAGGCGGTGATGCGGGTTGGATTGGGATCGTCGCGGCCGTGGCCCTGGGCATCCTCAGCTACAAAGGGTTCACGACGATCACCAACGACGGCGACGAGCTGAAGGAACCCAAGAAGAACGTCTCGCGGGCGATCATCATCGCGCTGTCCATCTGCGTCGTGATTTACCTGCTCGTCGCCCTCGCCGTCGGCGGGGCACTGTCGATCCCAGAGATCATCGAGGCCAAGGACTACGCGTTGGCCGAAGCCGCCCGCCCGGCGTTCGGGCAATGGGGCCTCTACCTCACGGTCGCCCTGGCCATCGTTGCCTGCGTCAGCGGCGTCATCGCGTCGGTCTTCGCCGTCAGCCGGATGCTGGCGATGCTCGTCGAGATGGACCTCGTGCCGTTCAAGGACGTGGGCATCCCCGGCCGTCGGCAGTACACGACGCTCGTCTACACGATCGTCTTCGCGATGCTGCTGGCGATCCTGTTCGACCTGAGCCGCATCGCCAGCCTCGGGGCGATCTTCTACCTCATCATGGACATGGCGATCCACTGGGGCGTCCTGACCCGCGTCCGCCAGGAAATCGAAGCCAACGCCGGCATCTTGATTGCCGCCCTCGTGATGGACGCGGTCGTGCTGGCGGCGTTCGTATGGGTGAAGGGCACGAGCGACCCGCTGGTCCTCGCTTTCGCCGGGATCGGGCTGACCGTCATCTTCGGCGGTGAGTGGCTGTACCTGCGTCAACGTAAGGCGGAAGACGCCGAGGCGGCGTGACAACGCGGATGACTTAGGAGCCGTTTGTAAACAGCAGATGTAGCAGATCGCGGGCGACGGCCAGGTCGACGAAGGCGAGGTAGTTCACCGCCAGCTTCTCGTAGCGGGTGCCCAGCCGCCGGTACCGCTTGAGCTGCCGGACCGCCCGCTCGACGGCGTTCCGCCGGCGGTAGATCCCCGCGTCGAAGGCCGGCGGCCTGCCCCGCTTGCGGCGACGCTTGCCGGCGGCCAAGCCCCGCCGCGGGATCACGCACCGCATGCCCCTGTCCCGCACCGCCTCCCGGCAGCGCGGGGCGTCGTATCCCTTGTCGGCCGAGACGCAGGCCCCGCGCCGGCGGCGGCCGACCCGCACGCCCGCCAGCAGGGCCTCGAGCTGCTTAGCTTCGCTCGCCTGGCCCGCGGTGAGCGG
>CAYLSV010000177.1:0-3788 GCA_964386435.1 uncultured Tepidisphaerales bacterium
GGACCCGCCGCCGGACCCGCCCCCGCCGGCTTCGTCCTCAACGCCGGCGGCGACCTCCGCGACGCCTACCACCACGCCGTCAACGTCTACGGCCCGACCATCCAGCAGCACGGCATCGCCTTCGCCCACCACCTCGACCCCGCGGTGCAGGACCTGCCCGGCGGCGCGGTCTACACCGTCCTGGCCAACGCGCTGAACAACGCCGTGCAGGCCATCCAACGCAGCACCCGCCCCGCCCCCCACCGCATCCACCTGGGCATCCGCGGCGGCGCGGCCGAGATTGTGGTTTGCGTTACCGACACCGGCGACGGGATCGACCCGACCTTGTTCGACTCCCGTGGCCGGTTCCGCTTCGGCCTCACCACCCGGCCACGCGGCCACGGCGTGGGCCTCGGGGTCTGCCGGCAGATCGCCGAGGACCTCGGCGGCCAACTCACCGTCGCCAACGCCGACAACGCCTACGGCGGGGCGCAGCTGACCCTCCGCTTCCCCCGCCCCGCCGCGCCGCCGCAACCCGCCCGCGTGTCCCCGCTGCCCGAGGCCCGCCGTGCCGGCTGAGCCCACCCGCATCCTCATCGTCGACGACGACCCGATCGTCGCCGACAGCCTCGCCGACCTGCTGCGCGGCGAGGGCTACGCCACCGCCACCGCCGGCAACGGCCGGGAAGCCCTCGCCTTGCTCGAGGATGTGCAGCAGAAATTCAATCTGCTGATCACCGACCTCAACATGCCGCACGGCGACGGGCTCGAACTGCTGAAAAACGTGCACGAGCACCACGGCGACATCGTCCCGCTGGTGGTCACCGGCTTTGGCAAAATCGACTCGGCCGTGGCCGCCATCAAGCTGGGCGCGGCCGACTATCTCGTCAAGCCGGTGGTCGATGAAGAGCTCTGCCTGGCGGTGAACAAAGCCGCAAATCAGCAGGCCCTGCTGGCCGAGAACCACACGCTGCGAGACCAGTTGGCCGAGCGCTTCGGGCTGGGCAACCTGATCGGCGGCGACTACCGGATGCAGCAGGTATACGACCTGGTCGAGGCCGTGGCCGACTCCAAGACCACGGTCCTGATCACCGGCGAATCGGGCACGGGCAAGAGCATGGTCGGCCGGGCGATCCACGCCCTGAGCCCCCGCGGCTACGACCGCCGTCAGCGCGGCCCCTCGTCCCGCCGCAAACAACCCGAACGCCGCGATCCTCGCCGCGACGGCGTCTGCGGACCCTTCGTTACCTTCGCCTGCGGCTCGATCCCCGAGACGCTGCTGGAAAGCGAACTCTTCGGCCACGTCAAAGGTGCCTTCACCGGAGCCGACACCGACAAGCCCGGCAAGCTGCTCGCCGCCGACGGCGGGACGCTCTTCCTCGACGAGATCAATTCCGCCACCCCGGCGCTGCAGCTCAAGCTGCTGCGCGTCCTGCAGGAGAAAGCCTTCGAGCCGCTGGGCAGCACGCAGACCCGCTACGTCGACGTCCGCTTTATCCTCGCGGCCAACGCCGATCTCAAGGCGATGGTCGAGGCCGGCACGTTCCGCGAAGACCTCTACTACCGCATCAATGTGGTCAACCTGAAGATGCCGGCGCTGCGCGACCGCCCCGGCGACATCCCCCGGCTGACCGAGCACTTCCTCAAGCACTACGAGAAAGAGACCGGCCGACAACGCACCCTCGCCGACGCGACGCTCGATCGGCTGCGGCAATACCGCTGGCCGGGCAACGTGCGGGAGTTGGAGAACGCCATCGAGCGGGCGGTGGTGCTCAGCCGCGGGCCGCAGATCGAACCCGATGACCTGCCCGAGGCCGTGCGCGGCGACACGTTCCCGGCCGAGTCGAACGGCGGCGGCAGTATCCCCGCCCTCGCCGGCGGCTGGACCCCGACCCCGCTCAGCCGCGCCCTCGAAGCCCCCGAACGCCAGATTGTTCAAGCCGCCCTCGAAGCCAACGGCTGGAATCGCAACCAGACCGCCCGCCAACTCGACATCAACCGCACCACGCTCTACAAAAAAATCAAACAGTTCGGCCTCGATCAACCGGGCTGAACCTTGGCGGGGCCGTCGTGATGACAACCGCGGGACCAACACCGGTTTGCCAGCGCTCGCCATACGCTTCCGCTGCGTCGCCGACTCGCGGCAGGACTACGCCCACTTTGTTGCGTAGCATCTGCTTACCATGACCACGCCCCGCCCCAACGACGACCTCGCGACCCTGACGACCTTGTCCGGCGAGATCCAGGCCACGCTGCTCGCCGACGAACTCAAGCGGCAGGGCATCCCCGCCGAGCCCAGCGGTGTGATGACGGCCGGCTTCCGGGCCGAGGCCCCGGGCAGCGTCAAGGTCCTGGTCCGCGAAAGCGACCTGGCCGAGGCCCGCCGGATGATGGACGACTACTTCAGCTCGCAGAAGCAGATCGACTGGGACCAGGTGGACGTGGGCGAACGAGAAGACGGCCCCGCGGCCGAGCCCGACGCGACCTGATTCGACCCGCGATCGCCTTACCCTTCCGGTTCGGCGGCCGAGCCCCGGGCTTTCTCCAGCAGGCGGTTCAGCTCGTCCAGTTCGACTTCGTCCAGATGGCCCAGTTGTCGCTCGTGCAATTCCACGACCGGTTGGTCGAGCTTCTTGAGCAGCCGCAGCCCGGCGTCGGTGATGCTGACCAGAGCCACCCGCCGGTCCGCCGCGTCACGCGTCCGGGTGACCAGCCCGGCGTCGATCAGCCGGTTCACCAGCCGGGTGATGTCCGGCACGCGGGTGATCAGCCGATCCGCCACCTCCAGGCACGGCAGGCCCGGCAGCCGCTCAATCTTCCGCGCCCCCCGCAGAATCCGCAGCACGTTGTAAGTCGTCTCCGACAGGCCGTGACGCTTGAACAACGCGTGAAAATCGCCGCTCAGCCAGCTGGCGGTACGCAGGACGTTGACGTACGCCTCCTGGCTGGCGTGCTCGAACGGCCGACACTTCTTCAGTTCGTATTGCAGGGAAGCAGCAGCCATGGGAGAGGAAGCGGAGCACGGGCCGAAAGACAGGAAAGGTCACTATAGCCCACCGCCCGCGGCGGATCGAATACACTCGGCCGCGTCGCCAACTTCCCTCTATTTTTTTCGTGAGATCCGCTTGAACCCGCCGCTGCTGCACGTCGATCTGCCCCTGGACCACCACCGCCGCGGCAAGGTGCGGGACGTCTACGACGTCCGGACCACCGCCGGCCGGGACGCCACGCTGCTGGTTGCTTCCGACCGACTGTCGGCGTTCGATGTGGTCCTGCCCGACGGTATACCCGACAAAGGCCGGGTCCTGACCCGGCTCTCGGCGTTCTGGTTTACGCAGATCCAGCAGCGGCTGGGCGGCAAGATCCCGCACCACCTGCTGTCGACCGACGCCGATGACATCGCCGGCCTCGAAGAGCAGCAGCGTCAAATCCTCCGCGGCCGGGTCATGCTCGGCCGCCGCTGCCGGGTGATTCCGATCGAGTGCGTGGCCCGCGGCTACCTGACCGGCAGCGGCTGGCGGGAGTATCAGCAAAGCCAAAGCGTCTGCGGCGTCCCGCTGCCGGCCGGCCTAAAGCAGTCGGCCCGCCTGCCCGAGCCGATCTTCACCCCCGCCACCAAGGCCGACGCCGGCCACGACGAGAACATCCCGTTCGACCGCGCCGCCGAGCTCGTCGGCCGACCGCTGATGCAGCGGCTGCGCGACATGACGCTGACCCTCTATCAGATGGGCCACGAATTCGCCGCCGAGCGGGGCATCCTGCTGGCCGACACCAAGTTCGAATTCGGCCTGCCGCTGGACGGAGGCGAC
>CAYLSV010000178.1:0-3628 GCA_964386435.1 uncultured Tepidisphaerales bacterium
CTGATCAACGCCATCGCTTCCGACCGTGTCGCCCACGCCTACCTGTTCTGCGGCACCCGCGGCGTGGGCAAGACGTCGATGGCCCGCATCTTCGCCCGCGCCCTCAACGCCCCCGCCACGGTCGACGACGCCCCCATGCCGGGTGCTGAAGAGCGCAGCGACCAAGCCCCGGATTACCCCCCCGAGGACGTCCAGCAGCGCATGGCCACCGCCATCATGGCCGGCGACGACCTCAACGTCATCGAGATCGACGGGGCCAGCAACAACAGCGTCGAACAGGCCCGCCAGCTCATCGCCAACGCCGGGCTCTCGCCCACCGCCAACGCGCTCTACAAGATCTACATCATCGACGAGGTCCACATGCTCTCGCCCAGCGCGTTCAACGCGCTGCTCAAGACCATGGAAGAGCCGCCGAGCCACGTGAAGTTCATCCTCTGCACCACCGAGCCGCACAAGGTGCCGGCCACGATCCAGTCCCGCTGCCAACGCTTCGACTTCCGCAACATCGCCACCGGCAAGATCGTCAAACACCTGCAGGACGTGCTCAATAACGAAAAGGTCGAGGCCCAGAGCGAAGTCGTCTGGCAGCTCGCCCGCCTCGGCAACGGCTCAATGCGCGACGCGCTGTCGCTCCTCGACCGCCTGCTGGCGACCGGCGAATCACCGCTGACCGCCCAGACCCTGCAGGACATGCTCGGCCTGCCGGACCACGAATTGATCGCCGCCCTCGTCGCCGCCTTCGCCGACGGCGATGTCGCCGCCTCGCTCACCGCCACCGCCGACCTGCTGGAGCGCGGCATCGGCCAGGACCAGCTCGTCGAGGTGCTCATCGAACGCCTCCGGCAGCTGATGCTCATCGCCGCCTGCGGCCCCGACAGCGAACTGATCGAGCTGTCCGAAGACGCCCGTGCCGCCGCCGTCTCCCAGGCCGGCCGCTTCGATACCGCCGGCCTGGTCCACATGATCGCCCTCTGCGAAAACCTGCAACGCTACGCCAAATCTTCGAGCAACCCGCGGGCCCTGCTCGACGCCACCGTCGTCCGCCTGACCCTCGCGGAAAAAATGGCCGACGTCGCCGCCGTGCTCGCCGGCTCCGCCCCGACACCCGGCGGACAAAAAAAAAACTGACCGCCGCCCGACCCCCGGCCGCTAAACCGCCCGCCGCCCCGCCGCGAACGCCCGACCCGCGTAACACACCCGACGACGCCGAGCCCGATGCCCCCGCCCGACCCAGTGAGCCGGCGACCGCGGCCGTGCCTCGCCCCGACCTCTCGCCCGCCGAGGCATGGGACGCCGTGCTACAAACGATGGGCCAGTCCAACGCCGCCGCGTGGATGGACCACTTCCGCCTCGACACGCTGGACCTCTCGGCCCGCCCGGGCAGGGCCGTGCTCCTGCCCACCATGACCTTCGCCGGCGGCGTCCACAACGTCGCCACCACGCCGCGCCTCAAACGCGTCGCCGAAGCCCTCACCCAAATCCTCGGCCACCCGATGCAGGTCGAGGCCGCCCCGGGCCCGCGACACGACCACGCCTCTCCCGCCAACGCCGCTCCCGGCAACGCCCAAGCCGACGCCGCAACCCCCGCTGCACCCGACCAACCCTCCCCGCCCCGGCCCGACGCCTCCCACCTCGACCGCCGCGACGCCCTGAGCCTGCCACTGGTCCAGGACGTCTTTGAGGTCTTCCCCGACGCCATGCTCATCCACGCCCGGCGGGAGCCCAACCCACACCAGCCACCCGACACCACCTCCGTCTCCCCCCCCGACCCCGCCCCGCAATAGCCGCGGTCGCCACCGCCCGCCGCGCACCGGGCCTGCTAGACTCATCGCATGTTCGATCAACTCAAATCCATGCGTAGCCTCGCCGGCCTGCTGGGCAATGCCGGAGACCTCAAGGCCAAGTTCGAGCAGGTCCAGGAAGACCTCGAAGCCCGCACCGCCGAGGGCGAGGCCGGCGGCGGGGCCGTCCGCGTCACGGTCAACGGCAAGATGCAGGTTGTCGCCGTGCAACTCGACCCCGCCCTGGTGGCCGAAGCCTGCCGAACCGACGACGGGTCCGACCACGCCATGATCGAGCAGCTCGTGCTCGAAGCGACCAACGCCGCGCTCACCGCCGCCCAGGACATGGTCCGCGAACAGATGGCCCAGATCACCGGCGGCCTGAACCTGCCGGGTTTCTGAGCCCGCCCATCGCCAACGAATAACATAAAACAGCCGTCGCAGCTCAGCGGCTGCGACGGCTAATTGCGGTACGAACGAGCCTTCGCTCAGTCGTTGATGTCTTCGAGGGTATCCTCGGCATTGTCGCCGGCATCTTCCATGCCGTCACGCATGTCGTCGCCAGCGTCCTCGAAGTCGTCCTCGACTTCTTCGATCTCAACACCGTCGTCTTCGGCACAGCCGACCAGCAGAGCCGGGCCCAGCGCCACCGCCGCGGCAAAACCCGCGGCCGCCATCATCTTCTTCAACCATTCCATCGTGCAAATCCTTTCGTAAAGCTTCGGCCCACCGCGGCACATCCACGCGAGTGCAACCCCCGGCAGACCACGTCAGAGACTAGCCGCCCTCGGCCGCAGAATCCAGCCGACGCCTCAGGACCGCTCCGCCCGCACCTCCGCCAGCTCCGCCGCCGGCTGGCCCTTGCCCGGCGGCGTCTTGCCGAACATGTACCCCCGCCCGACCACCGTGTGCAAATACGGCACGCCAAATGGCTTGTCCAGCTGCTGCCGGATCTTCGACACCGTGACATCAATCACGTTGGAAAACGGATCGAAATTCTGGTCCCACACCGATCGCCCGATCGCCTCCCGCGTGCACACAATCTCCGGGTTCCGCACGAAAAACTCCAGCAACGCGTAGGGCTTTCCGATCAGCTCCATCGGCCGGCCCGCCCGGCTGGCCTGCATCCGCGGCAGTTCCATCCTCACTTCTTCGTACCGAATCGAGTCGCCCGGCGTCGGATCGCACTGCCGCAGCAGCCCCCGCACCCGCGCCAGCAGCTCCTGCACGCCGTGCCGCTGGTCCATCACCTGGTCCGCCCCCGCGTCCAACGCCGCCACCACCATCGGTTCCTCCACATCCAGCGTCATCACCATCAACGGCTGGCCGATGTTGTTGCTCCGCAGCAGCCGCGTCGCCCCCGGCCCGTCAATGGGGCCGTCCCGGTCACTACGCACCACGATCGCGTCGTACTCGATCTCCGATGCCAGCGCCAGGCCCTGCTCGCCCCCCTCGGCCAGATCAACGCCGTAATTGAAAGACTTCAGCTCCCGCCGCAGCCCCTCACTCTCCCGCTTGGCTCCGGATATTAAAAGCAAACGCATGCAGTGTCCCTTAATCGAGGGGCAGTCAACGCGTGCATCGACAACTGCACCGCGCATCCGCCGGTAACACAGAACACTAGCCGCAAGCGTCGCACGCTGCAAGAAGAACCCGCCGGCGAACGATTCTCGGGACACCCGCCAGGATTCACAGTCGATTTAGATCAAAGGCTCTAGAGCAGCGGCGAACGATCTATCACCTTAATTTTAATGTGCGGCAGTGGTCGATGAAATCTATCAAAATCCAAACAAGAAGGGTTGACAGAATCCGAACAACATCTATGATGCCCATCCGTATAGATTCCG
>CAYLSV010000179.1:0-3581 GCA_964386435.1 uncultured Tepidisphaerales bacterium
GCTCGACGACGAACTTTTATTCGCTGGACCTGGCCGCGTCGTGGGAGTTGGACTTCTTCGGCGGCCGGCGCCGGGCAGTCGAGCGGGAGGCGGCCCGGCTCGGCGGCATGCTCGCGGACGCGGCGGCAGTGAGGCTGTCGGTTGCGGCGGAGGTGGCCGATGCCCACTTCTCCTTGCTTTTTGCGCGGGTGCTGCTCGACGTGGCCGAGCAGAACGTGGCGGAGTTTGCCGAGACGCAGACGCTGGCTCGGCAGCGTTTTGAGGCGGGTTTGGTGGGTGAGCTGGACGTGCTGCAGGCGGCGGCCGACACGGATGCGGCGCGGGCCGTGGTGCCGGCGCGGCGGGCGGCGGTGGCGCTGCAAACGAACCGGTTGGCCGTGCTGCTGGGGCTGACCCCGGCCGGGGCCGGCGGTGGTGGGATTGCCGTCGGAACTGCTGCGTCGGCGGCCGGACGTGATCGCGGCCGAGCGGAACCTCGCGGCGGCGACGGCGGGTGTGGGCGTTGAGGTGGCCGAGTATTTTCCGAAGTTCAACCTCCTCGGCGGCGTCGGGTTGCAGAGCGATTCGTCAAGCGACCTGCTGGACGCCGGCAGCCGAACGTGGTCGATCGGCGGGGCGATCAACTGGCGGCTGCTGGACTTCGCCCGAATTGATGCCGCCGTCGACGCCGCCCGTGCCCGCACCGACGAGGCGGCCGCAGGTTACAAGGGGGCCGTCGTGCAGGCCGTGCGGGACGTGGAGGACGCGCTGGTGCAACTGCGGTCAACCGACGAGCGGGTGGCGGCACTGCGGGTGGCACTGGCGAGTCGGCAGGCGTCGGTGGTCCGGGCCGAGACGCAGTACGAGGCGGGGCTGACGGAGTTCTTGCCGGTGCTCACCGAGCGGCGGGCGCTTAACGCGAGCCGGACGGACTTGGCGACGGTCGAGCGCGACCGCCTGCGGGCGGCTGTTGCGTTGTACCGCGCCCTGGGCGGCGGCTGGGACGGCGAGCTGGCGGCGGTGGCGACGCGGTGACGACAGAACCTTTGAGCCGTCCGGTCAGCGGGCGCGTCAGGCAACCGGACGCGTCCGCTGACGCGGACGGTTGAAAGATTTTCAGGTGGTCCGCTCGCACCTGCTTTTGCCTCACACGTCCAGCAGCAGGCGGGCGGGGTCCTCAAGCAGTTGCTTGATGCGGACGAGGAAGCTGACGCTTTCTTTGCCGTCGACCATGCGGTGGTCGTAGCTGAGGGCGATGTACATCATCGGACGGATGACGACTTGGCCGTCGACGGCGACGGGGCGTTGCTGGATGGTGTGCATGCCCAGGATGCCGGACTGGGGCGGGTTGAGGATCGGCGTGGAGAGCAGGCTGCCGAAGACGCCGCCGTTGGTGATGGTGAAGGTGCCGCCGGACATTTCGTCGAGGCCGAGCTTGCCGTCGCGGGCAGCGAGGGCGACCCGCTTGATCTCGCTCTCGATGGTGGCGAACGACATTTCTTCGACGCTCTTGATGACCGGCACCATCAACCCGCGCTCGGTGCTGACGGCGATGCCGAGGTTGACGTGGTCGTGGAAGACCATCTCATCGCCGTCGATCTTGGCGTTGACCCGCTCGAACTCGCGCAGTGCCACGCACGTCGCCTTGGCGAAGAAGCTCATGAAGCCCAAACCGATGCCGTGCTTTTCCTTGAACGGCTCCTTGTAGCTCGACCGCATGGCCATCACGGCGTGGAGGTCGACTTCGTTGAACGTGGTGAGAATCGCGGCGTTTTGCTGGGCGTTGAGCAGGTTCTGGGCGATCCGTTTGCGGATCTTGCTCATGGCGACCCGCCGGGTGCCGGCGGCGGCGGGCTTGGGTGACGTGGTTGTTGGCGGTGGGGCGGCCTGTTTCTTCGGCTCGGTGGGCGGGGTGGCGGGGGTGGGCGAACCGGCCTTGGCGTCGACGTGCCTGAGGACGTCCTCCTTCGTCAAGCGACCGCCGCGGCCGGTGCCGTTGATCTGGTCCGGGTCGAGGCCGTGCTCGGCGACCATCCGGCGGACGGCGGGGGCGAGGTCTTCGAGCTTGTCGGCACTCACGGCCGCGGCCGAGCGGGTTTCGTCGCTCTTGACCGCCTGCCCGTCACCCTCGGCCACTTGCTTGTCGGCAGTGGCCGGCGTCGAGGGTTCGGCCGATTCTTCGCCCGGCTTGCCGTCGGGGTCGATGGTGCCGATGACGTCGCCGACGGCGTAGGTTTCGTCGGGCTTGCCGGACAGCGCGATAACGCCCGCGGCCGGGGCGGGGACGTCGACGTTGGCCTTGTCGGTCTCCATCTCGCAGATGGGCTCGTCGAGGTCGACGTAATCGCCCTCGGCCTTGTGCCAACTCAACAGGGTGGCCTCGGCCACGCTTTCGCCCATCGCCGGAACTTCGATATCAACCTTGGCCATTCGGCCCGGACTATACCCGCACCGGCCGCCGCACAAAGTGTCGCGGCGTCCACCCTTCGGATTCGATTGACGGGGACGCAAGTTTTTGGCGTTATCAGCCGATGCTGCGCGTGTGCGACATTTGCCAACCGTTGCCACCGCGCTGGCCCTCGCGACCGTTCATGTTGCCTTGGCGAACCAGCCTGACATCGAGCTGCCGCCGCGGGACGACGTGATCGTGCTCTCCAACGGCGACGAGCTGCGCGGCGTGGCGACGGTGAACACCGACGGCAGCGTGTCGATCGACCACCCAATCCTCGGCAGCCTGACCCTCGCCGCGGATCAGGTGCAAAGCGTCGACATTGCCGAGCAGGCGGTGCCGCCCGATCCCGTCTCGCCGCCGGCCACCCCGGAGCCGGCGAAGAAGGAGCCGGTCCCGGCACCCAAGCCGCCCGAGAAGCCCAAGAAGAACCGCGGCTTGTTCGGCACGCAGTTCCTGGAGGGTTACGACAAGCGAATCAACCTCGGCCTCACCGGCACCAGCGGCAACCGCGAAACGCTCAACACCTTCGCCCGCCTGACCGTCAAGAAGGACGACGACCAGCACCGCACCGAGTTCCGGGCCGATTACTTCCTGAACCTCACTGAAGGCGAGCGCAGCCGCAACCAAGCACGCGTCAAGCTCAACCGCGACTGGAAGATGCCCGACTCCGAGTGGTTCTTCTTCGGCCGCGGCACGTACGACTACGACGAATTCCAGCCGTGGGAGCACCGCTTCGGCTTGTTCTTCGGGCCCGGCTACCAGTTTTACGACCGCGAGAACTTCGAGCTCATCGGCCGCATCGGTGTCGGCGGGACGTACGAGTTCGGCGACGTCAATGAGTTCAACCCCGAGGGTCTGGCCGGGCTCGAGGGCACGTGGAAACTTTCCGAACGCCAGCGGATCGAGTTCAGCACCACGCTGTTCCCGCTGCTGGACGAGCTGGGCGAGTACCGCAACGTCAGCGAGGTCGCCTATGTGATCGACATCGAACGCCTCGACGGCATGCAGCTGAAGCTCGGCATCGAAAACGAGTACGAAAGCCGCACCCAAGGCGACGCCGCCCACAACGATCTGAAATACTTCACGGCGTTGAGCATCGACTTCTGAAGCTTGGTGTCTGGGAACCGCCCATGCGAGGCACGACCGTGAG
>CAYLSV010000180.1:0-3321 GCA_964386435.1 uncultured Tepidisphaerales bacterium
GCCGGAGAAGGTACTGTTCGACGACGGCTCGGAAGGGTTGCTGCCGGGCTTGGAATCGGACGAGCCGCCGGCGGCGGAGGGCGTGGAGCTGCGGCTGCCGCGGAAGTTCGTCGATCAGCTTCGGCTCGGGGCACACCACCGCGACGCCGAGCGGTGGGGCCTGCTCTACCGCCTCGTCTGGCGGCTGACGCACGAGGACCGCGATTTGTTGCGGAACCTGTCGGACCCGGATCTGCGCCGGCTGGACATTATGACAAAGGCCGTCCGGCGGTGCATCCACAAGACGCACGCTTTTGTCCGGTTCCGCAAAATCGACCGCGACGACGGCGAGGCCTACGTCGCCTGGCACCGCCCGGACCAGTTGTCGCTGCCGCTGTCGGCCCCGTTCTTCCGCGACCGGTTCGGCCCGCTGCGGTGGAGCATTCTGACGCCCGACCAGAGCGTCCACTGGCACGGCGAAGGCAGCGGGCATTCGCTTTGCTTCACCGAGGGCGTGCCTCGCGAGGAGGCCCCGGCGGGCGACGCGTTGGAGGAGTTGTGGTCGACGTATTACGCCCACATCTTCAACCCGGCGCGTATCAAGCTCAAGGCGATGAAGGCCGAGCTGCCGGTGCGGCACTGGGCGACGTTGCCCGAGGCCGCCGCCATTCCCGACATGCTCGCCGCCGCACCGGAAAGGGTCGCCAAAATGGTCGCCGCCACAAAGAACGCCAAGACGAAAAAGCTGTCCGCCGAGCCGTACCTCCCCGAGAGCCGCGCGTTGCCCGATCTGCGCAAAGCCGCCCAAGCATGCGAGGGCTGCCCGCTGCACGAGGACGCCACGCAGGTCGTGTTCGGCCAAGGCCCGGCCGACGCCGTGTGCGTGTTCGTCGGCGAGCAGCCGGGTGACAAGGAGGATTTGGCCGGCAAGCCGTTCATCGGCCCGGCCGGGCAGCTCATGGACGACATGCTCGCCGCCGCCGGCGTGGATCGGGAGCAGGTTTACGTCACGAACACGGTTAAACACTTCAAGCACGAGCAACGTGGCCGACTGCGGCTGCACGTCAAGCCCGGCGCCCGCGAGATCACCGCTTGCAAGCCGTGGCTGGAGGCGGAGCTGGAGGCGATCAGGCCGCCCATGCTCGTCGCCCTGGGCGCGACGGCCGCCCAGGCGCTCATGGGCCGCACGTTCAAGGTCACCGAGAGCCGCGGCGAGGTGATGACCGAAGCCAAGCACGCCCCGTGGTTCATGGCCACCATCCACCCCTCAGCCATCCTCCGCATCCCCGACGACTACGAAAAAGCCCGCGCCCGCCAAGGCTTCATCAGCGACATGCGCAAGGTCGCCAGCCAAATGAACGCGGAGCTGGCGAAGCGGGCATGATGAAACAGGTGAGATGGACTAGTTGTCAGGATGTGGCACCGCAAGTAGTCCTTCGACGCGATATTCCAACCGCAACGTCACCCGCGCCACATCGTTCATGGCCAACAAACGCGCGGTGGCAACCCCAATCTCGGTGATGCCGACGATGAGGCAATCCTTCCGCAGCGAGAAGTGTTCGTGCCAAACCTGCCGCCGTGGATCGAATAGCCGAACCAATTTGCCATCAGATTTGAGCGTGGCCAAGTCCGTCCCCTTGCAGCCGTTGCAGCGGTAGCAGGCGCATGCCAGATTCTCGAGCTGGTCCGGCCCGCCGTGCTTGATTGCGATCACGTGGTCGACGTGCGGCCCAGGAAGGATTGGATCATCCTCCGGAGGGTGCGGCATCAGGCAGTACTCGCAGCACCGCCCAGCTCTCGCCAACACCGCCCGCCGGGTAGCTGCGGTCACGCCACCACCTCCGCCTCCCGCCCGGCGACCTCCGCCACTGCCGGATCGACCGACACACGCCGCGCCCGCAGGCGCAAAATGGCGAGCAAATCTGCGAGATCGGCAAACCTCAGCATCTCTTCATGCTCATCACCCTCGAGGCCCAGCGTTTTGCTCTTGTCCATGAGCTCATCCATCCGACGCTTTTCAACGGCGGTGAGCCGCAGGTTCGACACCACCGCGGCGATCTCGCGGCTCATGCCGTGCTCAGTCTCATCCACCAAGCGGTGTAATTCCTCGATGGGTACGTTGACGTTCATCGCAGCGAAGACTCTACCCGATTGACGGGACGCCGGGCAAACGGTTTCAGGTGTGAAACAGCGTCCGAAGCGTCGTCGCCGGGTCATCGCTGCGCATGAGCGTCTCGCCGACAAGGGCCCCCCGGACGCCGGCGGCGGCGAGCTTTTCGACGTCCTGCCGGGTCTTTATGCCGCTCTCGCTGACGAGGGTCGTCGGGTCCTCCACCAACTCGGCGAGGCGGAGCGTGGTGCCGAGGCTCGTCTCGAAGGTGGCGAGGTCGCGGTTGTTGATGCCGAACAGGCTGTAGCTTTTGTGCGGGAAGCCGATGACGTTGTCGCGGACCCGCATGAAATTGGCGGCCGAGTGGACCTCCAGCAGCGTCGTCATCCGCAGCTCGGTCGCCAGGATTTGAAGGTCGATCAACTCGTTCGTCTCCAGCGCCTCGGCAATGAGCAGCACGGCATCCGCCCCGGCCGCCCGCGCCTCGTAGATCTGGTAGGCGTCGATTGTGAAATCCTTCCGCAGCACCGGCAACGGCATTGCCGCCCGCACCGCCCGCAGGTCGTCCAGGCTCCCGCCGAAGCCCGGCCCGTCCGTCAGCACGCTGATCGCGTCGGCCCCGCCGGCGTGGTACTGCCGGGCCACCGCCGCCGGGTTGATCTCGCCGCGGATCGTCCCGGCGCTCGGACTCGCCCGCTTCACCTCGGCGATCACGTTGAGCAGCTTCTTACCGTCCGCAGGCTCCCGCGTCATTGCCGCGAAGAAGTTCCGCGGCCGATCGACGTCGGCGGCCCGCCGCTTCATCTCATCAAGCGGCATTGCCGCCACCCGCTCCGACACCTCCTGCCGCTTGCGAATCAGAATCTGCTGCAACACGTCGGGCCGGTCGGGAACACTCATCGCGGCGGGCAGGATACGCTCGCCGCGTGATGGCCGCCGCACCGCTCGAACCGACCCCGCTGCAGTTCGGGATGCTCGCGGCGGTGGCGCTGACGTTCGCCCTCGCGTGGCTCGCGGTGCCGGTGGCCGTGGGATGGCTGCGGTGGGGCGGGATCGCGGGACCCGCCCGGTTGGGCGGGCGGGTCGGCCGGGGGTGGGCACACTGGACAACGCTGGCGATCGCGCTGCTGGCGTACTTCTTCGCCCAACTCGCGGCCGTGGCGGGGTGGCAACTGACCCGGGGCGACGAGCCGATCTCGATGCCGTTCCTCATCGCCGTCACGGCCGGATCG
>CAYLSV010000180.1:3331-3550 GCA_964386435.1 uncultured Tepidisphaerales bacterium
CTGCCGGGCGGGCGCGTGCTCGTGTCGGGCGAGTTGCTGGCGCGGCGCGACGATCCGGAGCTGGTGGCGGGGCATCTGCTGGCGGCGATGATCGCGGTGATCGCCGGCTATCTGCTGCCCAGCCGGCCGGCGGCAGGGTGGGGGCTTGCGCCGTTGCCCGTGGTCCGGGAGGAGCGCGGGTTCGAGGTGCTGTCAGCAGAACCCGGACCTTTGCCACCC
>CAYLSV010000181.1:0-3529 GCA_964386435.1 uncultured Tepidisphaerales bacterium
TCCGCGCGACATCGCGGCGGCCACCGCATGGGTCACGTTCGCCGCCCCGAGCTTGAAGCGCGCGCTCTCGATGTAGGCCCGGAGCGTGTGTTCGGAGATGCCGAGCGTGTCGGCGGCCTTCCCGCGATTCGCACCGCGAGCCAGATAGGTCAGCGCGTCGCGCTCGCGCGGGCTGAGCTCCTGGTGGGGGGCGTGCTCGGCGGGGCGGCCGCCTACTTCGCCGCGGCCGCGCGACGCTTCGGCCCCGTCCGCCTGCTCGCGGCCGTGGGCGAAGACTACCCCGACGAGCGGTGGCAGGAACTGTTGGACCTGGGGATCGACCCGGCCGGCATTGTCCGGCGGCCCGGCAAGACGTTCCGCTGGCACGGCGCGTACCACGACGACCTCAAGCACCGCGACACCCGGCTCGTCGCCTTCGACCCGGCGGTCGAGGCCCTGCCGGACTTGCCGACCGGTTGGGAAGACACGACGCACGTCTGCCTCGGCGTGACCGACCCCCGGAATCAGTTGGCGCTACGCCGGCGGCTGCCGCACGCGAAGCTGGCCGTGCTCGACACGATCGACCTCTACATCCAGCAGCACCGCGGCGACCTGCGCGCCGCGATCGCGGCGGCGGACGGGGTCGTGGTCAACGATACGGAAGCGGGCTGGCTCACCGGCGCGACCGACCCGGCCGCGGCCGCGACGAAGCTGCTCGCCTTCGGCCCCCGCTTCGCCGTGGTCAAGGCCGGGGCAGGCGGCGCGGTGTTGGCGAAAGGTGACGCGACGTGGCCTTGCCCGGCCGTGCCGATCGAAAAGGTCATCGACCCCACCGGCGCCGGCGACGCCTTCCTCGGCGGGATGATGGGCCACCTCGCCTCGACCGACGCGGACGCCGAAAACGACGCGGCGCTGCGGCGAGGCATCGTCCACGGCAGCGTCGCCGCGAGCTTCACCATCGAAGCGTTCGGCGTCGACGGCCTGCGCAACGTGGAAAACGCCGAGTACCAACAACGGTTCTCAGCGCTGTCGAAGCGAGCGATCGCATAGTTTCGCAGGGTGGCGGTGAGCGGGGCAAACCGCATCTTGCCGGGGCTGACGGCGGTGTGGTTCGCAAGCTCACACGCATCCCACTCTCAATCTGCCGCGAGCGGCAACAGCCCCGAGATACTCTGTTTCAGCGTGGGATTCGTATCACACCCAATGGACGGCCGGATCAATAACCGCCGCCAGAGAAGGGAGCTGAGCTACGCCGTCTCCAAACCTTCGTATAACTCGCCCAGCGGGAGCTCCGCGTCAATCTCCGGCAAGGGGATGATGGCGTCAAGGTCGGAATGGTGCTTCCGGGTGAAGCCCTGGTCCGCACGGCGGTAGAGCAGAACCCCCGGGAGTTGCGGGTCGATCAGCAGCAAGGTCTGTAAGCTGGGCAGCGTGAGGTAGGCGTCGCGTTTCTCGGTCTCGTCCGTCCGGCGGGTGGCGTCGGAAAGGACCTCGGCGATGACGGCGGGCTGGTCCTGGAAGCTGTCTTCCGGGGGGTTGGGTTGGCAGACGACGAGGCCGTCGGGGTAGTAGAAACGGGTCGAGGTCGAGGACTGGATGCGGACCTTGGTGTCGCTGTTGTAAACCCGGCAGGGCTTGCCGCGCAGCGCGGAGTGCAGGATACCGGCGAAGTTGCTGGCGATCAGGTTGTGCCGATTGCTCGCCCCGGCCATGGCGTAGATCACGCCGCCGAGGTATTCGTGCTTGGTCGGGGAGTCGGCTTCGCCGGCCAGATAGCCGGCGACGCTGACGAGCCCGGGCGTTGCGGGGGAGGGGTGGGCGCTCATCGTTGGATTGTACCGGACGGGTCGCGCGATCCGAGGTCCGGACCGGGTTGACGTTGCTTGATGTTCTTTCACCGAGGATGCGGGCCGGGGTCGGCCCGTGGGTCGCAGGGGTTCACGCGCGGAGGGTGTACAGCAGCGCGTACCCGGCGAGGGCGAGGACGAGGGTGGCCAGGAGGACCGGGGCGGTGGTGCGGCGGAGGATGGCCCGGTAGCGGGTGAGGCCGACGACGGCGGCGGCGGCGATGATATTGAAGAGGCAGACGGCGTTGCCCAGCGAGGCGCCGGCGAGCTGGAGGCCCAGGACGGCGGCGGGGTCGAGGCCCAGCGTGAGGGCGGCGTCGTGCTGAACCGGGCCGAAGATCACGTTCGAGACGGTGGTGGAGCCGGTCATGAAGGTGCCGACGACGGCGAGCAGCGGAGAGAGCAGCGGGTAGGCCGGTCCGACCTGGACGAAGACCGAGGCGATGCGCTGGACCATCGAGGGGGTGTCCGCGGCCGGGCCGCCGCTGTGGAGCATGAGCTGGGTGATGGCCAGCGACGGCAGCAGGATCAGGGCCACCGCGCGGCATTTGCGCAGCACGGGCCGAGCGTCGAAGCGGGCCCGGCGGGCCTGGTACAGGGCGACGCCGGCGGCGACGAGGAAGGGCACCAGCGGCGAACGCAACGGCCGCAGCGACGCGTCCAGGCCCGTCCCCAGCACGTTCGTCCACGCCCACTCGACGTCGATCAGCCCGGCCAGCGGAGGCACCACCTTGGGCAGAAACAGCAGGGCGACGAGCACGAAGTACGGCACCCAAGGCCGCACGACGAAGCGGCGGTCGGTGAAGACGGCGGCGGCGCAGAACCCCGCGAGCAGGCCGGCGGCGGCGATCCCGGTCAGTTCCTTCAGCCACGGCGCCAGCGCGGCGTAGGCGACCATGACGACCCCGAGCATGGCCCAGCCGCTGCGGGGGGCCGGCGCGCCCGTCTCGGCCGCGACCTGACGCCGGACCAGCGCCATCACCGGCACCGCCGCCAGCGCGACGCCGACCCCGGCGACGGCGTAGACCCTCGTCACCGTCGCCGGGGGCAGGTCCAGCGGCTGGGCCAGCCCCAGCGTCACCGGGGTGCCCACCGCGCCGCTCACGGCGAACAGGCCGTTGAAGAGCAGCACGGCCGCGATGCACAGCGGCGCCGAGAAACCCATGCCCATCAGCAGCAAGGGCACCAACACCCCCGGCGTGCCGAAGCCCGCCACCGACTCGAAGAAGGCCGTCATGAACAGCGCGAGGAAGAAGAACCGCACTTGCCGGTCGGGATGGACCTTGTCCAGCGACGCCTTGAGCCCCTCGAGCGACCCGGTCTGCTCCATCACCGCGTAGAGCAGCAACGCGCCGGCGACGATCATCAGGATCGTGACCGTGCCGAACACGGCGTTCACGAGCCCGGCGACGAATACCGCCGGTCCGCCGCCGTCGAGGAAGAACAGGGCGGCGGTGACGGCAAACGCCGCCAGGATCGCCTGCCGAACGCCCCACGTCAGGCTCAAGACCAGCAGCAGCACAATGGGCAGGAAAGCAAGCAGCGTCAAAGCCATAGCCCGGCGGCGGGGGGGAAAGTCGCGGCCCATGTTAGGGAAGCCGATCTCACGCCCGGCGTGGGCCGACCGGGCGAGACCTCCAGCGCGGCTCGTCCGTCGCGTCGCCGCGGGCCGGCAAAGACCGGGCCGCGACCGGCCAACCCAT
>CAYLSV010000182.1:0-3409 GCA_964386435.1 uncultured Tepidisphaerales bacterium
CTCGTGGTTCGAGAAGCCGAACTTCTCGCCGATCGCCTCGGCCGCCGCCGGGTTGTCGACCGGCGCGGCCTCGGCCGTCTCGGTGTCGCTCACCGGCGTACCCAAGGCACTTGCCAAGGACGCCGCGGTGTCCGGCACCGCCGTCACCCGCCCGCCCAGCAGCCGGTACACCTGCACCCCGACAAACCCCACGCACACCGCCCCGACCGTCAGGTTCAGCGCCCGCGTCTGGGCCTGGCCGATCGTGAACAGCCACAGCACCAGCGACCCCAAAACGATGCCGACAACTGCCCCCTGCAGCGAGCTGAGCAGGTGCGGCTTCGAAAAGTTCTTGCGGTGCTGCACCGCCGCCAACGCGTCAGCGACGATGAGGATCGGCAACATCACCCCCAGCGCCGCCGCCGGATCGACCGCCGCCGCCATCAGCGGCACCGCCAGGATCCCGATACCCCCGCCGAAGCCGCTCTTGGCGATCCCGATCGTCACCACCGCCGCGGCCAACGCCGCCATCGCCCACGGCACCGACCGACCCTCCGGCACCAAAGCGACGCCTTGAACATCGGCCCGCCTTCGCCGACAATCCCCGGCCCGCCGCCCCGCCCCGCCGACTCATGCTCGTCGCTTCCCAACTGACCAAGACCTACGGCCCGACCCTCGCGGTCGATCGCCTGTCGCTCGAGCTGCAGCCGGGCCAGATCGTCGGCTTCCTCGGCCCCAACGGCGCCGGCAAATCCACCACGATCCGCATGCTCACCGGCTACCTGCCGCCGACCGCCGGCCGCGCCACCCTCGACGGCCACGACGTGCTGACCCAGGCCGCCGCCGCCCGCCGCAAGCTCGGCTACCTGCCCGAGTCCAACCCGCTCTACCCCGAGATGCGGGTCGATGAATACCTGCACTTCGCCGGCAAGCTGCAGGGCATGGACCGCAAGCGCCGCACCGCCCGGATGGACCGGGTCACCGACCGCTGCGGGCTTAGCAAACTCCGCCGGCGCACCATCGGCCGGCTGAGCAAGGGCAACCGCCAACGCGTCGGCATCGCCGCGGCCCTGCTGCACGAGCCGCCGGTGCTCATCCTCGACGAGCCGACCTCGGGCCTGGACCCGACCCAGATCGGCCACATCCGCCAACTGATCCGCGACCTGGCGGGTAAGCACACCGTGCTGCTGAGCAGCCACATCCTGCCGGAGGTGCAGAAGGTCGCCGACCGGCTGGTCATCATCGCCGGCGGGCGGATCGTGGCCGACGGCACGCCGAGCCAACTGCAGCGTCAGGGCCGGGAACGGTCCGGCGGCGCATCCACCGTCATCGCCGAAGTCCGCGGCCCGGCCGAGGTGGTGAAGTCTGCCACGGATCAGTTGTCTAAACTCAAAGAGGTGTGGGTCGAGAGCCGAAGCCTCGACGCGGGTTGGCAGCGGCTCGAGGTTGTCCCCGCCGACGACCGCGACGCCCGGGCCGAGGTCGGCCGGGTGCTGCGTTCCTACGTCCTCGAACTCCGCGAGCTGCGGGAGCAGACCCCGAGCCTCGAAGAGTTATTCGTGCGGATCACGGACGTGCAGCGGAAGGCGGGTGCCGCGTGAGTGCCGTGCTGACCCTCTTCCGCCGCGAGCTGTCGGCCATCTTTTTCTCGCCCATCGGCTACGTCGTCCTGGCGCTGTTTGCCCTCGGCGCATCGCTGATCTTTTTCATTGGCTTCGCCCCGGGCAACCACGCCACGATGCGCGACACCTACGCCGGCGTCGTCTGGCTGCTGGTGTTCCTGGCCCCGGCCATCAGCATGCGGCTGCTCAGCGAGGAACTCTCCCGCGGCACGATCGAACGCCTCATGACCAGCCCGGTCAGCGACACGCAGGTCGTGCTGGGCAAGTGGCTGGCCGCGGTCGCCTTCTTCGTCGTGCTGCTGCTGCCGCTGCTCGTGCAGTTTGCGGTGCTGGAGTGGCACGCCTCGCCGGACTGGGGCCCGGCCCTCACCGGGCTGCTGGGCCTGCTCCTGGTCGGCGGGCTGTACCTGGCCATCGGCGTCTTCGCCTCGGCGGCCAGCGAAAATCAGATCATCGCCTTCCTGCTCACCGTGCTGCTGATCTGCGGCCTCACGTTCCTGCTCTTCTTCCTGCCCTCGGCCACGTTCCTGCCCCCCGGCGTCCGCGCCGCACTGTTCTACGCCAACGTCAACCGCCAGTTCGAGGACTTCAACAAGGGCCTGATCGACATCCGCAACTTCGTCTACTTCCTCACGCTCACGGGGTTGTTCCTGTTCCTCGCGGTGAAGCTGCTGGAGAGCCGGCGATGGCGGTGACTCCCCCGCCCGATCAACCCGCCCCGCCGGCGGCGTCGCGCAGCCAGGGCCGGCGCCGGCTGCTCTACGGCCTCAACGTCGGCGTCGCCGTGGTCGCCGCCCTGGCGTTGGTGGTGCTGATCAATGTGGTGGTGGACTGGCAGGTCCGCCGTGCCCCCGCCGGCGTCAAACCCTGGCTGCGCTACGACCTCACCGCCACGCGGGCCTACACCCTCGCACCCCAGACCCAGCGGGTGCTGAGCGATTTAGAAGATGACGTGACGCTCACCGCGGTCCTGCGGACCGACGACCGCAACGGCCAGGACGTCGCCGACCTGCTGCAGGAGTTGGCCGGCTTCTCCGCCCGCGTGCAGGTGCAGACCCTGCACCCCGACCGCGAAGCGCCCCGCCTCGAAGCGTTCTTCCGCGAACTCGAAAACGAGTTTGCCGACGAAACCGCCCCGCTGCGTTTGGCCCTCGACAAAGGCCTTAACGAATTGGAACAACTCAGCGACGCATTCGCCGAGATGCAGCGGCGCTTCGCCGAGCTGGCGGCGGACCCGGAGACGCCCGAGGGTCGGTTGCGGGACGGGCTGTTGACGCTGTCGAATCAGCTGCGTGAACTGGCGGAGGGCTACGCCGCGGGGGCGGCGAGTCTCCGCGAACAGATGGCCCGGCCGTTGGCTCCGCTGGCCACGGCGCGGACGGCATTGGTGGGCGACCTGCGGCGGGTGAGCGACGAGGTGCTCGGGCCGTTTGCCCGTCAATTCAGACGACAGGCCGAGGACCGCGACGCACCGCTGCGGGTGCGCGATGCGCTGCTGCGGCTCGACCGGCGGATCAACGAGACGCAGCGTTCGATCCGCGAAGCCGCCACGGCGCTGGCCCTGCCGCCGGCCCCCGCCGGTTACGAGCGGCTGCGGGCCTCCCTCGGCGGGGGCGAGGTGGTCGTGGCCCGGCAGGGGTCGGCCATCCGCGTGGTGCCGGTCGCGGAGATGTTCGTCGGCGGCCCGGCCGACGCCGACGGTAACCCCACCCGGCAGTTTGTCGGCGAGGACCGGCTGACCGCGGCGCTGCTGACGCTGAGCCTGCCGCAGCCGGTACAGGTCATCTTCGTGCGGGATACGCCGGGGC
>CAYLSV010000183.1:0-1302 GCA_964386435.1 uncultured Tepidisphaerales bacterium
ATGGCCGGGTCGACGGCTTCGTCTGCGCCGTCGGCACCGGCGGCACGCTGGGCGGCGTCGGCATGTACTTGAAGGAGCGCAAGGCCGGCGTCCGGATCGCACTCGCCGACCCGATGGGTGCTGCGCTCTACAGCTACTACACCACGGGAGAGCTCAAGGCCGAGGGCGAATCCATCACCGAGGGCATCGGCCAGGGCCGGGTCACCGCCAATCTCGAAGGCGCGCCGGTCGACCACGCCTACCGCATCCCCGACGCCGAAGCGGTCGCGATCGTCTTCGACCTGCTGAAGGAGGAGGGGCTGTGCCTGGGCGGCTCGTCCGGCATCAATGTCGGAGGTGCGATCCGGCTCGCCCACGAACTCGGGCCCGGCCACGTCATCGTCACCATCCTGTGCGATTTCGGCACCCGCTATCAAAGCAAGCTGTTCAACCCGACTTTCCTGCGCAGCAAGGGTCTGCCGGTGCCCTCCTGGCTCGCGTGAGATCGTCGATGCCCGCCGGAACCCATGCCTTGATCGACACCGGGTGGCTCGCGGCACGCCTCGGCGATCCGGGGGTGCGTGTGCTCGACGCGAGCTTCCACCTGCCCGGCAGCGGCCGCAACGGCGACGCGGAGTACGCGCGCTGCCACATTCCAGGTGCGGTCCGCTTCGACCTCGATCGGGTGTGTGCCGCAAACGCCCGCCTGCCGCACATGTGCCCCTCCCCGGAGGAGTTCGCGCCCATGGCGGGTGCGCTCGGCATCGGCAATGCGCACACGCTCGTCGTCTACGACGCCGAGGGCTCGTTCGGCGCGCCCAGGGTCTGGTGGACCTTGCGCGTCTTCGGCCATGACGACGTCCGCGTGCTCGACGGCGGCCTCGCCAAGTGGCGCGCCGAGGGCCGGCCGCTCGACGATGGGCCGGTCCGGCCTGCGCAAGCACGCTTCGAGGCCCGCTTCCGGCCCGAGCTCGTGCGGAGCTTCGAGCAGATGCTGGCGAACCTCGAGCATCCGTCCGAGCAGGTGGTGGACAACCGCCCCGCGGGCCGCTTCGCCGGCACCGATCCCGAGCCGCGGGCTGTGCGCCGCCGGGGCCACATCCCCGGCAGCGTGAACATCCCCTTTGGGAGCTTCGTCGACGCCGACCGCCACGGCGTCTGGCGCCGGCCGGACGAGATCCAAGCGGTGTTCGGCTCCGCCGGCATCGAGCCGTCCCGGCCGCTCGTCGGCACCTGCGGCTCCGGGGTCACCGCCGCCGCGGCCGCGCTCGCAGCCTTTCTTCTGGGGCACGAGAGCGCCGCGATCTACGACGGGTCGTGGGC
>CAYLSV010000183.1:1362-3387 GCA_964386435.1 uncultured Tepidisphaerales bacterium
AATGGGGCAACCGGGCCGATGCGCCGGTGGAAGGAGGCGCGCGTTGAGCGGCCGCGAAGACGACACGGGCACGTACACCCGGCTCGCCCACGTCGGCAACGATCCGCACGCGAACCACGGCGTCGTCAACCCGCCCGTCTATCACGCCTCGACGATCGTCTACCCGAACCTCGAGGCGTTCGAGCAGGCCGAACGAACGCCCTATGACGGCACCCGCTACGGCCGCCGCGGCACCCCCACCACCTTTGCGCTCGAAACCGCGATCGCCGACCTCGAGGGCGGCCATCGCGCCATCGCCGTGCCCTCGGGTGTGGCAGCGATCACCACGACGCTGCTGGCGTTCCTCAAGGCCGGCGACCACGTGCTCATGGTCGACAGCGTCTACTACCCGACGCGGAGGTTCTGCGACACCGTGCTCAAGGGCTTCGGCGTCGAGACCACCTACTACGACCCGCTCGCCGATCCCGCGCCTTTGTTTCGAGACGATACGAAGCTCATTTTTCTGGAATCGCCGGGCTCCCTGACGCTCGAAGTTCAAGACGTGCCGCGAGCCACCGCCGCGGCACGCGCCGCGGGCGCGGTCTCGGTGATCGACAACACCTACAGCGCCGGGCTGTTCTTCCGGCCCTTCCGGCACGGCGTCGACGTCTCGATCCAGGCCGCGACGAAGTACATCGTCGGCCATTCCGACGTCATGCTGGGCACGATCACGGCGACCGAGGAGACCTTCTTGCGGCTGAAGCGGGCATCCTCGTTCCTCGGCACGAGCGTCGGCCCCGACGACTGCTACCTCGGCCTGCGCGGCCTGCGCACCTTGGGCGTCCGTCTGCCCCGCCATCAGGAGACCGCGCTCAGCGTTGCCCGCTGGCTCCAGGGCAAACCGGAGGTGGCGCACGTCCGCCACCCGGCTTTGCCCGACTGTCCCGGTCACGCCGTCTGGCGTCGCGACTTCACCGGCGCCAATGGGCTGCTGTCGCTGGCGCTCGCGCCGGCACCGAAGGCCGCGCTCGCGGCGATGGTCGACGGCCTGCGACTGTTCGCGCTGGGTGCGAGCTGGGGCGGCTACGAGAGCCTGGCCTTACCGTTCGACGTCTCGGCGACGCGAGCGGAAGGAGCGTGGCCCTACCCCGGCCCGAACCTGCGTCTGCACTGCGGCCTGGAGGATGCCGACGACCTGATAGAGGACCTCGCCCACGGCCTGGACCGGTTTGCCGCACACGCCTGAAGCCCCGCTCGCGGTGCTAGCCCCAGACGTGCACTGCAATGCACGTGCACCGATTCCCTCAGAACAGGAAATCCGGCAAGCCGCCGCTGCCGATGAAGTCCGACGCGTCGAGGCCGTTGCCCTGGACCGTCAACAGGTCGCTGCCGGCATGCCGGACCACCAAGGCGCCGCCGCTCTTGACGACGTCGAGCTGGCCGAGCGGGATGCCGCCGGCGTCGATCCGGTCGCCGCCGGAGAAGTCGGTCCAGGTGTCTTCGCCCCGGCCCTTCTGCAGGACCACGACGTCGTTGCCGGGCCCGCCCTCGATCTGGTCGCGGCCGTAGCCGCCGGCGATGGTGTCGTTGCCCGCTTGGCCCACGATCGTGTCCCAGCCGCCACGGCCGTCGAGGTCGTCGTTGCCGTTGGTGCCGACGATGCGCTCGGCCGCGTTGGTGCCGTTGCGCGCGTCGCCGCCCACCGCGACCTCGCCCTTAGCAGTCGCCGCCGCCAACCGGCCGCCGCCGCCCACGAAGTCGCTCGCATCGAGGCTGCCGGTGCCCTTGACCGTCAACAGGTCGACCCCGCCATGGCGCACCACGACCGCGTTCGCACCGTCCTTGACGATGTCGAGCTGGCTGAGCGGGATGCCGCCGGTGTCGATCCGGTCGCCGCCGGAGAAGTCGGTCCAGGTGTCCTCGCCGCGGCCCTTTTGCAGGACCACCACGTCGTTGCCGGGCCCGCCCTCGATCTGGTCGCGGCCGTAGCCGCCGGTGATGGTGTCGTTGCCGCCGCCGCCGGTGATGGTATCCCAGCCGCCGCGG
>CAYLSV010000184.1:0-3176 GCA_964386435.1 uncultured Tepidisphaerales bacterium
AGCCGCCGCGCCTCCTCGTCGGCGATCGCATTGTCGAAGCTCGCGGGGTTGTGCGTGTGGAGCGGGTCCATCACCAAGACGATCTTCTCGGCCTCCGCGTAACGCGGGTCGTCCACCAGATCCCGCTCGGACCCGGCGAAGTCGGGCCGCGTGCGGTGGGCGGTCACCGCCAGGCGACGCCACCTCGCCGGCAACTCCACGGCGTTGAAGATGTTCGTCAAACCGGGTCATTTGTCCTCGTGGTGCTGCCGCTGCGACACGCCCGGCCACGCCGGCAACGGCTCGCGTACATGGGCGAGCAACTGCACCGGCTTGTCGTCCACCGCGATCACCGGGAACCGCGGTTCGTGCGGCCTGTGGTACACGTCCAGCACATCCATCATGTGCCAGGCGAACGCTGCCGACTGCTTCGGCGTGATCACCCACATCTGCATCAGCCGCGGCTTTCGCTTCTCATTTGAGCACGCGGCCCACCGGCTCCTGCACATACCGCAGCGCTACCAGCTACGCCTCCGCCTTGAGCAGGACGCGTGCGTGGTTTATCTTGCAGGCCGACGCGCATCTGCGGCGGATAAGGGCGCTGAGTTGAGCACGCTGCTCATCGTTCAGCACCACGGGGTACTTCATGGGCGTATAGCCTCCATCCCGAAACGCCGGATAATGTCGCCGATTAACCCACAGAAAAACCGTCAGAGTCCATTGGACGACGCCACGAACTGACCGCGCCCACTTATAGCAGATCGAGGACTTGCTGCGGAGAAAGGCGAGAGACTTCGATCGCACCGCCGCCGACCACCGCTTGCTCGGTTATGCCGTGCTCCCACGTGCTCAAGGTACTCAGGACCTGTATCCCTTGGAGCGAACAGCCGTGACACTTTGGCAAGCCCAACGGCTGTTACCTTGCGAGCGCGATGACCAATGGTGTGCCGCCGGCGGTTGGGAGCAGATCAGCGCGGTGCTGAGCGCCGGCGAAGGTGTGACGAACTGGACGAGTTGCAACTGGACTTCTCCAGCATCAAGGCGTAGCCGACGGCCCGGGGCACGCGGCATTTGCTGGCCTGCAAGAGGGAGAGGCCGACCGAGCGCGGCCTCAATTCAAGCCCGGGCGGGCTGACCCGCAAACGTCACGCGGCCATTTATCGTGACCGCTGGGAAACGTGACGACGCCCCACAGGCAGGTGCGAGCGATGAGAGCCAATATCTGCATCAAGCCCAACGCAACGCACAAACGCCGAAGCAGAAACAGCGTTGCAACAAGCGGCGATCCAAGCACCGGGCCTTGACTGAGTGGTAGGACGCCGAGTTGACTTTGCCGCCGGGCGGCAACACGACATGGAACGCCACAAGAAGAAGGCGGCCAGCTTCGCCTGGCTCGCCAACTCCGCTTGGCTCGCCACCTTTTCACCGCCGCGATCTCGACGGCCGCGCGCCGATGGTGCGGGTTCAGGTGGTGGTCGTGACGAGCAATTGGTCGGCGGTGGCGAGGATGTTGGACGGGTCGGCGAGGCGGCCGGGGCCGGTGTTGCGGCAGGCTAGCCAGCCGTCGACGGGACCGATGAAGTGGTGGCCGCGGGACTTTAGCTGGGCCACGGCCTGTTGGGTGGCGGGGTTGTGCCACATGCGGGTGTTCATACTCGGGGCCCACAGCACCGGGCACGCCGCGGCGGCGACGAGCAGGCTGACAACGTCGTCGCACAGCCCGGCGGCCGTTTTGCACAGCAAATGCTGCGTCGCCGGGGCGATCAGCAGCAGCCCGGCCCGTTCGGTGAGGCCGATGTGCTGCGTGTCGGCCGGATCGATTTGCTGCCACAGATCCGTCCGCACCGCCCGGCCGCTGAGGGCTTGAAACGTCAGCGGCGCGACGAACTTTGTTGCCGCGTCGGTCATGCAAACGTCCACCACGTGCCCCCGCTGGGCCAGTTGGCTGACAACCTCGCAAACCTTGTAACAGGCAATGCCCCCCCCGACACCGACGACAACGGGCGGCAAGTTAGGGCGTTCAACGTCTGCGTCGCGCATTCGCACAGGGTAGCGGCGGCCTGCGGGGCGGCCGAGTCTGTCTCGATCTCACTCATTGCTCCGCAAAGCCGCGGCGAGTTGGGCTTGCCACCAGTCCGCGCGGGCCGGGTCGCAGCGGCAGGCGTGGGCGATGCGGCCGGTGAGGTGGGCGGCGAAGTCGGGGTGGCGGGCGTGGTTCTGCGAGGCAAGGCCGTGGCGGGCGGCGTTGTGGAGGATTGCTCGAAGCCGGCGGCGTTCGGGGCGGGGCAGGCGGGGCAGATGCTCGCCGTTGACGACGAGGCCGGTGACTTCCTGCCGGTTGCCGGGCCGCATGATCCGGGTTTTGCACGGCTGTTCGACGAAGGATTCGGCGGCGAGGATGCGGCGGACACCGCCCAGCAGTCGGCCAACGTTGGCGGCGGGCGGGCCGCTGAAGGTCAGATCATCGGCGTAGCGGGTGTAGTTGAGATTGAAGGACGCGGCGTGTCCCGCGAGGCGATTGTCGAGCCGTCGGCACAGGCGGTTGGTGATCGCCGGGCTGGTCGGTGCCCCCTGCGGCAGCCGGCGGTCGCCGAGGGCGGCGAAGACGATCCGCCCATCCTCGAACTCCGCCCGCACCCGCGGCGGCTCGGTGGTCAGCAGCGCCAGCACCGTCGCCGCCTGGCCGCCGTAGCCGAGGGCCTTGAAGACGCCGCGGACTCGCCGGAAGGTGATCGTGCCGAAGAAGTCGCGGAGGTCGAGGTTCACCACGACGGCGCGCCCCGAGTGGACGGCGGCGTTGCTGAAAATGTCCCGCCCGGCGACGAACCCGTGGGCCGCGGCGTGCGTCGGCAGCCCCGCGAGGATGCGTTGGAGCACCCGCTGCTGGGCGGCCTTCAGCTCGGCCTTCGAGGCGCTGATGCACCGCGCCCCGCCGCCGGGCTTGGGCAGGTCGTAGCGGTGGTAATGCACGACGGCCGCGCTGCCGCGGTGGTATGTCAGCCACCGCAACCGACCGAGTGGCATGTCGAGAAACGACGCCACATCGGTTGCCGATTGCAGGATCGGCAGGCCGGCGCGGGTGAGACGAGGGATGTCCGACGCCTGATCGTGCAGGCCGCCGCTGACGCCTTGGCCGAGGTACGGGGCGTCGTCACGGCGGCTGGCCTCCCACGCCTCGCGGCGCTGCTTGGCCTGCG
>CAYLSV010000185.1:0-3130 GCA_964386435.1 uncultured Tepidisphaerales bacterium
CGAGTCAGCGGCAGGTCGAGGTGTACGTCGCCGAGGTCGACGCCCAGCAGGCCCGTGCGATTGGCGTCGAGCTGGCCGGGCAGCGGTACACGCCCGACGCCAACGCGAAGGCGTACTTCGTCGCCGACCTGATCCGCAAATCGCGTAGCCGTATCCTCGACCCAGTCGCTCAGAACGCGCGGCTGCGGGAGGTCTACGCCTACCTCGCCGGCCCGGCGGAAGCCCGCATGAACGAGTACATGGCGGCCGACCCGCCGACCGGAACCGACGGCAAACCGGTCGCCCGCGAGATCGAGATCGGCACCGTCCTTCAGCAGGGCGAGGACACTTACCAAGTGCGCTGGACCGAGCGGACGTTCGCCGGCGGTCGCTTGCAGGAGACGGCCGAGTTCACCGGGCTGTTCACCGTCACGCTCACGCCGCCGACCGACAAGCGGGCGATCCTGACCAACCCGCTCGGCCTCTACATCACCGACATCAACTGGGGCCGCGACTTCACCGGAAGCGGCAACGCGAACACCACCAACGCGGGTTTACCCGACGGCGGGCAGTAACGCCGCGCATCTCTTACGACCAGCCTTGAGCATCAACCAATGGAAAGTGTCACCCAAACCACGTTCGTCTACCCGCGTGCCGCGACGGGTCTGATCCTTGCGGCGGCAGTCATGGCCATTTGCGTCGGCGGCCTCGGCTGCGCGGCGAAGAATAGGCCGGCCGACCTGCCGCTGCCGCCGCGCGGCCGCATGAGCTACGACGCCGAAACGACGATGCAGATGGCCGTCGCGTCTCGGCTGGAACAGGAGCGACAAGCCTTGGCGGCGATGCTTGCACCGCAGCGATTGAGCGGACCCACCACGCAACCGGCCACCGTGCGTGTGCCGAGCCCGCAGCTCATCCCAGCACGGGCCCCAGGAGGCGCGACGCTCAGTCAAGGACCGTCCGCTCACCCGCTCGAGGAGGCGCTGGCCGTCGTCGCCGGCGCGAACGAACACGCCACTCGCAGTCCGACGCCCGACGGCTTCCTCAACGCCGTCCACTACTACGACTTCGCGCCCGGCGTCCGCTACAACGCTATCGCCGCGGCCGGATACATCACGACCATCCGCCTGCGCGAGGGCGAGACGTTGCAGTCGCTCTCATGCAACGACACTGCCGCCTACGAGATCGACCAGGTGGAGGAGGGCGTCGGCCCGTCAGCCGTCACGCTGATCCTCGTCAAGCCGAAGAACGCCAACACGCAGAGCAACTGGGTGCTGACGACTGACGAGCGGACGTACCTCGTCGACCTGTACGTCAACGAGCAGCCGAACTTCCAGAGCATGATCGCCTGGCACTACCCGCTCGACGGGCTGCGGGTGGAGCTGGGGCGGCGCGAGGCGAGCCGACTTCAGGTCGAGAAGCGTGGCGAAAGCGTGGGCGGGTTGGACCTGCTGGCGGGCGACGCGGGAGTGCCAGCACCGAATGCGTCGCCCGCCTCCCCTGATGCCGTGGTTGGTCCACTCGGGATGAACTTGGCGGATCTGAACTACGGCTATGTCGTGCTCTACCAAAGCCGCGGGCGCGACGGGAAAACTCGTGATGCCGAGCCGCCGGCATGGGCGCCGCTGCGTGTCTTTGACGACGGCAGCAAGACGTTCGTGCAGTTCCCGCCGCAGGCCCGCAACTACGAGCTGCCGCCGCTGTTCGCGCTCGACCACCCGGAGAGCGAAGACATGCGGCTCGTGAACTACCGCCGCAGCGGCGACTTTGTCGTAGTGGACGGCCTGCTCGTCGCAGCCGAGATGCGAGCCGGAGAGGCTCCGCAGCAGATCGTCAAGATCGTCCGCGGCAAGGCGGCGGAACCCACGACCACCAGGACCGCAGCGGCGGACGCTCCGAAGACCCAGTCTGATCCGCAGGTCCGCGGCACCCGCAACCTTGGCCCGCGTCGCATCGCCGGCCGCACGTTCGGGAGAAGGAGATAACCATGTCTGATCAACACACTTCATCCCTCAACGGCACCGCCACGACCGACGATTCCAAGCTGCCACCCGAAGACCTTGATGGCCGGCCGCAGACGGACACGCTCGACACTGAGCACGGTGGCAAGGAGAGCGGCGTCCGCCGCATCCGGGCCGGCCGCGTGATTGCCGCGGCCGTCGGTGTTGGGACCGTCGCCACGCTCGCCCTCGGCTACGGCCTGTCGCCGCCGGCAACGGCCGAGGCGAAGCCGGCGGCCGTGAAGATCGACGTCCGCAAGCAGCAGGGCGAGTTGCCCAGCCCGCCGGCGCTGGCGACCCGAACGGACCTGAACTACGCGACGGCCACCCAGCCGCCCAAGGCGCAGCCGACCGCGACCACACCCGCCGGCTACGCCTCGCTGACTGCCAACGATGATGAGTCGGCACCGCAGGCGGCCGGCGGCGCGGCCGAGGATGAAGCGGTCGCCGAGATGCGCCGCCAGCACGCGGCGCTGCGCCACGAACTCGCCGCCGCACAGGCGCAGCTCGCTCAGCAGATGGAGCAGGCGCGGCAGGACATGCAGGTCCAGCAGGAACGCCAACAGGCGGCGCTCGACGCGCCGATCGGTTTCGACGTGGAGCGGCCCTCTGGCCTCGCCGGTTCGCCGGCTTCGCCCGATGATCCGACCCGCGCCGGAAGCGGCGTCGGCGGCCCGCTCAACCCGGTGATTGTCGCCGGCGGCGACGGTGTCGTGAACCCGAACGAGGTGCAACCCGACGGCACACGGTCTAACCTCCAGACGGAGAAGATCGCGTTCCTCAACTCGGCCGAGCGTGGCCTTGGCACCTACCTCCGCACCGGCCCCACCGGCCCGGTTGAGATGACGCACGAGTTGTCGGCCGGCAGCGTGATCCCCGGCTTCACCGTCACGGCCCTCAACAGCGACCTGCCGGGCAAGGTGGTGGGGCGGGTATCGAGCGACGTTTACGACTCCGCTACCGGCCGGCACGTCCTAGTCCCGCAGGGCAGCGTCGCCGTCGGCGAATACAGCAGCCTTGTCAGCAATGGCCAGAATCGGTTGCTCATTGCCTGGGAGATGCTCACGTTCCCCGACGGCCGCAGCATCGACCTGCAACGCCAGCCGGGTACTGATGCCAGCGGCGCGAGCGGCCTGTCCGATCGCGTTGAC
>CAYLSV010000186.1:0-3111 GCA_964386435.1 uncultured Tepidisphaerales bacterium
TTGCGCGAGGGGTGGGGCCACCCGTGCCGTCCCGCCGGCCGCCGCTCCCCGATCAGGGCCCCGCCACGATGTCCGAACCCACGCCGACCGCTGCGGCGCGACCCCCGATGAACCCGCCTGCGCCCGACGTGTCGGCCGACGCGGCCGCGGCGCGACACGCGGCCCGTGTGCCCGGCTTCGGGTGGGTGCTGCTGCTGGCGGTGCTCGTTCGCGTGGCGTGGGCCGTGCTCGTGCCGGTCGATCCGATCTCGGACTCGGCGGCGTACGACACGATGGCCCGCCACCTCGCGGCCGGGCACGGCTACAGCCTCGTGAAGTTCGAGCCGGGCCTCGACCCCGCCGACGTCACCCCGACCGCCTACTGGGCGATCGGCGCCCCGGCCGTCTACGCCGCCGCCTACGCCGTCTTCGGCCACGTGTCCTGGCCGATCGTCGCCATCAACATCCTCGCCAACGTCCTGACCCTCGCGCTGCTGATGAAGCTCGCCGCCCGCTGGGCCTCGCCCATTCACGCGACCGTCGCCGGGCTCTGCCTCGCGGTCTGGCCGGGCCAGTTCACGTTCGTCACCACGTTCAACAGCGAGCTGCTGTTCGCCCTGGGCATGCTCGCGGTGATCGTCGCCTGGCAGTGGCGCAGCGCGGCGTGGTGGGTGCGCATCCCCGTGGTCGGCGTGCTGCTCGGGCTGACCTGCCTCGTGCGGCCGACGGCGCTGCTGTTCCCGATCCTGCTGGTGATCATCTCGGTCGCGCAGCGGGAAGGCTTCGTGAAGCCGGTGATTCAGGCGGCGGTCGCCTCGCTGATCATGGTCGCCGTCATCCTGCCCTGGTCGCTGCGCAACGAGCGGGTGCTCGGGCAGTTCGTCCTCGTCTCGGCCAACTCCGGGGCCAACCTCTGGATGGGCAACCACCCCGGCACCGACGGGGCCTACGCCGTCCTGCCCCCGCAAACCCAGACGATGTCGGAGATCGAGCGGGACACCTACCTCAAGCTGAAGGCCAAGGACTACATCAAGGCCGAGCCCGTCGCGTTCGTGAAGCGGACGCTGGTCAAGGCCGTCAAGCTCCACGACCGCGAGACGATCGGCATCGGCTGGAACGAGCGCGGCCTGGTCCAACGCTTCGGCACCGAAGCCGTCTTCGGCCCGCTCAAGCTCGCCAGCACCGCGTACTGGTGGCTCATGCTCGGGCTCGGGCTCGGCGGCATGCTCATGCTCTGGGTCGGCCACGGCCCGGTCCGCGGCTTCTTCGTCATGCTGTTTCACCCGGCCGTGGTGTTCTGGGGCTACTTCCTCTCGGTCCACGCCGTCGTCGTGATCCAGGACCGCTACCACTGGCCGAGCGTGCCGTTCATCGCGCTGCTCGCGTCGCTGCCGATCGTGGCGGTGCTGCAGCGGGTGAAGCAGAGCGATTCCCCGACGCCGGCCGCGCCGACCCCGCTCACCCCCCGGGGAGCCCCCGCGTGAACCCGATGACCACCGACCCCTCTGCCCCACAGGTGCAAGCCTCGTCGAACGACGCTATATCGCCGACGCCGGATACTTCGTCGCGCGATGCGGCCGCCGTCACGGTGCCGCTCTGCGTGGACCTCGACGGCTCGCTGCTGCGGACCGACCTGCTCTGGGAAACGCTCTTCGCCGCGCTCGGCGAGAAGCCCGGCCTCGCCTTTGCCCTGCCCGGCTGGATCGGCCGCGGCAAGTCTTCGCTCAAGCACCGCCTCGCCGCGCACGCCGCGCCCGACGCCGAGAGCCTGCCGTACCACGAAGACCTGCTGGCGTTCCTGCGGCAGCAGAAGGCGGCGGGGCGGACGCTCGTGCTGGCCACCGCCTCCCACCAGACCTACGCCGACGCCGTCGCCGCGCACCTCGACCTCTTCGACCACGTCATCGGCAGCGACGAAACCAACAACCGCCGCGGCGCATCCAAGGTCGAAGCGATCCGGGCCGCCGTCGGCGAGACGTTCGACTACGTGGGCGACTCCGACGCGGACCTGCCGCTGATCGCGGCCTGCCGTAAGTTCCACCGGGTCGGCGACAACGCCCGGCTCACCGCCGCCGCCGAGAAGGCCGGCAAGACCGAACGCAGCTTCGTCGGCAGCGCCGGCGGCCTCAAACCGCTGGTCAAACTCATCCGCCCGCACCAGTGGTCCAAGAACGCGCTGATCTTCATCCCGATGATCATGGGCCACCAGTTCGACCTCGCCACGTTCGGCTGGGCGCTGCTGGGCTTTGTCGCCTTCTGCTGCGCCGCCTCGTCGATCTACATCTTCAACGACCTGGTCGATATCGAGTCGGACCGGCGTCACCCGACCAAGCGACGCCGACCGCTCGCCGCGGCGACGGTGAGTGTGCCCACCGCGCTCAAGACGGCGGTCGGGCTGCTGGGGATCGCGGCCGTCACCGCCGGCCTCGCCGGGCTCGGCCCCGGCGGGCTCGCCTTCCCCGGCTGGGTCCTGCTCTACCTCCTGCTCACCACGGCCTACTCCTTCTCGCTCAAACGCCGGCTGCTCGTCGATGTCATCGTCCTCGGCTGGCTCTACACCCACCGCGTCCTGGCCGGCGGCATCGTCACCGGGGTCAACGTGTCGCAGTGGCTGCTGGCCTTCAGCGCGTTCCTCTTCATCAGCCTCGCCTTCGCCAAGCGGTACACCGAGCTGCGCAACGCCAAGCCCGGCAAGGCCAACGCCCGCCGCGGCTACCGCCCCGAGGACCTGCCGCTGATCGGCAACATCGGGCCCACCGCCGGGTTCATGGCCCTGCTCATCTTCAGCCTCTACCTCAACGGCGAGGACGCCCAGAAGCTCTACGATTCGCCCTGGCTGCTCTGGCTCGTCGTGCCGGTCATGATGTTCTGGATCCTCCGTGTCTGGTTCCTCGCCTTCCGCGGCGAATTGCACGACGACCCGATCGTCTTCGCCATCCGCGACAAGGTCAGCTACGCCTGCTTCGTCGCGGCCGTGGCGCTGCTGCTCGCCGCGTCCTGGCCACCGGGCCCGACCGCCGCGGCGGCGTTGCCCGCGCTTGATCCGCCGCCCGAGGTTCAGGTTACCGATTGAGCACGTAGGACGCGTGACTTCAGTGGCGCGGGCTTCCAGCCCGTGGTTCGTGACTTCAG
>CAYLSV010000187.1:0-3056 GCA_964386435.1 uncultured Tepidisphaerales bacterium
AAGACAACGACATCATTGCCAACCCGGTCAAGTCCAAACAGCTCACCGCCGTCCGCACCCGCGGCGGCAAGGACGACAACATGCAGATCAAGCCGGCCCGCGAGATGAGCCTCGAAGCCTGCCTCGAATACATCGCCGAGGACGAGTTGGTCGAGGTCACCCCCCAAAACATCCGCCTCCGCAAACGCATCCTCCAGGAATCGATGCGCCGCCGCGAAGCGAGAAGTGCGAAGGACAAGGCCAAGGCGGGGGTGTGATCATGAGGTCGTTGTAGGTCAGGCCTACGGCGGACGCCGAAAGCATTCGGCTCAGAAATAGCGTCGGGCGGGAGTCGATGCGGAAGCGCGAGGCGAGAAGTGCCAAGCACAAGGCCAATAGGGGGGGTATCTACATAAAATGAGCGGCAAACTACTGCACCTGTCTTGAAGCCTAAGCCAACAGCTGTTGACAGTCAGCTGTCAATCATTGACACTCGTCTGTCAACATCAGATCGCTGCCGTCAGCCAGGAAGGCCAAGATGCGGAAACCACGCCAAGCTCCTAATCTTTCGCAACTTCTAGCAAAAAGAGAACTTGAGGTAATTCGTGCCCTGTCAGATCCGGCTTACCGCGGCTTTGTGTCGAAGTGTCAACGGAAGTACCGGCACTGGCACAAGGTCCGGATCATCGCCCAGCAGAAGGGCCTGGATCCGGAGCTGGTGTGGGCCGGGATCTGCCTGGCCCGTGGTCCGCAGCAGCGGAAGCTGCCGCTGCTCGGCTTCGGCAACCGCCCGCTGCGCTACATGACCACAGACCTGATCCAGCGGCACATCAGCCAGATCGACCGCCGGATGGTGCCCGGGCTCGACTCGCGTGGCCGGCCGCTCACGGATGAGCAGCGGGAGGCGGTGATTTACACCGCGTTGCACGAGGAAGCGATCACCTCCAGCCTGCTCGAAGGTGCCGCCACCACCCGGCGGGAGGCCAAAGCGATGCTCGAAGCTAAAACCAAGCCGCGCAACCGCGGCGAGCAGATGGTGATGAACAACTTCAACGCCATCGAGTTCATCCGCCAAAATCTCCACCAGCCCCTCTCCCCGAAGCGGCTCCTTCAGCTCCAATCTATTCTGACCCGCGACACCCTTGACGACCCCGGCGAGGTCGGCCGGTTCCGCCAGGCCGGCGAAGACATCGTGGTCGAGGACGTCCGCAGCGGCGACACGATGCACACCCCGCCCCCGGCCGAGGAGCTGCCCGACCGGCTCGAGCGGCTATGCGCCTTCGCCAACCAGCGGGACGACTTGGACATCGACGACGACGATTTTGTCCACCCCGTGATCCGCGCCATCGCGGTGCACTTCCAGATCGGCTTCGACCACCCGTTCTGCGACGGCAACGGCCGGACGGCGCGGGCCCTGTTCTATTGGACCATGCTGCGGCAGGACTACCGGCTATTCGAGTACCTGCCGATCTCCCGATACATCTACCGCAAGCCGCGGGCGTACCAAGAGGCCTACCAGTACACCGAAACCGACGGCATGGACCTGACCTACTTCTTGGTCTACCACCTGCGGATCATCCAGCAGGCCATCGAGCATCTCGCGGACCACCTGCGGCAGGAGAAGGCGCGGCGGCGGCATCAGCGTCGGACCGCCCGGCCGATCGGTATCAATAATCGCCAGTGGGAGGCGCTGCAGGCGCTACGCAGCGAGGAGACTGTCCGCTGGACCGTAGCCGAGTATGAGCAGGAACTGGGTGTGTCCTACGGCACCGCCCGCTCAGAGTTGTTGGACCTCGAAGCTCGTGGCCACCTGCGAAAAATCAGGATCGGCCGACGCTTCACATTTCATCTCAATTCGGCCGCGGAGGAGACGGCAGACTGAAATATTGCTTTCACGTCAATCTTCCAGCCGTCGCCGATTGGGCTGCGGTACAGTAGCTCGATGAGCAACCACGACGCACTTACCGATACTCTGCTCACCGGCGCCATCGCCGTCGAAGCGGCGCTCTATGCCGATGCGCGGGAGGTGCACGGGGTCTACGTGGATGCCGACCTGGACCACCGCAAGGTCGAGCCGGTGCGGCGGGCGGCCAAGGCCAAGCGGGTCGAGCTGGTGCGGCAGAGTCGGGCCGAGCTGGACGCCAGGGTCGGGCACGAGAAGCACGGCGGGGTCGTCGCCGAGGTCGGGCCGCGGCAGTTTGTCACGCTCGAGGACCTGCTGAAATATTCCGGCGGCGAGCGGGTGTTCGTCGCCATGCTCGACGGCGTGGAAGACCCCTACAACTTTGGCCAGGCGGTGCGGTCGCTCTACGCCGCGGGGTGTCACGGCGTGGTGGTCCGGCCCCGCAACTGGGCCATGGCCGACGGCGAAGCGCCCGCCATCATCGCCCGGGCCTCGGCCGGGACGACCGAGCTGATGCCCCTGGCCGTGGCCGAGTCGCCGGAGGCCGCCGCCGACTGGTTCCGGCAGCGCCACGTGCCCGTCGTCGCCGCGGCCGACCACGCCGACGCCGTGCCGCACACCGCCGCCGACCTCGCCGGCCCGCTGCTGCTGGTCATCGGCGGCGAAAAACGCGGCATCAAGAAAAGCCTGCTCGCCCAGGCGGATCAGGTCGTCGCCGTGCCCTACGCCCGGCCCTTCGACCACGCCCTGGGCACCGTCGCCGCCGTCTCCGTCCTCGCCTTCGAGGTGCAGCGCCAACGCGTCGCCGCCCGGCCCCAACCCTCATGAGCGATTGGCGTCACCTGGCTTGCGAACACCGGCCCGACGGCGTAACGCACGTCACCTTCCCCGCCGGCCGGTTCGACGGCAACGCCGTCCGCGAACTCTTCGAACTCTCCAACCAACTGCCCGGCCCGCACCCCAAGCTCCTGGTCGATACCGCCGGCGTCCCGCTCGTCCCCTCGGGCGGCATGGGCATGCTCCTGACCATCCGCAAACGCTTCCTCGCCCACGGCGGCCAACTCCACGTCGCCCTCCCGGACCCGAAGATCATGGACTCGTTCCGCGTCGCCCAGATGGACCGGATGCTCAAACTTTTCGAAGACGCCGACACCGCCGCCGCGGCCTTCAAGCC
>CAYLSV010000188.1:0-2986 GCA_964386435.1 uncultured Tepidisphaerales bacterium
CGATGTTCGCCTACGACTGGGAGCTGACCAAAAGCCCCGCCGGCGCGTTCCAGTGGAAGCCCAAGAACGGCGAGGCGGCCGACCTCGTGCCCGACGCCCACGACCCGGACAAGCGGCACCCGCCGATGATGACCACGGCCGACCTCGCCCTGCGGGTCGACCCGGCTTACGAGAAAATCAGCCGCCGGTTCCACGAAAACCCGAAGGAATTCCAGCAGGCGTTCGCCCGTGCGTGGTTCAAGCTGACCCACCGCGACATGGGCCCGCACCGCTGCCTGCGCGGCCCGCTGGTGCCCGAGCCGCAACTGTGGCAGGATCCGGTGCCGGAAGTTGATCACGAACTCGTCGACGACGCCGACATCGCCGAACTGAAGAAAACGTTGCTCGATTCCGGTTTGAGCATCCGGCAGCTTGCCGGCACCGCGTGGTCGGCGGCCAGCAGCTACCGCCAAACCGACCGCCGCGGCGGCGCCAACGGCGGCCGGATCCGCCTGGAGCCGCAGAAGGATTGGGAAGTCAACTCGCCCGACGAGCTGGCGAAAGTCATCCCGGTGCTGGAGAAGATCGCCGACGACTTCAACGCCAATCAGATCGGCGACAAGCGGATCAGCTTCGCCGACACCGTCGTCCTCGGCGGCTGCGCGGCCGTCGAAGAAGCCGCCCGCCGCGGCGGCCACGACCTGATTGTGCCGTTCACGCCCGGCCGTACGGATGCCACGCAGGAGATGACCGACGTCGAGAGCTTCGCCGTCCTCGAAGCCACCGCCGACGGCTTCCGCAACTACCTCCGCCCCGAGCACGAACGCCCCGCCGAAGCACTGCTGGTCGACAAGGCCCATTTGCTCAACCTGACCGTCCCGCAGATGACCGTCCTCATCGGCGGTTTGCGCGTGCTGGGCCTCAATGCCGGCGACACCACGGCGGGCGTTCTGACGGACAAGCCCGGCACGCTGAGCAACGACTTCTTCGTCAACCTGCTCGACGACGACACCGGCTGGGAGCCGGTCGAGAACAACAGCCACCTCTACCGCGGCCTCGACAAGGCCAGCGGCAAGGAGCGTTGGACCGGCACCCGCTGCGACCTCGTCTTTGGCAGCAACAGCCAGCTCCGCGCGATGGCCGAGGTCTACGCCTGTGCCGACGCGGGAGAAAAATTTGCCCGCGACTTCGTCGCCGCGTGGGACAAGGTCATGACCCTCGACCGCTTCGACCTCGCCGACGCCCGCAAGCTGGAAAAAGTCGAGGCGAAGTAAGTTTCCGTCGGGCCTGAAGTTCAAACTCGCCGCAACCGCCTCCGCCTTGTAGCGGCGGGGCTTCACGGACGGGAGCAACATCACGCTCCTCGTGAAGCCCCACCTCTACGAGGTGGAGGCGGTTTCAGCGACATTCGCAACAGTTTACAAGCCGCTTCGCGTCACACCCGCGGCGGGATCGGGCGGCCGTGGGGGTCGACCTCGGCCACCACCTCGGGGCGCAGGGGCAAGTGCTCCAGCTGCTCGGCCGTGTCGTGGACGTGGTCGGGGCGGAGGTATGCTTCCCACTGGCGGTGGCGGCGGATCAGGTCGGTCGCCCGGCCGAGGCCGATGACGGTGAGGGCGAGGGTGCCGTGGTCGCGGCGGATGAGGCCGAGTTGGCCGGCGAGTTTGGCGGCGACGGGCGGCGGGATCAGGCCGGGCGTCGGCTTGATGCGTTCCAGCGGCACCGCCTGGCGGCCGGCCTCGCGATGGCGGAGCAGGCGGGCGAGCAGATCGTCCACCGCCGACCGCCGGGCCAGGTTGCGGCGCCGAACCATCCGCGCGACCAGCCCGTGCCGCGGCGAGAACAACGCCGCCATGACCAGCAGCCCCCCCGCCACCACCGTCATGCTGCCCGCGGCGTTCACGGCCGGCCAATCAAACGCCGCCGGCACGAGCGTCGCCGCCACGTACCCGCCCGCCCCGCACGCCACCGCAACCGCCACGCTCGCCAAGAGTTGCGGCCCGAGTCGGTCCGTCAGCAGCCGCGCCGTGACCGCCGGCACAATGAGCATGGCGATCACGAGGATCGACCCGACCGCCTCGAACGCCGCCACCGTCGCGGCGGCCACGCTGGTCATCAGGACGTAGTGCACTGCCGTCGCGCTCACGCCCTGCGTCGTCGCCAAACCCGGATCGAACGCGGCGATTCGCAGCTCCTTGAACAGCACGACGCTGAGGGCCACCGCGACGCCGAAGACGATCAGCAGCAGCGTCACCTGCCGCGGCATGACCTCGAAGGTTTGCCAACTGAGCAAATCGCCCCACGTCGCCGGCCAGCCGAACATCGCCAAATCTTCCAGCCGCCCGTAAAGCACGCAGTCGGCGTCGAGGTCGACGCCCCGCACCTCGGCCCGCTCGATGAGCAAGACGCCCAGCGCGAACAGGATGCTGAACACCACCCCCATCGCCGCCCCCGGCTCGACGCGGCCGAGCTTCTTCACCAGCTCGATGAGCACCACCGTCACGACGCCCGCAATGGCCGCCCCGATGAACATCGCCCAGCCGGTGCGGGCGGTCGTCAGCAAAAACGCCAGCACCAGCCCCGGCAACACGCTGTGGCTGATCGCGTCGCCCATCAGCGACAGCCGCCGCAGCACGAGCCAGTTGCCGAGCAAGCCGCACGTCACCGCCGCGAGAATTGCGGCGAGAAGCGGGAAAAAGTCCAGCGACGGCGACAGCGTCACGCCCGCACCTCCCCCGCTTGTGCAGCACGGCCCGTAGCTGCGACCTGACAGGTCGCAGTGTGTGCGTCAACAAGATTACAACGTTCTGATGCAGGTGACGCGTCCACTGCGACCCGTCGGGTCGCAGCTACAGACGGACACAACGCCAACCGCTTCGTCAACTTCTTCACGCCGGCACCGCCTTGTCTGCCGTCTCGCGTTCGAGTTGTCGGATGACGTCGGGGTCGAGGACGTGCTCGACCTGGTCGACCGTCCAGTCGATGTGGCTCGGGGCGATGTCGGCGT
>CAYLSV010000189.1:0-2946 GCA_964386435.1 uncultured Tepidisphaerales bacterium
CGGTTTGAGCGGCAGGCCGGCGCGCGCTGCGGGGAACGCGACTCGTGCGGCGACGGACGTTCACGACAGGCCCCGGCTGGACCATCAGCCGGCGGCCCCAGCGGCGCGCGGCCCAGCCGCTGTCGGGCATCGAGGCCAAATGACCGGTGGCAAGCAGAGTCGTCCGCGCCGCGCGCAGGGTTCGAGCCGGCACGCCGAGCAGCTTTGCCGCCCCGCCGGCCGACACCCGGCCCGACCATGCCGGCCGATCGACATTGTCGCCCCCCCTGCCCCACCCGCAGGCGAACGTCGCCGCGACCGCGAAGCCGAATGTTCCCGCGGTCAGGTGCTGCGCGAACCCGGCCAGCCAACGCCGCGGCAAACGCAGCGACCGGCCGGACGGACAACGGAACCCGGCGAGCAGCGTGTTCACATCAGGTGTCGACGCCGGTGCCACGGTCGACCATCGCTGCCGCCCCGCCGTCTCGTCGGGTCCGTTCGACACGTCGAGTGCCAGCCCGAGGCTGGCGAGCCGATTGAGTCGCTGACGGACCACGCGGCGGTCGTATGCCGCCTCGTCACGCCCGCCCCAGTACGCCGCGGCGACCTGATCGATTGTCGGCCGGTCGACCTTGCGTTGCCGGCCGCTTTGCATCGCGGCGCGCAGGCCTGCTTCGACGTGAACGAGCGCGCACCAGGTCCGCACGTCGGCGAGGCCGATGGCTTTGCTGCCGAACGCGCACCACACCGCTGCGAGCGTGGCGGCCGGGACCGGGACGTAGCCGCCGTCGATGGCGCAGGGGTCGGTCGGCCGCGGCGAATCCGGGCGATGGTTCGGCGTCGACGAAGCCGATGAGGATGAGGTCGATGGGTGGGTTCTGGGCACGTCCGCTCCCGCGTTGGGGTGGGAAGTGACCGACGGCCCGGCCGAGGGCGAGCGCGGCTGCCGGGTGGCAGACCGCGACCGGGGCTCGGAAACGGCAAACACACGACCCCGCGCTGGGCGGCGGGTGTGTTTGAGGCATGGCGCAGCAGACCACTGGCCGAGCGATGTATTTCGCTTGACGCAGAGTCGGAGGTCTGTAAAGTGCCCGTGTCACCGGAGCGCTTCACCCCTTGCCGGGGGTGGACCAAAGACAATCAGCGGCTTACGAAGCCGACGAGACCGCCAGCCTTGCCGGGCTGGCTTTTTCGTAGGTGGATTGCATTGAGGTGTCGGTCGGGGTCGGGTCTCCCTTCTGCTGGGTCGCCATGCGAAAGCGCGCCGCTTGGAGCGGCGCGCGGAAGTCTGGGGTCATGTCATGGCCGGGCGGCGCATCCGCTCTACTCGACACCAAGGGTGGTGACGGCGGAGTGTCGGAGGCTCTACGGATGGTGGACATGACGGATAGCTGATACCGTACAGCGCTGGCGGCCGGTAATCTACATCTGGTGTGCGTGCGCGCCAGCGGCACAAGATTCGTGCTTGCGGCGACGATCGTGTAGATTGGGGACCGGGTCGACTTCGCGCGGGGCGTGACGCCCGCCCGCAACGCATCGATCCGGAAAGGTGAAGCCGTGGACGCTCAACAACGGGACACCCTCACTTCCGCCGAGCCGCGGCCGATGACGCTGGCGGAACTGCGGCTGCGCGCCAAACTCTCGCAGCGGGAACTCGGGCGGCGACTCGACCGCCAACAGACGGCGGTCGCGCAGATCGAGCGGCGGGAGAACCCGACGGTGAATGCCCTACGCCAGTTCGTGGGCAGCCTCGGCGGCGAGTTGGAGTTGACCGTGAAGGTTCCCGGCGAGGCCCCCGTCCAGCTCCGCATCCCCATCCGCCGGCAAGACTGACGCCGTAACTTCCGAGCAAGCTCGACCGCCGGCACCAGGCCGAACTCGCGTCCGCTCATACGTTTGTCGTTTCACCCGAGGAACAGCACGGTCTGCTGTTCAGATCGCCGAAAGGCCGCCCGACATGGCGGGCACTCGGTGGCACGCCAATGCCACCCGGGGTATGGGCGCTCCTCCCGCTCCGCGGCACGCCGCCCGGTTGAGTTGCTGTCTTGCTGACATGTCAGCAAGCTGGGTGCCCAGCAAGCCAGCAACATGGGGAGCACGCCGGGCGGTGGTGGTTGTGGGTGCCGTGCAGCCTGCGTCACCACTCGTAAGGCAGGCCTGCAAGTCTTTCGGCAATACGTCCATCGGTGTGAATGAGTGTTCGCCCAGCGGGGCGGCGGCTCGGACGACGTGTAGGCCGATCAACGACTTGTCGGCCTGCGGGTCAACCTCCCTCGCAACCCGCTCCGTTGCCCGATGCCGGCACCCTCCGGGAAACAGTGGAGCCGATCGACGTGCTTGGCCGATGCAGAGGTGGCGGCGTCGGCTTGCGGCCGCCGCCTCATCCGGTATCGCCCATGCACGATCAAACCTCCCCCAACCTGCCGATTCACCGCGTCGCCCCGGCGGCCGAACCGCCCGTAGACCCGGCCAACGCGCCGCCAGCCGGGCCGCTGGTCATCGCGGTGATCAACGAGAAGGGCGGCGTGGGGAAAAGCACGTTCTCCGCCCACCTCGCCATGCACTGCCACGAGCAGGGACTGCGCGTGGCATTCATCGACGCCGACGGCCAGCGGTCCAGCAGCAAGTGGCTCAGCGTGGCCCAGCCGGAGATTCACTTGGAGGCCCACCAGAATGCCGACGCGCTCGTCGAGGCCGCCGACAAGCTCGCGGGCGAGTACGACGTGGTGCTCGCCGATGGCCCCGCCAATCTCGCTGAGACGACGCGGGCGCTGATGCTCGTTGCCGACGCGATCCTCGTGCCGGTCGGCCTGTCCGTCCTGGAGATGGAGGCGACGGCCGAGACCGTGCGGCTCCTGTCGACGGCCCAGCGCATCCGCCAGCGCAGCGGCGGGGGGCCGGCGGCCCTGCTCGTGCTCAACCGGCTCCGCAACCCGAACTTCACGCTCACGAAGGAGGCGGTCGAGG
>CAYLSV010000190.1:0-2801 GCA_964386435.1 uncultured Tepidisphaerales bacterium
CGAGTTCACCGGGTTGTTCACCGTCACCCTCACGCCGCCGACCGACAAGCGGGCGATCCTCACAAACCCGCTCGGCCTCTACATCACCGACGTCAACTGGGGCCGCGACTTCACCGGAAGCGGCAACGCGAACACCACCAACGCGGGTTTACCCGACGGCGGGCAGTAACGCCGTGCATCTTTTATGACCAGCCTTGAGCATCAACCAATGGAAAGTTTCTCCCACATCATGTTCGTCTACCCGCGTGCCGCGACGGGTGCGGTCCTCGCAGCGGCAGTTCTTTCGGTATGCGTCGGCGGCCTCGGCTGCGCGGCGAAGAACCGGCCGGCCGACCTGCCGCTGCCGCCGCGCGGCCGCATGAGCTACGACTCCGAGACGACGATGCAGATGGCCGTCGCGTCTCGGATTGAGCAAGAGCGGCGGGCGCTGGCCGCAATGCTCGCACCGCAGCGAGTGAGCGGTCCGACTACGCAGCCGGCGACGGTGCGCGTGCCGAGCCCGCAGCTCATTCCGGCACCGGCCGCCGGCGGCACGCCGCTCGACCAGGGGGCGTCGGCCCACCCGCTCGAGGAGGCGTTGGCGATCGTTGCCGGGGCGAACGAGCAGGCGACGCGGAGTCCGACCCCGGATGGCTTCCTCAACGCCGTCCACTACTACGACTACGCCCCCGGCGTCCGCTACAACGCCGTCGCCGCGGCGGGGTACATCACGACGATCCGCCTGCGCGAGGGCGAGACGTTGCAGTCGCTGAGCTGCAACGACACCGCCGCCTACGAGATCGACCAAGTGGAAGAGGGCGTCGGCCCGGCCGCCGTCACGCTGATCCTCGTCAAGCCGAAGAACGCCAACACGCAGAGCAACTGGGTGCTGACGACTGACGAGCGGACGTACCTCGTCGACCTGTACGTCAACGAGCAGCCGAACTTCCAGAGCATGATCGCGTGGCACTACCCGCTCGACGGTCTGCGGGTGGACCTGGGGCGGCGCGAGGCGAGCCGGCTTCAGGTCGAAAAGGGCGGTGAGACCGCCGGCGGGTTGAATCTGCTGGCGGACGACATGGCAGTGCCAGCAGCGGACGTGTCACCCGCTTCCGCTGATGCCGTGGTCGGTCCGCTCGGGATGAACCTGGCCGACCTGAACTACGGCTACGTCGTGCTCTACCAGAGCCGCGGGCGCGACGGGAAGACTCGCGATGCCGAGCCGCCGGCGTGGGCACCGCTGCGCGTCTTCGACGACGGCAGCAAGACGTTCGTGCAGTTCCCGCCGCAGGCTCGCAACTACGAGCTTCCGCCGCTATTCGCGCTCGACCACCCGGACAGCGAAGACATGCGGCTCGTGAACTACCGCCGCAGCGGCGACTTCCTCGTGGTCGACGGCCTACTCGTCGCCGCCGAGATGCGAGTTGGGGAGGCTCCGCAGCAGATCGTCAAGATCGTCCGCGGCAAGGCTGCGGAACCCGCTACCTCCGGCACCACAGCGGCGGACGCGCCGAAGACCCAATCCGACCCGCAGGTCCGCGGCACCCGCAGTCTCGGCCCACGCCGCATCCCCGGCCGCACATTTGGGAGAAAGAGCTAGTCATGTTCAATCAACCCACTTCATCCCTCAACGGCACCGCCACGGCCGACGAATCCAAGCTGCCCCCCGAAGACCTCGACGGCCGGCCGCAGACGGACACGCTCGACACTGAACACGGTGGCAAGGAGAGCGGCGTCCGCCGCATCCGAGCCGGCCGCGTGATCGCCGCGGCCGTCGGTGTTGGGACCGTCGCCACGCTCGCCCTCGGCTACGGCTTGTCGCCCCCGGCGAAGGCCGAGGCCAAACCGGCCGCTGTGAAGATCGATGTGCGCAAGCAGCAGGGCGAGCTGCCCAGCCCGCCGGCGCTGGCGACCCGAACGGACCTGAACTACGCGACGGCCACCCAGCCGCCCAAGGCGCAGCCGACCGCGACCACACCCGCCGGCTACGCCTCGCTGATTGCCAACGATGATGAGTCGGCACCGCAGACGGCCGGCGGCGCGGCCGAGGATGAAGCAGTCGCCGAGATGCGCCGCCAGCACGCGGCGCTGCGCGACGAACTCGCCGCCGCACAGGCGCAGCTCGCTCAGCAGATGGAGCAGACGCGGCAGGACATTCAAGCCCAGCAGGAACGCCAACAGGCCGCACTCGACGCGCCGATCGGTTTCGACGTGGAGCGGCCGTCTGCACTCGCCGCTCCGTCGACTTCGCCAGACGACTCAACCCGCGCCGGAAGCGGCGTCGGCGGCCCGCTCAACCCGGTCATCGTCGCCGGCGACGGCGGTGTGGTGAACCCCAATGAGGTGCAACCGGAAGGCACGCGCTCCAACCTCCAGACGGAGAAGATCGCGTTCCTGAAGTCGGCGGAGGACGGCCTCGAAACCTACCTCCGCACCGGCCCGACCGGACCCGTGCGGATGACGCACGAGCTGTCGGCTGGGAGCGTCATCCCCGGCTTTACCGTCACCGCCCTCAGCAGCGACCTACCGGGCAAGGTGGTGGGGCGGGTCAGCAGCGACGTCTACGACAGCGCCACCGGCCGGCACGTCTTGATCCCGCAGGGCAGCGTCGCCGTCGGCGAGTACAGCTCCCTTGTCAGCAACGGCCAAAACCGGTTGCTCATTGCCTGGGAGATGCTCACGTTCCCGGACGGCCGAAGCATCGACCTGCAACGCCAGCCCGGCACCGATGCAAGCGGGGCGAGTGGCCTGTCCGATCGCGTCGACTACCACTGGGACAAGCTCGCCCTCGCTGGCGGCATCAGCACCGCCGTCGCCATCGG
>CAYLSV010000191.1:0-2719 GCA_964386435.1 uncultured Tepidisphaerales bacterium
GTCACCGAGTCGCCAAGTACCCGATCACCTCGTCGAGCAACGCCCGGCCCTCGGGGAACGTCAACCGATCCCGGGTGGCGTCCGCATCCCCCCATGCGAAATCTCGGACTTCTTCGGGTTGGACCCGCACCTCGTCGGCCGGGTCGATCCGACCCAGGTAATAGATCACCGTCTTTTCCACGGCCCGGCCGGACTTTTTCGTGAAGCGGTACCGCTCTTCGAACGCCGGCTGTTCGAGCAACTCGATCGTCTCCAGCCCCGTCTCTTCGCGCAGCTCCCGCCGGGCGGTCTCGGGCGGCACCTCGTCGGCCTCGGGGTGGCCCTTGGGGAACGCCCAGTGCCCGGCGTGGTGCTGGATCAGCAGGAACTGCCGGCCCGCGTCGGACTCGCGGTACGGGATCACGCCGCAGGACAGATCGGTCAGGGGTTCACTCATGGCATCAGCATCGCCGCCCGGGCGTCACGCGACAAGCGTTGGGGTAGCGTTTCACTTCGGATTTCAGTGGGGCGGGCAGGCCTGCCCGCCGGGATATCAAACGTACCTGGCTTTTAACTGCTGCCACTGTTCCACGATCTCGGGCGCTTCCTTGAGCGAAGTCAAGGCGAGCAGGTCGCGGTCGATGCGGTCGAAGTCCAGGTTTTCCCCCTGCCGAATGAGGATGCCGCGGATGTCGTGCCAGTCGATATCCCGCGACGCGACGGCCTTGTAGAGGATCAGGTCTTCGGCGGAGCAGGTGCGCAGCATCAACGAGCCATCTTCGGAAAAATCGAAAGGTGTCGCGCGTTCGATGGCCTGTACCTCAAAGCCCGAGGCCGCCAGCGAGACGTCGAGTTCGATCTGACTGCCCGGTTCGCGCAGCAGCACGACCCGGTGCACACGCACGATGTCCAAAGGCCGCTGCACGCGGAACTCGTAATGCGACCCTAGCAGGTCGAGCACCCGCGGTTCGGTGCCCAAAGCCGTTGCGATGGCCGCGTCGGCATCTTCGGTGAGACGCATTTCGCCCCAGCGCTGCACCGCCACGCCGCCGATGAAGCAGTTGGGCAGGCCCGCTTCATCGAGCAGGGTTTGGAGCCGCTTGGCGCTAGCGAAGATTTTGTTCATCGTCACCGTTCGGTATGAGCCATCGATGCAAGTCCATCAGGCCGGACTCCTGTGTCGGCTCTCGAGTGCGCAACGCATAGTCCAGTACGTCGTCAAACGAACCCAGGGATTGTGCCGTGTCCGTCGCCCGGATGCGCCGCGCTCGTTCTTCTTCCAGCAGCGGGCCCAGCGTCTTCCATTTCTCGATAAACGCTTTGTTGCCGGCCAGTTCTTCGGGGGTCCAGTCGTTCAAGGTGTTGCCTCTGCTTCGGCGGGGGGTTGCGGTTCGCTTTCGGACTCGGCGTCCGGTTCATCGCGCGGTTCGGTCAGGCGGTTCCACAAGCGTTCGAGCCAGCCGTCGGCGGCGGCGGGGGTGGGCATCTCTTCTTCCGGCGGGATCGGCCGGGGCTCGGGGTCCGTGTCCTCCGCCTCGTCGACGACCCAGTGCGGTTCGCCCATCAGGGCATCGAGCGGAAAGTCGTGTTCGTCGGCCTTGATGCGGATGCCCGGGCGGCCGCCGAGTCGGCCCTTGTTTTTCATCTCGATGAGGATCTCGCGCCAGTACCGCCGCTTGAGGTGGTTGACCGCCGCGAGGCCTCGCTCCTGGATCATCCGGTTCTGCAGATGCTCCGGGGGCCAGCGGGCGACGTCCCAGCGCTTGAGGTTCAGCAGCAGCACGGCGTCCTCGGGCGTGCCGACCGCGCCCAGGGCCGCGACGGCGCGGTAGCGCATCGAGGAGTTGGACCAGTCGTTATCGGCCGCGGAACGACGCAATTCATCGAGCCGCCGCTCGTGGTCCTGCATGTGGTTCAGGATGCTGCGGGCGTTGTTGCGGAGCGTGCCGGTGGACTCGGCGATGAGCTTGCGGATCGACGCTTGGAGGGACACATCCTGCATCTGGCTAAGCGTCTCGAAGGGCGCGGTGTTGCGGGACTTGCCTTCGGCGATGCGTTGGCGGTAGCGGTCGTAGGCGGTGAGGAGGTAGATGCGGCCGGCCTCGTCGTCGAGTTCGACCAAAGCGGCGGCGGCGTAACACCGGGCGGGCTCGCCCAGGGAGTAGTCGACGATGGCGGCCTTGAGGTCCGAGACGGTCGCGGGCTGCCGGGCGTTGGCTAAAGCGAAGACGGCGAGGTCGCGCAGGTCGCCGGCGGGGGCCGTCGCGTCGGTCGGCAGCCTGCGGTACAGCCCGGCCAAAGCCGGCGCGGCCTCGGGGACGGGGAAGCGGATGAAGACCTGCAGTGCCGCTTCGAGCAGGTCGCGCTGCGGTTTGGATTCGATCGACCCCACCTCGTCGAGGGCCCGCATCGCGTGGGGCACGACCCGCGGATCGGTCGCCCGAGCGTACCGCCGGATCGCCGCCGCGCTCAGCGTCGCTCCCATCGGCCGGTACACCTCCGGCGGCCCCTCAGGCCGATGCTCATACCGCGGGCCATGCCACGTCCCGGCGTTCGCCGGAACAGCCATCAACACGAATAACGCCGTGACCGCGGAAACAATCACCCGATGATGACGAAGGTCTGGATTGAGTTGTAGCAAAGGCGAACTCCGGCAAGGATTAAATACAACAGTTTGCATGACTGTCTGCCATAGCCGCGTTGCTACGCAACGCTGGCCAGCGACGCGTAGCGTCGCGGC
>CAYLSV010000192.1:0-2707 GCA_964386435.1 uncultured Tepidisphaerales bacterium
GACAACACCAGATCCCGCGAACTACGCAAGCCGCTTGCACCGCCTCGTTCACCGCCGGCACGTCCGTCGCCGCGATCACGAGATTGCAGCCATCGAGATGATGTTCGGCAAAGGCTTCGACGACCCGCTCCACACGTTCGGGAACATCCGCGGCAAAGACCGGCGACACCATCCGCACCGCCACGCCGGCCTCCGCGAACGAGTTGGCGCGTCGCAGCCCGACCACCCCGCCGCCGACAATGCAGGCCCGCACTGCCGACGCCCGCAGCATGATTGGCACCAATTGGCTCATGCCGGCACCGCCGCTTCGAGGTACGTGTACAGCGACCCGTGCCGCGCCTGCGTCGGGAAACGCACCGGCGGCTCTGCTTCGGGAAAGACGTGGCCGAAGACCGTCGCGATCTCGTCGGCGTTGCTGAGGTGCTCGTGCCGCATCAGCCGGCCGTAGCTGTGGCCGGTGCGAAGTCGATAGGCGAGGCCGGTCGTCGCCCGCCAGCCGAGGCTCCAGAGGAAGCCGCCTTCGCTCGGAATGCCGTGCTGCGTGACGCCGCCGGGCTGGAGCTTGTCGCGACACTGCCGTAGCAGGCCCGGCAGGTCGTCGAGATGTTCCAGCACGGCGACGCTGATCACGCGGGCATACTTCCGATCGGCCGGCAAGTTTGCGAGGTCGTCGTAGGCGTCGCGGATGAACTCGCGGTGCGGGCTGTCTTCGTAGAGGTGTCGCTGCGGCTCGACGACGTCGTAGCCCCAGTCGCGGGCGAAGGGCGACTCGTGCGGAATGTGGTTGAGCGTGCCGGCCCCAAGCTCCAGGACCGGGCCGGCGACGCCGCCGGCGGCGACGCGGCGGTGCATCCACGCCTCAGCCGACTGGCTCAGCCGACTCATCACGCCCACGCCCTGCCGGTTGCGTTTGTACTCGGCCTCGTAGATCGCTGCCTGCTTCGCCGGCAAGGCAGGTCGCGTTCGGGGATAGCTGGCGAGCAACGCGTCGAGGTTCATCGGGCGACCCGCTGTGTGACCGGTTTGCGGTCGATATAGAGCTTGCGCAGCCTGGCGTCACGCTCCTCATTGAGCCGCACCTTCGCTGCGTCCGGCGAGGCGTCACGCTCGACCATGTCCGCCGCCTTCTTGAGCAGGATGATGAACGCGATGAGGAAGCCGAGGAAGACGAGCAGCATGAGCAGGCCGATGCAGCTGCTGCCGACGATCGCCACGCCGCTGATGTTGCCGCCGACGAGTTCGCCGAGGAAGACGAGGACGCCCAGCGAGATCGCGACGCCGTAGACCGCCGTGAAGCCCCACTGGCACGTATGGGCCCAGTCGGCCGTGTCGTCGTCCAGCGCCCGCGCTGCCAGTGCCCGCGTGTAAGCCGACAGCAGCGGATAGACCAGAAGCCAGCCGAGCCAGAGCAGAATCGCACCGCCGAGGATGATCAAGTTCGGAACGAACTCCCACACCACGGACCCGGCGGCAGCAGCAATGCCGAATCCGGTCAGGATGCGAATCGAAAGCCGCAGTCGCTCCCCGGCTAGTCCATGGGTTCCCATCGGATCGGGTTGCGTGGCGAGAAACGCCCCGACCGCGAGCGCTGTTGATGTCACGCCGCCGAAGAACATGTCGACAACGTTCGGCATGAACCAAGTAATCGTGAGGCTGTAGGCGATCGAGGCGATGAGCGTCCAGAACATCAGCCGGTAGCCGTAGGCAACCTGTTTGAGCCAGCCGGCATTGGCGTGGTAGAGCCGGCGGGTCGCACCGCTCAGCCGGATCGGCGTGCCGCACTCGGGGCAGTTGCCGGTCTTGGGCAAGCCGAGCAGGATGTAGCCGCACTGTCTGCAGGGCCGCTCGTCGGCGACGACGTCCTCGGGCATGACGCCCACCGTCCGCTGCGTCGTGACCTCCTCGACCGGTTCCAGATCCGCCATCGCCACCTCGATCGGCGGCGGCCGTCTCTTCTTCGGCTTGGGCGGGTTCGGATCCGGGGCAAGCTCCAGCTCGCCCTCGTCGTCCCACTCGTCCTTGGCCACGCCCGTCTCCGTCGGCGCGTCGCGTGGCTCCGGCACGACGCCGCCGGGATCGCGGCGGTCGAGCGAGTCGACGCCGAAGTCGTCGACGCCTAGTTCGTCCCGCCCGTGCGACGTCGGCTCCTCGGGCCGCAGTGGCACCGGCTCGTCGCGGGCGTCGGACACGCCCGGCACCTTACGGCACGTTCGCCTTCAACCGGAACGTCAGCTCCGCCGGCGGCTCGACCACTTCCACGCCCGCCGGCAAACCTTCGATCTCCGGTCGCCGCGAAATCAGGTTGGCCGCGTTGAACCGGTCGCCCGGATCAACCCGCAGCACCGCCCGTGGCGCTTCGACCAGATCGCCGCCGGTTCGCAGCCTTGCCACCGCCTCGGCCGGGCCGCGGACCTGGACACCGTAAAGGAGAGTTGCCCCGCCGCCGGGTGCGGTTCCGCCGACGCGGCCGTCGGGACCTTCGATGACGATCGAGGCCGCCATATTCGCCGGCTTGAGCACAGAGATTGCGACCGACGGCAGTTCATACTCGTCGAATTGCACATCCCGGCGTGTGAAGGTCGCCTCGACCGTCTGCGGATCGAGCACCAGCCGCGCCGTCGCCGCCCGACCGACTTCGGCGACGAGCAGACGACGCACGGCCTCGGGCAAGGCCACCGGCACGCGGACCTCCTGCTCGCCCGCCTCG
>CAYLSV010000193.1:0-2668 GCA_964386435.1 uncultured Tepidisphaerales bacterium
ACCAGCTCCCCGCCCTCGCCGACGACGACGGCACCACCGTCGTCGTCTCGCCCCTCATCGCCCTGATGCAGAACCAGGTCGACCTCCTTCAGGCCAACGGCATCGCCGCCACCTTCCTCAATTCGACCCTCGACCCCCCCGAACTCTACCGCCGGGAACAAGCCGCCCTCCAGGGCGAATACCGCCTGCTCTACCTCGCCCCCGAACGCCTCATGGCCTCCGCCGGCCGGCAGCTGCTGGCCCGGCTCGACGTCACCCGCTTCGCCATCGACGAGGCCCACTGCATCAGCGAGTGGGGCCACGACTTCCGCCCCGAGTACCGCATGCTCGGCCAGCTCCGCACCGGCTTCGATGGCCGCTTTGCCGACACCCCCGTTATGGCGCTCACCGCCACCGCCACGCCCCGCGTCGCCGACGACATCGTCCGTGAGCTCGACCTGCGCGACCCCGCCCAGCACCGCGGCGGCTTCGAACGCACCAACCTCACCTACGAGATCCGGCCGAAGCAGAAAGTCGTGCCGCAGATCCTCGACCACCTCCAGCAACACCCGCTGGCCGAGGGCATCGTCTACTGCCAGTCCCGCAAGCGCTGCGAAGAAGTCGCCGACCGCCTCTCCGCCGCCGGCGTCACCGCCCTGCCCTACCACGCCGGCCTCGCCCCGGAGACCCGCGAAGCCAACCAACACGCCTTCATCTTCGGCGACGCCCGCGTGGTCTGCGCCACCATCGCCTTCGGCATGGGCGTCGACAAACCCGACGTCCGCTTTGTCTTCCACGCCGACCTTCCCCGCCACATCGAGGGCTATTACCAGGAGACCGGCCGCGCGGGCCGCGACGGCCTGCCCGCCGACTGCATCCTGTTCTACTCCGGCGGCGACCGCGGCAAGATCGAGTTCTTCATCAACCAGAAGGAAACCGAGGCCGAGCGCCAGCACGCCCGCCAGCAGCTGGAGCAGGTCGTCAAATACTGTCACACCCTCGGCTGCCGGACGCAGGCGCTCCTGGCCCACTTCGGCGAAGACCACCCCGGCGGCTGCGGCCACTGCGACAACTGCCTCCAGCCGCCCAAGGTCGTCGACGCCACGCAGGACGCCCGCAAGCTGCTCTCGGCCGTGGCCCGCACCGACCAGCGCTTCGGCATGTCCCACGTCATCAACGTCCTCCGCGGCAGCACCGCCGAACGCGTCACCTCCCGCGGCCACCACGAACTTTCGGTCCACGGCATCGGTAAAGACCAGCCGGCCGGCTACTGGCGGCAGCTCAGCGAGCACCTCATCCAGCAGGAACAACTCGCGGTCACCGGCGACGAATACCGCACCGCCTACCTCACCGCCGGCAGCAAAGACGTGCTCCGCGGCGACACCCAAGTACAGCTTGCCCAGAGCCGCGCCGCTTCCCCCTCGTCCCCTTCCGCCGGCCGGCGTCGCGGAACCGCCGGGGTCGATCCCGACCTGCCGATCGACGAAGCATTGTTCGCCACGCTCCGCGAGCTGCGCCGCGAGCTCGCCCGGGCCGAGGGCGTGCCGCCCTACATCGTTTTCGGCGACGCCGCCCTCCGCCAGATGGCCCAGTCCGCTCCCACGACCGAAGCCGCCTTCCTCCAGATCAACGGCGTGGGCCGCACCAAACTCGACCGCTACGGCCCGAATTTCCTCGAAGCCATCCAACAACACCTCGACTCACCCGCATGACCATCACGCGGCGAATGGCGATTCCGTCCGCACGGATGCGCACAACGGTAACGCCCACCAGAACAAAAACTTCAGGCCCCCATCTCCCGCTCCCCATCATGTGTTAGACAGGTGCTGCTCAACCCGGTGCGCACCTCTGCGATTGTTCACCCATGGGTAATACATCGGCCCCCGGCTCCTCGGACCCGCGACCCGGCAAGGCCGGGCCCGAACCGATGCCGGACCGGCCGGGCTCGCGTCGATTAATCGGGAGGGCTCGACCTCCGGGGTGCGTCACCTTGCCGACCACACCCCCGATGGACCGCGGCGGCAACGCCCGGCCGCCCTCCCCCCGCGGGTCGGGGACCACGACCGCCAAGCATCCCTCACGCCCGGCCGGTCGTCGCCGGGCCGAGGGAGCGGTCCAGCGTCCGCTCTTTCACAAGTGAAAAGCTTTCGATGCCCCGTCGCGTGATCTTAGAACGTGTGCGAGATGTCCATAAGTCTTCCCCTGCAAGCCGGGCCTGAGGCTCTGCGAAGGCCCGGATCGCAACCTCGCACACGTTCTCAAACCAGATCACGCCGCCCGGCACCCACCCCCACCCGGCACCACCTTCCGCCGGCCTCCGGGGTGCAGGGGCAGAGCCCCGCCGCCCGCCGCGCAGGCGCTTGCCTCAAAAAACCAAATCGCCAACCTCAGGTCAACCCCTGCCACAGCATCCGCCCGCCCGCCGCCGCCGCGCCCAGGTACATCACCAGCGTGAACGGCCGCTCGGCCACCACCTTGTACAACCGACCCCCCAGCCACGAACCCACCGGCACCAGCAGCACCAGCACCGCCGAGGCCCGCAGCGTCTGCCCGTTGATGATGCCCTGCAGAAAATAAGTCGGCAGCTTCAGCAGGTTCACCGCAAAGAAAAACAGCACCAGCGTGCCCACCAACGCCCGCTTGTCCAGCCGCTGCTCCAGCAGAAAGATCGTCATCACCGGCCCCGCGG
>CAYLSV010000194.1:0-2626 GCA_964386435.1 uncultured Tepidisphaerales bacterium
GCCCGCGTCGTCATCGTCGCCGACGCCGAGCCGTCGGGCGACGGCCGCCGCGGGGCACGGGAGCTGGCCGACCTGCTCCGCCCCGCCTGCCGCCGCGTCGAGGTGCTCGTGCCGACCGCGAAGGACCTGCGCGAGCGCGTTGCCGCCGGCCTCACCCCGGCGGCGTTCGCCGACGCGATTCACCGATAGCGCGACGAGTGGAGCCACCACGACTCAGCCTCATCCGATCCTGACTCGGAGGCCAAGGGCAGCGCGTTCTACACGGTCAGGAGCGCTCCCGCGGCCTACCGCGGCGCGCCCGGCACACACCGCGTCTCGCACCACGTCGCAACAACGATCGCCACCTGCCGCAGTTTCCATCTGTGCAACAGCACCGACAGCGCCTCTTGATTGTCCACGTTCATCACGAGCCCGTAGCTCGCGTCGGCCGTGCCGGCATCGTGAGGACCGTCGGCGACATCCGCTTGAGCCTGTGAGCGGCAGGTTGTTCTTGCCGCCGGTCCGATCGGCCGATATACTCTGGGGAGAAGCCAGCGGATGAAACTCGGCCCCGCGCCGTGTGGCGAGCCCGCCTCGCCCTATATCCGCGGCTTTTCTTTTGCGCCGACCGAAACGCTTCAGCCCGCCGTGCCTCCGCCCGGCCGCGCGCCATCCTCTTTCGGCCGCTCGAAATCCCGCACCTCCGCCACTTGAGATGCGACCAGATCGAGGTAGCGATCCTCGCCCCGCTCGTAGCGACGCTGGATCGCCCAGAGGAAGTAGTCGACCGCCTGGAGTCCGCCCTGCTCTGCCGGGGCTGCGGCGGTGACGGTCGGCGTCCGCCGGGCGAACCCGTACCGCCGCTCAAACGCCGCCTCGGCCCGCGACAGCGCCTCCGCCAGCGCCCGCGTCCGGTCCCGCTTGCCGCGCCGCGAGAAGCAGACCCGCACGTCCGCCGCCTTGGCCGCCTCGCCAAAGGACGCAGCATCGTTCGGCTCCGGCTCATCGTGCGGCGCGGCGAACAGTGCCGCCACGAGGTCGTCGTACAACTCGTTCTCGTGGTAGCGGTAGCCGGCGTCGCGGATGTTCCGCACCCGGACGTCCGCCAGCAGTTCCGCTTTGTCCCGCACGACGGCGCGGAACCGCAACTTGTGACGCGTGAGCAGGCGAAAGACCTCGCGCCGAACCTCCGGCAGGTCGTCCTTCGCGTGGAACTTCTCGGCCGTCTTCCCCCGCGACGGGTCGAACGACGGCACGCCGCGGAAGTACGGGTCGGCCAGCAGTTCCATCCGCAGCCGCGTCAGGTCCGTTGCCAGCGCCGCCGGGTCGGCCGCCCGCAGCGAGCCGAGCATGAAGTAGCGCGAGCAGCCCTCGGTGCCGACCCGCTCGCGGCCGCCGCGGCTGAACAACGTGCCGTCACCGGCCTCGTCAACGAAGAGATGAAGGGCGGGTGGATCAGTCTGGGCGTCCTGCGAGTCGATCATGCGGCGGCTCTATCGCCGATTGGGCTTGGTGCAAGTTTGACCCGAAGAAGATTCATCGCCGCCGCTCAGCGTCGACGGCGGCATTGAGCAACTCGGCGAGGTCTTGATACTTTTCGACCAGCTCCGGGCTGCCCCCGGGAATACGCATGCCCGTGTTGCCGCCCTCGCGGAACATCGGGCCGGTCAGGTGCCAGTCGCCGTCCGGCCGGCGCTCGACGCGATAGCGACCATCGAAGTCGAGGTGCGGCTGGTCGGCATTCTCGAGACGTGACCCGGCGGAATTGGGAGACGACGGGTCCGCCACTGACCGATCCTAATCGGCCAAGTCGGTCTCGAGCCAGCCGCCCCACTCACTGCTGAGCAAGACCGGCACGGATCAGTTGTCGCCGAGGTAGCCCTGCTCGCCCAGCCAGGTCGACAGCGCCTCGACAACAATGTCCTGCTGGTTGAACGGAGCCTCACGGCGGATCTTGCGCTCCATCGACGCGAGGTAGAACGCCTTGAAGATCGGCACCGGCACGCGGACGGTCAGCCGCTTGGCCTCCTCGTCAACCGCGACCTCGTCGGCGGTGAACCGCGGGCCGCTACCGCCCTTCCGCTTCGCGGGTGACTTGGCCGGCTTGACCGGAGCATCCTCACGGCGCGACGGCTTGGCCTTCGGCTCCCTCGCCTCCACGGGCTCGGCTTCCGGAGTCGGCTCCGTTGCAGCCGGCACGGGCTCAGGCTGCTTCGCCGGCATAGGCGCCGGCGCGGGCGTCGACGTTGCCGGCTGCAGGAACTGCTCGGCTTCGGCCCCCAATCGGCTGGCGAGGCTCGTGCGGGAGTTGCGATTGGTCGTGGCGGGCGTCGGCATGTTCGTGGTCACCATGTTCGGGGGTCGGGTTGGGCTTCTGGTTGATCTGTGGAGTGGTTGTCGGGGCGTCGGCCGGCGGCGCAGCGGCACGGGCGAAGGCCATGAACTCTTCAAGCACCGCCCGCATCTCCTTGGCGGGCTTGGCGGCGCGCGGGCCCATCCGCCAGAGGGCGGTGCGTTGGCCGGGCGAGTCGGCGACGTGATCGCTGAACGAAACGGTCGATGCGGCGACCGGCAGGCCGAGCGTCGGGGCGGCCTCGACCGCCTCCTTCGTGAGCGTGAAGTTCGGGTTGCGGAGCCGGTTGAGCAC
>CAYLSV010000195.1:0-2523 GCA_964386435.1 uncultured Tepidisphaerales bacterium
CGCCGCCCTTCTCGTTGATCACCGCAATGACCAGCGGCCCGGCCGGCGGCGCGTTGGCCGGGTCTACGGGCGGCTCGGCCGCCGGGGCGACACGGTGAATCGGCAGGTTGGGAGAAGTCTGATCGTGCATGGGCGATACCGGATGAGGCGGCGGTCGCGAGCCGACGCCGCCACCTCTACATCGGCCAAGCCCATCGTTCGCCTCCACTGTTTCCCGACGAGTGCCGGCCTCGGGCGACGGAGCGGGTTGAACCGGAGGTTGCCCCGCAGGCCGACAATTCGATGATCGGCTAGCACGTCGTCCGAACCGCCGCCCCGCTGGGCCAACTTCCCGTCACATCGGTGGATGTATCGCGGCCAAACATGCAGGCCTACCTTACGAGTGGTGACGCAGGCTGCCCGACGCTCGCGATCACGACCGCTCGTCGTGCCCCGCATGTTGCTGGCTTGCTGGGCACCCAGCTTGCCGACATGTCAGCAAGCCAGCAAGCTGCCCAGGCAGCGTGTCGCGGAACGGGAGAAACGCCCAAGTGCCTGGCGGAATTGGCGTGTCACCGAGTGCCCGCCTTGTCGGACAGCCTTTCGGTGATCTGAACAGCCGAACGTGCTGTTCCTCGGGTGACACGACAGATGAACGAGCGGACGCGAGTTCGGCTTGGTGCCGGCGGTCGAGCTTGCTCGGAAGTCACGGCGTCAGTCTTGCCGGCGGGTAGGGATGCGGAGTTGGACGGGGGCCTCACCGGGAACCTTCACGGTCAACTCCAGCTCGCCGCCGAGGCTGCCCACAAACTGGCGTAGGGCATTCACCGTCGGGTTCTCCCGCCGCTCGATCTGCGCGACCGCCGTCTGTTGGCGGTCGAGTCGCCGCCCGAGTTCCCGCTGCGAGAGTTTGGCGCGCAGCCGCAGTTCCGCCAGCGTCATCGGCCGCGGCTCGGCGGAAGTGAGGGTGTCCCGTTGTTGAGCGTCCACGGCTTCACCTTTCCGGATCGATGCGTTGCGGGCGGGCGTCACGCCCCGCGCGAAGTCGACCCGGTCCCCAATCTACACGATCGTCGCCGCAAGCACGAATCTTGTGCCGCTGGCGCGCACGCACACCAGATGTAGATTACCGGCCGCCAGCGCTGTACGGTATCAGCTATCCGTCATGTCCACCATCCGTAGAGCCTCCGACACTCCGCCGTCACCACCCTTGGTGTCGAGTAGAGCGGATGCGCCGCCCGGCCATGACATGACCCCAGACTTCCGCGCGCCGCTCCAAGCGGCGCGCTTTCGCATGGCGACCCAGCAGAAGGGAGACCCGACCCCGACCGACACCTCAATGCAATCCACCTACGAAAAAGCCAGCCCGGCAAGGCTGGCGGTCTCGTCGGCTTCGTAAGCCGCTGATTGTCTTTGGTCCACCCCCGGCAAGGGGTGAAGCGCTCCGGTGACACGGGCACTTTACAGACCTCCGACTCTGCGTCAAGCGAAATACATCGCTCGGCCAGTGGTCTGCTGCGCCATGCCTCAAACACACCCGCCGCCCAGCGCGGGGTCGTGTGTTTGCCGTTTCCGAGCCCCGGTCGCGGTCTGCCACCCGGCAGCCGCGCTCGCCCTCGGCCGGGCCGTCGGTCACTTCCCACCCCAACGCGGGAGCGGACGTGCCCAGAACCCACCCATCGACCTCATCCTCATCGGCTTCGTCGACGCCGAACCATCGCCCGGATTCGCCGCGGCCGACCGACCCCACCGACCCGTGCGCCATCGACGGCGGCTACGTCCCGGTCCCGGCCGCCACGCTCGCGGCGGTGTGGTGCGCGTTCGGCAGCAGCACCATCGGCCTCGCCGACGTGCGGAGCTGGTGCGCGCTCGTTCACGTCGAGGCGGGCCTGCGCGCCGCGATGCAGAGCGGCCGGCAACGTAAGGCGGATCGGCCGACGATCGACCATGTCGCCGCGGCATACTGGGGCGGGCGTGACGAAGCAGCACACGACCGCCGCGTGGTCCGCCAGCGACTGAACCGGCTCGCCAACCTCGGGCTGGCACGGGACGTGTCGAGCGGATCCGACGAGACGGCGGGGCGACAGCGGTGGTCGACCGTGGCACCGACGTCGACTCCTGACGTGAACGCGCTGCTCGCCGGCTTCCGTTGTCCGGTTGGCCGGTCGCTCCGTTTGCCGCGGCGTTGGCTGGCCGGGTTCGCACAGCACCTGACCTCGGGGACGTTTGGGTTCGCAGTCGCCGCGACGTTCGCCTGCGGGTGGGGCAGGGGGCGCGGGGGCGGCGGCAACATTGATCGGCCGGCGTGGTCGGGCCGGGTGTCGGCCGGCGCGGCGGCGAAGCTGCTCGGCGTACCGGCCCGGACCCTGCGCGCGGCGCGGACGTCTCTGCTCGCCACAGGGCACTTGGCTCCGATGCCCGACAGCGGCTGGGCCGCGCGCCGCTGGGGCCGCCGGCTGATGGTGCGGCCCGGTCCTGTCGTGAACGTTCGTCGCCGCACGAGTCGCGTTCCCCGCAGCGCGCGCCGGCCTGCCGCTCAAACCG
>CAYLSV010000196.1:0-2490 GCA_964386435.1 uncultured Tepidisphaerales bacterium
ACGTGGAAAGGTGGGTTTGATCTCGTGGGGCGCTGAGGCCCCCACCGCCGCGTGGCGGCGGGGCTACGCACGTGATCCAAGCAGGTGAAAGAGCGTGCGTAGCCCCGCCACTACGTGGCGGTGGGGGCCTCAGCGACGCCCGATCATACCGAGCCGACCGCGACGCGGGACGGGCGTTGGGTGATGCTCGCCTCCGGTGAACTTGCCATCAGGCGGCCGATTCGCTCGCGGGCGGCGTCTTGCTTCGGGTAGCGGATCTCGCGGTAGCCGGTGACGGGTTCGACGGCCCGCAGCACCTCGACGCCTCGGGCATAGCTCGCCTCGGTGGCGAGGTCGAGCTGCGGGAGCAGGCCGAGGAACCAGTCGCGGAACTCGGTTTCGCGGCGGTGCCAGCCGGGGAGCTTGCGGAGCAACGTCATCCGGCGGGCGAGGTTGAGTTGCCAGTCGGTGGTCGTGATCTTCAGCCGCAGCCGCCACGGGCCGATCGGGAACTCCGGGCTGGTGTGGTGGCGGTAGACAAGCTTGTCGCCGGCCGATTCGTCGACGTTGTACTTCGCAGCGTCGCGGAGCTTTTTCTCCGGGCGGGTGAGCAGGTAGCTGACGAACGGCTCGTCCTTGATGAGCATGACCTTCGCCACGCTCCACACGGCCGCCACGGTCGCCTCGTACCGCTGGTCGGCCGAATCGCGGCGGTAAATGCCACGCACGGCGTCGAGATACTGCTTGGCGTACTTTGGGCCGCCCCATTGCAGGAGGTCGTGGATGCGGACGGTCAAATCGTACTTGGCAGTCGCCGGGAGGTTGGGCATGACCTTCATGCCGTGGCGGACGAGTTCCTCGAACTTGGCCGCCTTCTTCGACCCGCCGTGGCTCTTGTGCGTGCGGAGCAGATGCAGCTTGTGGGCCAGCAACTCCTCCCACGTCGTCGGCTCCGGCCGGCCGGCGAGGGCGTCGGGCGTCAGGGCCAGCGCCCGGCCGAGGGCGAACGCCCGCAAATTTTCCTTCGCCCGGCCCATGTCGGCGATCGCCCGCTCCAGCGCCGCCCGCGGCACCGGCAGGTGGCCGAGCTGGAACGCCACGCCCAACGCGATGACGTTCACGAACTGGCTGCTGCCAAGGTGCTTCTGGGCGATGGCCGTCAGATCCTTCGCGTAATTGCGGGCCGCATCCGTCCGATCGTCGATCCGGTTCTTCAACTCAACCGGATCAAAGTCCTCCCGCCCGAGCAACCCGTACACCGTCGCCTGCTTGTGCAAGTTCAGGACGGCCGCCGTCCGCCCCTTCGTTGCCACGCGGAACGGCTCGCGTGGATCCACCGCCCGCGCCGCCTCCAACACGTCGATGCCGAGCAGCAGGTCGGCTTGGCCGTAGGGAATCAGCGCGGTGGTGGGCGAAAGGGACTGAGGGGCTAAGTGACTAATGGACGAACGGCCGGATGCGGGTTCTGAACCCTCTGCCCCTTCGTCCCTTCGTCCCTTCGTCCCTTCCACCCACGCGATCTGCGCGAACACCCCGCCGTTGCGAATTGCCAAACCCTTCTTCTCGTTGAAGATCGCCCGATACCCGGCATGATGCGCGGCGGTCACCAAGACGGCGGCGACGGTGCCCACGCCCATGCCGCCGACGCCGGTGAGGTGGCACCGCCACGCCCGGTCAGTGGGCAAGCTGCGGATCGGCGGTTCCGGCAGGTGCTCCAGGTCCAGCCCGGCCAGTGGGTCACGCGGCTTGCCGGTCCGCACGAGCTTCACCTGCTCGAAGCTCGGGCACGGCTTGACGCTGTTGGCCGCCTCGTTCGTCACCTGGACCCGCTCGCACGCCCCGTCGTTGACGCACCACGTCAGATCCGTGTCGATCTTGCGGCCGTAGTCCGTGTCCGCCGGCACCAAACCGGGGCAGGCGGTCGCCTTGGTGCATTCGAGGCAGTTCTCGCACACCTCCGGCGTGACGTTCATGTGCGTCTTGGTCGGCAGGAAGCCGCGCTCCTTGGCGAGCTTCGCCTCCTCGCGCTTCTTGCGGCGGTGCAGCGTGATGCCGCACTCCTTGTCGGCGATGACGACCTTCACGCCCTTGCTCAGGATGCGTTTCTCGAGGATTTTCCGCCACTTCGCCCGGTCGGCCGGGTCGGCGCGGTCGACGCTCACGCCGTTCATGCCGCGGACGACGCGCTCGATCTCCTGCTTCGGGAACGGGTTGCCGACAAGGTCGGAGTCGGTCGCGGCGTGGCCTTGGTGGCCGGTCATCGCGGTGGTGCCGTTCTCGAGGATGATGAACGTCAGATCCTGGTTCGCCGCCACGGCGTTGCTGATCGCGACCTGGCCGCTGTGGAAGAACGTGCCGTCGCCCATGAAAACGATCTGGCGGTTCCGGTCCGGGTCGAGGAACGAATCGATGCCGCTGCCCGTGCCGCCGCCCAGGCCCATGCCGCTGTAGTTGTGCATGAGCTGCTCGGTGGGCTCGAACATCAGCATCGTGTAGCAGCCGGTGTCGCCG
>CAYLSV010000197.1:0-2468 GCA_964386435.1 uncultured Tepidisphaerales bacterium
CCGTGAGCAGAAGGTCGACGTCATCGTCGGCAAGCCCAAGGTGGCGTACAAGGAGACCATCACCGGCTCCGCCGAAGCCCGCGGGCTCTTCAAGAAGCAGACCGGCGGCAGCGGTATGTACGGCGACGCCACCATCACTGTCCAGCCCTACACCGCCGACGACTTCGCCAACGAGAAGGAGAACATCAAGTTCAAGTTCAACGACGGCATGGCCTTCGAGAACAAGGTCGTGGGCGGTGCCATCCCACGGGAGTTCATCCCCAGCGTCGAAAAGGGGTGCCGCGAGGCGCTGCAGACCGGCGTCCTGGCGAACTACCCGATGCTCAACGTCAAGGTCACCCTGATCGACGGCTCGAGCCACCCGGTCGACTCCAAGCCCCCCGCCTACGAGCAGGCCGGCAGCCTCGCCTTCCGCGACGCCTGCACCAAGGCGGGCCTGGTCCTCCTCGAGCCCATCATGAAGGTCACCATCACCACCCCCGACGACTTCTTCGGCAGCGTCACCGGTGACCTCAACAAGCGACGCGGCGTCATCGTCGACCAACGCACCAGCGGCAACTCCCGCATCATCGAGGCCGAGGTCCCCCTGAGCGAAATGTTCGGCTACACCACCGAGCTCCGCTCCATGTCCCAGGGCCGCGCCGCCAGCGCCATGGAACCGCTCAAGTACGCACCGGTGCCCAGCAACGTCCAGAAGGCGATCCTCGAAGAAGTGGGCTGATCCCGCTCTTCGTGAACCCCCTCAGCCCCGGCACAAGTGCCGGGGCTTTTGATTGCCAACTGTCCGGATCATTCGACGCTCCGGCGCCGCCGGTACGCCGCGGGCGTTTCGCCCGTCTGCTTGCGGAAGCTCACCGTCAGGTGGGTCGCGTAGCCGAACCCGCACGCCTCGGCCACCCGCTCCAGGGGCCAGTCGCTCGTCTCCAGCAGGTGCCGTGCATGGGCGATGCGGACGCGGGTGATCTCCTCGTGCACCGTCCGCCCCAGCCAGCGGCGGAAATGGCCTTCCAGCGTCCGCCGACCCATCGGCACCTCACGCAGCAGGGCCGGCACGTCGAAGCCACGCTCGCAGCCTCGCCGGCGGATCAGCCCGATCGCCGCCGCCGTCTCCTCGTGCGGCACCGCCAGAACGTCCGTCGACTGCCGTGACACCACGCCACGCGGCGGGACCGTGATCCGCACACCCGGCTCGCGTCGCCCGGCGAGCACGTCATCCAACGCCGACGCCGCCTCGCGACCGAGCTGCCGACCGTTGTGATCGACCGCCGACAGCGGCGGGTAGCTCATGCCGCAGACCAGCTCGTCATCCCCGCTGCCCAGGATCGCCAGCTCCTCGGGCACGGCCACGCCCACCCGGGCGGCCGCGGCACAGGCGATCCGGCCGATGTGGCTGTTGGCGGTGTAGAGCCCGCACGGGAGCGGCAGGTTCTCGATCCATGCCGCCAGCGAGGACTCGAGCCGCGTCCAGTTCGAAGGCCGCATCCAGTTCCCGCTGATCTCGTGCAGCGACAGATCGAGCCCCGCCTCGTCAGCCAGTCGAGCGAACGTCTCGCCGCGACTTGCACTAAAGGGGTTGAGGCGGTTGCCGCAGAAGGCGACGTGCAGGAATCCTCGGTCCCGCAGGTGGCGCAGGGCCGCTTCGGCGATGGCGGGATGATCGTCGACGACATACGCCGCCGCGTTGGCCGATTCGTGCTCACCACCCAGCAGGTAGGCCGTCGGCAGCCCGGTCGAGCCCGCGGCGGTTCGGATGTCGCCCCGCCAGGCCTCGACGATGGCGGCGTCGGCGAGCCGGCCGAAATGCCTGAACGTCGCCGGTTCCAATCGCGGCGTCGTGCCGTAGAGCAGTTCCCACCGCGAATCGGCCGGCTGGCGGTCCACGTGATCCACGATGCCGCGGATGATGTCGCGTCCGTAGCCCCACCAGGTTTCGACGCCGATCAGGACCCGCCGGGCTCGGGCCGGCACCGGACCCGGGTTCGCTTTCATCCGCGGGAATGTATCGAACTTCGACGCAATTGCATCACGCGGCACCGGTGAATCGCGGTTAGGTTTCTGACGTGTTACCCGCAGCCGATCTGCGCGGCGTGCGATCAACCTGTCCTATCTCCGGAGGAATCATGCAGAAACAGCTTCTCACCCTTACCGCCCTCGGCCTCGCCACCGCCGCCGGCTCGGCGGGCGCGGCCGTCATCGTCGCGTACGACTTCGAATCGGGCAGCAACCCGAATCAGATCACCCCGACCTTCAACGGCGTCGCTCCGGCCGACATGGTCGTTTCGGGCAGCCGGGATCAGGCCGTCAACGGCATCGACATTGAGAACCTTGTCAGCCTGGATCAGTACTCCACGAGCAACGTTGGCGGCAACGGGGATCGGGATTTCGTCGTCAACGGCTTCTACGTCCGGGATGGGGACGCCTCCAACAACCCGACCGAGCGTCAGGACGACGTCTACCTTGCCTTCACC
>CAYLSV010000198.1:0-2466 GCA_964386435.1 uncultured Tepidisphaerales bacterium
TTCTTGTGCGCCAATGACCCGGCGAGTCGCTCCACGAAAATGATGCTGCCGTTACACTCCCGCCGATGCCCGACCCGTTGCCGCATGCCGTGCCGCGGCGTCGCCGTTGGTAGCGGGTGGTGGAGGTGGTACTGCTTGGGCTGCTGCTCGTCATCAGCGCCCTGCGTTGGCAGACGCGCGGGCGGTGGTCGCCAGGGCTGGCAATCGCGGATTTCGAGTCGGCGCGGCGCTGGCGGGCGGACCTCAGCTCGGAGGGCGAGAGCCCCGGACGGGCGGGTGAGCTTCACGCACGACGGCGTGCTGCACGTCGCCGCCCCCGGCGCGGCCGAGGCCGAGGCGGTGCTGGATGACCAACTGCCCGGTGGGCCGAACGATTCCCCTGGCCTGACTTGGGTCTGGTCGGGCGACGACCGACGGTTGGTCCGAGCGTGGCGGGCCATTGTGATCATCGATTTTGAACTTGCTGAGGTGCGGCCGAGTCGTGTGCGAAATGTCCTCGGCGGCTCGATCGGGTGGTGGCGGTTGAGGGCTTCGACATGGGGCGGGGGGCGGATTATGCTGGGGGGCGGTTGCTCGCGGGCGGAAAGGCGCGGGGGTGGCCGATAATGTGTGGCGGGTTGGCATTGGGTGAACCCGCAAGCCGTGCGGGGCGTAGGATTGCGCCCCGTCGGGACCGTCGCCGGCCCCCGACCCGCCAACCGTGGCGGACTCGATCTCCCGGCGACGCCGAGTTGTCCCCCGCGTCGGTGTCGGCGTTTCCCCGGACTGTCCGGGCCTCGCCACCGCTTGCCTCCCTTGCCACCCGGCACCCGCCGACCGGCTCCGAGGCGGCCGCCCCGCAGGAAAGGTTCGTTCGACATGACCGTACTCGATGCGCCTCGCGTGTCTTCCGCAAGCCGCCGTCAAGGCGTGGGCCAGCCGCAAGCCGTGGGCGATCCGCGGGCCGACAACGCCGTTGGGTCGGCGACGCAGCCGACACTGAAAATCGATCAGCGATTCGCCTGCCAGGGCGGCTTCAACGTCTTCACCGGCAACGAGCTTTTGGTGAAGGGCTGCCTGGAGACGCCCGGCGGGGTGCATCTGGCGACCGGCTACCCCGGCTCGCCGGTGGCGCAGTTCTTCGACGTCTTCGCCGGGCTCGCGCCGCTGCTCAAGCGGCAGGGCGTGCGGGCGTTCCAAGCGGCCAACGAGGCGCTGTCGGTCGCGGCGGTCAACGGCGCGCAGATGGCGGGCTGCCGGGCGATCGCGGCGTTCAAATCGGTCGGCGTTCACGTCGCCTCCGACGCCTTGGCCTTGGGCAACCTCGGCGGGGCTCATCCCGACGGTGGGGCGGTGATCGTCTGTGGTGATGACCCGTGGTGCGACTCGACGCAGGTGCCGGCCGACTCGCGGTTTCTTTGTGAGCACTTGCGGATGGCCGTCGTCGAGCCGGGCTCGCCGCAGGAGCTGAAGGATTGGGTGGCCCTGAGCTTCGAGCTGTCGCGGGCGGCGGGGCTGTATGTCGGCTACGTCGTGACGACGAACCAGGTCGACGGCGGCGGCAGCGTGGCGGTGCGGCCGAACCAATTCCCCGAGCTGAACATGAACCAGCGAACCGCGCTGGACCCGGCGACCATCGACCTCGACAAGGTGCTCCTGCCGCCGCGGACGTGGCAGCAGGAGCTGAAGATGCCCGAGCGGCACGCCGCGACGGTCAAGGCGGCACGGCGATTGGGCTTGAACAAGTTGGAGGACGCCGTTCGGCCGGCCGTCGCCGGGCGGGCGCCGCTGGGGTTCGTCACCACCGGCATGGCCGGGCAGTATCTGCGGCATGTGCTGGCCGACCTCGGCCTTGATGGCGTGTTCCCGATTCTGACGATGGGCATGCCGTACCCGACCGACGTCGGGCTGCTCTCGGACCTCGGGCGGGTGGCCGACCAGATGATCGTCATCGAGGAGCGGCGGAGCTTCTTGGAGAAGAACCTGCGGGATCGGCTGTTCCACGAGCTGCCGCACGACGAGGCGATCGACCTGTCCCGCCGGCTGTGGGGCAAGCGGTTCCCAATGGAACACGGTGATGATCGCCCCGGCATTCCGGAGACGCGGGGGCTGAACCCGTCGCTCTTGGCGCAGTTGCTGATCCCGCTGATCCAGCGGACCCGCCGGGTGCCGGCCGACATGCGGAACGGCCGATTGACCGGCTTCCTGGCCGACCTGAAGGCGACCGGCAAGCGGAAGCTGGACGTGCTCGGGGCGACCTCCGCGGTGATGCGCGACGTCAGCGGCGAGCCGGTGGAGACGGTCGACACCGAGGAGAAGCTGCCCGCCCGGACGCCGACGTTCTGCCCAGGCTGCCCGCACCGGGATTCGTCGTCGCTGCTCTTGGAGGTCCGCCGGCTATTCAAGGACGCCGACTACATGCGCCGCAAGCACAAGCGCGGCCCGGTGGATCTGATCAGCCACGGCGACACCGGCTGCTACACGATG
>CAYLSV010000199.1:0-2460 GCA_964386435.1 uncultured Tepidisphaerales bacterium
ACCCGCTCGCGTTGAAGCGGCAGCAGCATGTCGGTCACGGCAGCCACCGCCTCGTCGGCCGCGACCGCGGCGGTTCGGGCCTGGCGAACCTCCTCGACGACTTGACGCGAAACGCCGGTCAGCCGGTGCCGGGCGGCGACGACTTCAGCCCGCGCCCGCTCCTTGCGTTGCGTGCCGAAGTCGAAGATCGGGATCGGCACGCTGATGGACGGGCCGGCCTCGGTTTCGTCGGCCGACTCGAGTTCAGCGCCCACGCCGAGCCCGTCGAACGGCGAGAGCCCGGCGAGCGTGACGTCTTCACCGAGCGCGGCCAGCTCGAAGGTGGCCGCCTGTACCTCGGGCCGAGCGGCCAACGCGGCGAGCAGATATTCGCGCTCGGCGAGCAGCGGCGTCGCCTCGCCGAGCGGTTCCAGTTGAAGCTCGACATCGCCCGACGGCCGGCCGATCAGGCGGAGCAATGTCAGCCGTGCGGAGCGACGATCGGCACGGCGTAGAACGGCTTGAGCGTCCAGTGCCGCGCGGCGAGCGCGGAAGCCGGCGACGTCGAGCGTCGTGGCCTCGCCCGCTTGCTGCCGTTGGTCGGCAACGTCGAGCAGTTGGTCGAGCAACTCGGCCTGCCGGTCGAGGAGCGCGAGTCGTTCATCGGCGATGACGGCCGCGGCGTAAGCGCGGTTCACGTCACGCAACTCGTCGAGCGTTGCGACGACCGCCTTCTGGGCCGACGCCCTCAGTCGTGCGTCGGCGGCCCGTGATGCGGCGGGGCGGCGGAGCAGTTCGATCAGCGGCTGGGCGAGTCCCGCCTCAATCACCTCAGACTCGCCGCCGAAGCGGACGTTGAGATCGAGGACGGGATTCGACAGCAGCCGCGCCTGCTCGGCGTCGGCAAGGCTGGCCCGCACGTCGGCGAGGGCGGCCTGCACCGCCGGGCTGTTTCGCACGGCAAGTTCTGCCGCAGCGGCGCGGGTCAGTAGCGTCGGTAGCGGGTCGGCCACGTCGAGCGGCTCACGGCCGTCGCGCAGCGCGATGGCGGAGTCGAGCGACGCGGCGTCGGTCACCATCCGCTCGGGTTGAAGATTGGGCACCGACGACACGCAGCCGCCGACGAGTGACACGGTCACGAGCGGCAGCGCAACCAGCGCCGCCACGGGAGAGATGTGTTTGTTCAAGATGGAAGACCGGTGCGGACGGAGACTGATTCACCACGCAAGGGAAACGCGCGGCAGTACGCGATCCGTGCACTGCACGGATCGACGACAGAATCCGAATCGCCTAGGTCAGCAGAATGAAACTGCGCAGCGGCAGCAAGTGCGGCGGTGGCGCCGCGTCACGATCCGGCCACTGCCCAACGACGAACGACGGCTCGTCTTCAGCAGGTAGGACTGCAATCAGCAACGGCGGTAGCGGAGCAGGCACCGCATCGACGAACGATGTGGGGCGAGCCGGCACGTCCAACTCGATCAGCGAATCACTGCAATCCGCATCGACGGCGGAACCGGTTCCAGACGTCTCCGCATGAACGGGCGTGTCGCAATGCAATGCCGCCGCCGCGAACTCGAGGGCGACGTGTCCATCGCCGCGACAGAGCACGGTCGCCGCGGGCACGCCGACGCTGGCCACCACCGCGAGCAGGGCGAGCAAGGTCGGAATGAGCCGACGTGTGGGCACGGAACAACAGTAGCGGCAGACACCCGTTCGGCAAGAGGTCGACTCACGCTGACGCAGATTCCGCTCTCGCATCACTGGCTTTACCAAGGATTTTCCAGCCGCCGCGGAAGACGAACAAGACGACGGCCAAGCCGATCAGCAGGTCCGGCAGCGGCGAGTCGAGGACCATCACGAGGACGCCAGAGACGGCGATGCCGAGGTTGGCGATCATGTCGTTCGTGGTGAAGATCCACGACGCGGTGACGTGAACGCCGGCGTCGCGGTGGGACCGCAGCAGCCGCAGGCATAGGACGTTGGTCGCGGCGTTGACGAGCGCGGTCACGATCATCGCCCAGCCGATGGGGTCGGACCCTGTGAAGAAGCGGCGCAGGACTTCGGCCAAGAGCAGAACTGCCAGCCCGATCAGCAGCACGCCCGACAACCGAGCGGCGGTCGCCTTGGCCGTGACCGCGCGGCCGACAGCCCAGATGCTCACGCCGTAGACCGCCGCGTCGCCGAGGTTGTCGAGCGCCGCGCCCAGCAGTCCGGTGGATTGGGCGACGATGCCCACGGTTCCGGCCAGCAGCACCTGCGACAGGTTGATCCCGAGCACCCACGCGAGCGTGCGGCGCTGCTCGCGGTCCCCCGCGTCGAGTTCGACGGTGCAGCAGTCGTCGCTCACGACCCGCCCTCCGGGGCGTCAAACGACAGGACGTGACACCAGCCGCGCTCGAGCAGCAGCGGCACGCACGGGTCGATGACGCGGTAGATCGAGGACAGCCCGTCGCGCCGGCGGGCGACGACCTTGAGGTCGGC
>CAYLSV010000200.1:0-2447 GCA_964386435.1 uncultured Tepidisphaerales bacterium
CGCCTGAATTGGAAGCCGCTCGATCCGTGCGTAGCCCCGCCGTCACCACGGCGGTGGGGGCATCAGCGACGAGCGATGCACCAGTCAGGGTGCAGGCGGCTCGGAATACTTCGCGGGCATCGCCGCCTCACTCCCAGTCGTTGCCGAAGATGCCGGCGTCGAGCACCTGGCCGCCGGCGACGTCGAAGATGGCCCAATCGGGGATCGTCACGCCGGTCGTGAAGATGGGCACCAGCGCCAACTGCCGCAACGCGGCGGGTGAGTCGGCGGCGACGGCACCGATTAGCGCGGCCGGGTGATCGGCGTGCGGCCGGACCATGAGCAACCCAGCATTCGGCGGCAAATTGCGGTCGGCCTCGCCGAGCAGGTGCCACGCGGCGTTCGTCTTGGCATTGCCGTAGAGCACGAGGTTCTGCCCGTTGCCGTTCAAGTCCGCGTCGTCCACGATCCGCAGCGTGCCGTTGCCGCGGTAGGCGAAGGATTCGGCGTGGAAGCGGGCCAAAGCGCGCGCGGCGGCCGTCTGGTCGGCGTCGCCCTGCGTGCCGACGACGAGGGTGACGCGGTTGGCGAACACGTGCTCGAACGGGCCGTGGCGAATCGGGTTCTTCTCGGCCGCCGGCACCTCGGCGGCCACCGCCCAGCCGGCGTCGCCGTGCATGAGGTGCAACACGTCCGGGGCGGCGTCCGTCACCGGCTCGCCGTCGATGATCACCGGCCGCCCGGCGCGGTCGCGGATCGTCAGGTGGCGGACGTTCTCCGTCTTGATCTCGTCGCCGTCGACCTCGACGCGGCTGAGCTCCAGCGGCTCGATTTGTTGGTTGATCGTTATATGTCCGCGGGTCGCCGTGACGGCCGGGTTGACGGTGACGAGCGTGAACGCCTCGCCCGCCGCGGCCGTGCGGCCTTGGAAGAACTCGAAGATTTCCGGCAGGTTCACGCAGTCGGCCCCCGGCGTTGCCGGGTCGTCCCACCAATGGCCCTGCCCCGGCCGGACATCGAAGACCACGTCCTGCGTCACCAGCTTCGCTGCCTCGTGCAGCAGCTGCGCCTCGCCCACCGGCACGTTGTCATCGGCCTCGCCGTGGAGCAGGTAGACGCCGCGGCCGCGGAGGTTGGGGATGAGCGCGAGCGTGTCGCTGGGCCGCGACGCCTGGCGGAAGCCGGCCGGGTGGCGGGCGAGGGTGCCGGGGAAGTTCGGGTACGTGTCGAAGCTCGCCCACCCGGCACTGGGGGCCAGAGCGGCGAACGTGTCGGGCGAGGTGAGGCCAAGGTGCCAGGTGCCGTGGCCGCCCATGCTGTGGCCGGTGAGGTACGTCGGGGCGTCGCCGGCGCCCAGGTGTCGCCGGGCGTCGGCAAGCGCTTCGAGCGCGTCGATTCGGCCCCAATCCTCCCAATCGAACCCGAACGGCCGGCGGTTGGTCGGGCAGACGATCGGCCACGTCGGCTTCGCGGTGTACGCCCGTGCCTGGCTCATCGCCTCGACGCTCGCCCCGTGCAGCGACAGCACAACGGCCTCCACCTCCGGCCGCAGCGCCGGCCGCACGGCGTAGTGCTGGACGCTGCCGTCGACGCCGCTGACAAACGTCCGCCGGTACGGCTCGTGCTTCGCCAGCACCGGCAGCTGCAGCGCCACCTCGTCGAGCACCTCCTCGCCGTCGAGCAGGCGGACGGTGGCGGTGCACGTCTCGCCGCCGTCGAAGTCGATGATCGCCGGTACCTTCTGCCGGGTGAGCGCGGCGATCGTCACCGTCGCCTGCCGCTTGCCGTCGACTTCCACCGTCGCCCGCAGCGGCGTCTCGCCGGCACTCACCACCACCAACCCCACCGGCAACCGGGCCGGCTCGCCCTGGCGGGGGTCAAAAAGCGTCTGGTCGCCGTCGGCGAAGAACGCCCGCGCCTTGGGTTCGGTGATCTCGAACTCGAACGCCCCGCGCCGGCTCAGCCGCAGCACCAGCTTGTTCTCGCCGGCGTCGAGCTTCATCGGCAGCGACCAGAAGCCGTAGCCGTACACGTCGCCCGGCCGCGGACGGCCGTTGGCAACGAGCATGGCGTGGAACTTCGCCCGGAACATGACCACGCGGTCGGCATCGCTGCGCAGCGTCAGCCGCCCGTGCGACGCCCGCGCCCGCAGCACGCCGCCCTCGACCTCGGCCGGTCGCCACTCGCCGGGCAGGTTCTCGCCCGCCAGCGCCGCCCGCAGCACGGCGTCATCCCGGATCGGCACCCGCCCGCCGGTGGTCTCGACGTCGGCGACCTCGAACGACCCCACCTCCACCCCCGCCGGGGCAGCGGAGAGCAAGGCAACGATGAAGCCGGTGAGGAAGTTCATGATCGGGCGACGCCGCAACGTACCAGATCGGGCGTGAGGTTGATAGTTGTTGGTTGCTAGTTGTTGGTTCGGGACCGGTGGTTGATTCAACGTCGCAGGGGCCCCCACCGCCGCGTAG
>CAYLSV010000201.1:0-2361 GCA_964386435.1 uncultured Tepidisphaerales bacterium
GATCGTCGACAACGCCGCCCACCAGCTCGTCAAGGCCCCGGAGCAGTTCGAGGTGATCGTCACGACGAACATGTTCGGCGACATCATCACCGACCTCGCTGCGGCGATCCAGGGCGGCATGGGCATGGCGGCCAGCGGCAACCTCGACCCGACCCGGCAACGGGCCAGCATGTTCGAGCCGGTGCACGGCAGCGCCCCCGACATCGCCGGCCAAGGCAAGGCAAACCCGACGGCCGCCTGTTTGTGCGTCGGCATGATGCTCGAGCACCTCGGCGAACCCGAAGCCGCCGCCGCCGCCGACGCGGCGGTGGCCCAGATCGTCGCCGATGGCCCAAGAACCGCCGACCTCGGCGGCACCGCCCGCACGGAGCAGATGGGCGACGCCATCGCGGCTGCGGTGCGGAGTTAACCCGATGTGGCACGGCGTGTGCAGAGGCGGCAAGGCGACGGCGGGACGTTCCGCCGCGCCCACCCCTCAACCACCCGCACGCCAGGAGGCGACATGTTTTACCACTCCGACAAGCTTCAGTACGAAGTCAAGTGCTCCAACCCCGACCCGATTTTTGCCAAAATGCTCCAGCAGGCGATCGGCGGCGTTGAGGGCGAGATCCGCGTGGCCATGCAGTACATGTTCCAAGCCTTCGGTGCCCAGGGCCCGGCGAAGTACCGCGACATGCTCATGGAAACGGCCGCCGAGGAACTGGGGCACATCGAGATGCTCAGCCACGCCGTCGCGCTCAACCTCAAAGGCGCGCCGACCGAGCTTAAGGAGAACATCGCCGGCCAGACCAAGACGGTCGAGCTGATCCTGGGCGGCATGAGTCCGCGGCAGTACCTCAGCACCGGCCTGCACGCGCTGCCGGCCGACAGCGAGGGCAACGCCTTCGACGCCAGCCACGTCTACGCCAGCGGCAACATTGCGGCCGACATGTTGGCCAACGTCACCGCCGAATCGACGGGCCGCATCCTCGCCTGCCGGCTCTACCACATGGCCAATTGCCCGGACATGAAGGACATGCTCAAGTTCCTCATCGCCCGCGACACGATGCACCAGAACCAGTGGCTCGCCGCCTGGGAAGAGGTCGGCGGCAAGGAAGCCCACCCGATCCCCGACACGTTCCCGCAGGACGAGGAGATGCAGGAGGTCAGCTACAAGTTCCTGGGCTTCGAGAAGGACGGCAAGGCCCCGCCCGAAGGCCGGTGGTCCAGCGGCACCAGCGTCGACGGCCGTGGCGAGTTCACCAGCGAGGTCTGGGAAGCACGCGGCAGCAAGCCCGACCTCGGCGAGGCCCCGCCCGAGGCGTACGCCCAGAAGGCTCAGACCAAGGGCAGCATGATGGGCCTGGGCAGCAAGACGGCGACCTGACGCCACACGCTCAGTCGGATGCACGTCCACACGTCGCCGCTCGGGTCGGATAATCTGCCGGCATGGCTGATCGTCAGGAGCGACCCGATGCGGCGGCGGATGTGGCGGCGGTGATGAGTGCGCTGCGGCGGGCGCTGGATGTCGGGCTGTTGGCGTTGGGCGAGCCGGTGGCGAAGGCGGCGGACTTGGTGCGGCTCGTTGGGGCGGACACCAAGCTCGCCAGCCAGGTCATGCGGCTGGCCCGCGGCGAGAAGCCGGCGGCGGCGTATGCGAGTGACGTGCCGGGGCCGCGGTCGGCGGGGCGGCTGGTGACGATGTTCGGCGAGGCCGGCGTGCCGAAGGCGAACGTGGGGGCGCTGGCGAAGGCGTTCGATGAGTTCGAGGCGTTGATCCGCCGGCATGCCCAGAGTCGCCGGGAATTCGTGGCGTTGGCGACGGGGTTGGCCGAAGACGCCGGGGACGATTCGGGCGAGGCGGCCGACGACCGGCAGCGGCGGGAGGCGTTCCGCGCCCACCGCCACCTGCTGGGCCGGCAGTGCGAGGTGCTTCATGCGATGTTCGTCCTCCACCCGGCCCGTCGCGGCGGGCGGCACGACGTGTCGGTGGCGTACGTGGTGGACGGTTTGCAGCGTTTGCGGCCGCAGCAGCCGCTGCATTTGGTCCGCATGTTCCGCGACGTGGACCGGCCGGACAACGTCGCCGGCGGCGTCAAGCACCGGGTCGAGCCGATCGATGCCGAGCATGCTTTGCCGCCGTTGCCGGGCGAGCGGCAAAAGTCTTCGGCGTCGCTGCTGCCGGCGTTGTGCTCCCAGCCGCTGCCGGAGATCGTCGTTGAGCCCGACTCCGACGGCGTGGCCACCTACCGCCTCGCCGGCCGCGACGTCGGGGCGGCATCGGCGACGCGGGTGGCCATCGCCCAGCGCATCCGGCGGCTGGTGGGCCTGGACGACGACCCGCCGGAGGTCGTGTTCCGCATCACGCCGACCACGCCCGCC
>CAYLSV010000202.1:0-2205 GCA_964386435.1 uncultured Tepidisphaerales bacterium
TTCCGCCGCGTGCGAATCGTCTGCCGGATCGGTATGCTGATCGTCATGCCTGCTTACCAACTGCCGAAGATTGCCGAGCCCGCGAAGGTTGCCGACAAGACTTGCCTGCTCATCGCCAGCGGCGATTTGCGGGGCAGCGCCAACGCCAAGTGCTGGCCGGCCCAGCAGGAGCTCGAAGCCGACGCGGCCACGGCATTCGAGGCGCTGGGGTGGCAGCTGAAGCGGGCCCACGGCGAGGTCGAGCGCAGCGACGGGCCGCACGGGTTCATCGACTCGCAGAAGCGCGGCCGCGAGGTGTTCGCCGAGATCGACCCCGACGCCCCGCTGGTCGTCGCCGAGGCCGTGTGGCAGTACAGCCACCACGTCTTGCCGGGGCTGATCCGCCACCGCGGGCCGATCCTGATCCTGGCCAACTGGTCCGGCACGTGGCCGGGCCTGGTCGGCGCGCTCAACCTGCGCGGCAGCCTGACCAAGGCCGGCCGCGCCTATAGCCTGCTGTGGGCCGAATCGTTCGAGGAAGACGGGTTCCGCGACAAGCTCAAAACCTGGCTCGACACCGGCAAAATCGGCCACGACACGGCGCACGTCCAACCTCTCGGCGATTTGCCGGCGGCGGAGAAGGAACTCGGTGAGGCCGTCGCCGCGGACCTGAAGGCGAGGCACGCGATCATGGGCGTCTTCGACGAGGGGTGCATGGGCATGTTCAACGCCATCATCCCCGACCACCTGCTCAACCCTGTCGGCGTCTACAAGGAGCGGCTGAGCCAGAGCGCCCTGTACGCCGCGATGCAGCAAGTCACCGACGAAGAGGCCGACGCCTGCTTCGATTGGTACAAGGACAGCGGCATCGACTTCAAGTTCGGCACCGACGAGGCCGAGGACCTCACTGAGAACCAGGTGAAGCAGCAGTGCCGGATGTACATCGCCGCCTGCCGGATCGCCGACGAGTTCGGCTGCGACACCATTGGCATCCAGTACCAGCAGGGCCTGAAGGACCTCGCCCCGGCGAGCGACCTTGTCGAGGGCACGCTCAACTGCAGCGTCCGCCCGCCGGTGAAGAACGCCGCCGGCAAGGTCATCGCCGAGGGTCGGCCGATCCCGCACTTCAACGAGGTCGATGAGTGCGCCGGCCTCGACGGGTTGCTCACCGACCGCCTCTGGCGGGCCATGGGCATGCAACCCGACAACACGCTGCACGATTTGCGCTGGGGCGACCCGGACCAAAGCGGCACGACGAGCGACTACGTCTGGGTCTTCGAGATCAGCGGCAGCGTACCGCCGACGCATTTCGCCAACGGCTGGCAGGACGCGTCGAGCGAGCGGCAGCCGCCCATGTACTTCAAACTCGGCGGCGGCACGATCAAGGGCATCAGCCGGGCCGGCGAGTGCGTGTGGAGCCGCATCTACGTCGAGGGCGACGCGTTGCACATGGACCTCGGCCGCAGCGCCGCGATCGACCTGCCCCTTGCCGAAACCCAGCGCCGCTGGGACGCAACCACCCCGCAGTGGCCGATTATGCACGGCGTGACTTACGGCGTCAGCCGCGACCAGATGATGGCCAAGCATCAGGCCAACCACATCCAACTCGTCTACGCCGACGACGAAACCACCGCCGACAAGGCCACCGCCGCCAAAGCCGCCGCGGCCGCGGCGATGGGTATGAGAGTGAACCTCTGCGGCACCAGCAAAAGCGGCACGCCCCTCGCCGAGCACCTGGCGAAGCTGGCGTAACGGGTGGCGGATTGTGCTTGCGGGCTCAACGTTGCTGAGGCCCCCACCGCTGCGTAGCAGCGGGGCTACGCCCGCCGTCCGTGTGGTGCGGAGAAGTGCGTAGCCCCGCTGCTACGCAGCGGTGGGGGCCTCAGCGACGCACGGTTACCGGATACGTCACGCCTGCAGTCGGGCATCGACCGCCGCGTCGATGCGGGCGAGGAGTGACTGGCCTTCATCGTCCCGCAGGCGGCCGGCGAGTTCGCTGCTTGCCGCGCCGAGCTTTGCCTGCTGCTCGGACGACAGGGTCGCCTCCACGGCGGCCGCGTCATCGGCGGTGGCGGCGACGGGGGCGGGCACGGGGGCCGACTTGTCGCGCCAACTGCGGAACCGGCGGGCGGTGTCGCGGACGAGCTGCACGAGCGCCCGGCGATCGGGCGAGGCCATCACGCCGGCGACGGCCCGCTGGCTCGCCCCATGGGTCGACGGACTGAT
>CAYLSV010000203.1:0-1867 GCA_964386435.1 uncultured Tepidisphaerales bacterium
TGGCCCCCATCTGCCAGACCGTCTTGTAGCAGCCGAGCCGCACGAGGTCCGGGGCGCAGCGGAGCATCGTCGTGAACTTATCGAACGGCTGGTCGCCGAGCTCGGTGAAGCCCTTGTCGAAGATGCGTTTGGAGTGCTTGAGGTACTGCCGGAAGCCCTCGACGTCCCGGTCGCCGCCGAATTTTCGGATCTGGGCCTCGAACTGCTCCATCGTGCCGCCGTAGTCGAAGAAGGGAAGGGACTGAGGGACCGAGGGACCGAGGGACAAAGGGTCCGATCCGGATCCGACCCCTTGTCCCTCGGTCCCTTTGTCCCTTAGTCCCTCTCCGGCAAACACGATCCGATACCACGGGTAGATGTCGCGGAACTCGACGTAATCCTCACGCCGCTTGCCGAAGAGCTCGAACAGCTCGTCGAACAGGAACTTGGCCGTGATGACGGTCGGCCCGGCGTCGTGGACGAACGTGCCGTGCTCGGTCTCCTTGCGGTACTGGTAGCCGCGGCCGCCAAGCTTGTCCTGCTTGTCGATGAGGGTCACGTCGTACCCCTTGGCCCGCATGCGCAAAGCGGACGCGATGCCGCCGAACCCGCCGCCGATGACAATGCATTTGGGCATGACGCACAGTAGCGGCGGGCACCCCGCTACGGTTTCAACATGGTGCGGCACCTCATCCACTACACCGGCCGCGTGCAAGGCGTCGGCTTCCGCGCCACCTGCCGGGCGATCGCGTCCGATCACGAGGTCGCCGGCACCGTCCGCAATCTGCCCGACGGCCGCGTGGAACTGATCGCGCAGGGCGAGGCGGACCAGGTGAACGCCTACCGCGCCGCCGTCCGCGACCGCCTGGGCATGTTCATCCACGACGAGAACGCCCGCGATGTGGCCGTTGGCGAGTTGACCGGCTTCCGCATTGTCAGGTGAACCTGTAGCTGCGAAACTTCGACAATCTCTCGGAGCGGGTACGCTGCCGCCAACCGTGTCTGATTTGCCCGAGACGCTCGAGTACCGTGCCCCCGCCGCGGATGTGGCGGTGCGGGAGGTGGAGCAGCGGCTGCCGTTCGTGACGCGAATGTTGCTCGTGCCGATGGGGGTGGTGTTGCCCGGGTTCGGGCTCCTGATCTCGCTGGAGACGTACATGATGGGGCCGGACTGGCAGGACGGCGGGCCGTTGCCGTGGCTGCGGGTGATGCCCGGGGGCGGGAGCGGGTTGGCGTTTCTGCCGGCGCTCATGTTTGGGTGGGCGGCGCTGTTGTGGCTCGTGGCCCGCCCGGCGCTGGCAGCGCGGCAGGCGTGGGTTCGCGTCGGCCTCGTCGGCGGCGTCATCACGGCGGCCCAGTTCGCCCTCCAGCAGGCGGCCGCGACGGCGACGAGCGGGCAGTTCGGGCAGAGCACGTCGTTCGCGTGGGGCGTGATGCTCAACCTGCTCATCCTCCTCGGCGGCGGGATGATCGCGGGGGCGGTGCTGGTTGGCGCGTCGATCTTCGCCGACAGTCTTGGCCGACGACGCGGCTTCGCGGGCGGGGCGGGTGCCTGGGCCGTCGTGGCGATCGGCCTGCTGATCGTCGACGTGGCCGTGCTCCTCACGCTGGCCGGCCGATTCGGGACGCGCTTGGAAACCCTCGACGACGTGCTCGGGCTGCTTGGCGGCCAATTTGTTGTACTGCTGTTCGGCATCCCCGGCCTCGCGTTCGCGGCATTTGTGGCGGCGTGTGCGTTCGCGTTCTTCATCGTGCCGCGGGGGCCGTCGGTGCGGGGGCGGCCGCGGTGGCAAGCGGTGATCGCCGGGCTGTCGTTGTGGCTCGCCGGGTACGCGGTGGCGTGGGCGGTGGGGCTGACGTACACCGACGGCTGGACCCGGCTCGGCCC
>CAYLSV010000203.1:1877-2180 GCA_964386435.1 uncultured Tepidisphaerales bacterium
GCGGTGGGGCTGGCGTTGGCCCGGCGGCATTATCAGTCGCTGCCGCTCGAGGAGCCGTCGCGGTGCTACGTCGTCACGGCGGCGGCCCGGGGGCCGCGGTGGCTGACCGGCGGCTTCCCCAGCGAGCAACTGCTGCGAATGAAGGCCGCCGAGCACGTGCTGCGGACCCGGCACCCGGCGACGCACCGACAACTGCGGCGGGTGTATGACGCCATCGGACCAGGCGTCGCCCGACGGCTCACTCACCCGGCGACGGCGGGTGTGGCGCTCAGCCCGAACAGCTCCTGCAGCCGCACCGCCAGC
>CAYLSV010000204.1:0-2053 GCA_964386435.1 uncultured Tepidisphaerales bacterium
TTCAGGTCGGTCGACCAGTCGCTTTCGTACCGCATCGGCGTGTGGCGGGCCGGGTGCTCGAAGCCCAGGCGGCTGGCGTGCAGGGCTTGGCGGGGGGCATTGCTGGAGTCCGCCGGCGGGCCGTAGAGCTTGTCGCCGCAGAGGGGGTGGCCCAGGGCCGCGCAGTGCAGCCGGATCTGGTGCGTGCGGCCCGTCTCCAAACGGCAGGCGACGACGTGGTACTCGCCCACGGCCTCCAGCGGCTTGAGGTGGGTGACGGCCTTCTGGGCCAGACGCCGCTGCTTGTCGGGCGTGTCGTCGGCGAGGGTGCCGCGACGTTGGGTTTTCGGGTCGCGGACGAGCGGGAGGTCGATGGTCTGGGCGGTTGGGTGGCCGTGGACGACGGCGAGGTAGCTGCGCTCGATGGTGTGGTGACGGAACTGGTTGATCAAATGCCGTTCCGACGGGCCGCTGCGGGCGAAGACCATGAGGCCGCTGGTGTCGCGGTCGAGCCGGTGCACCGCCCGCGCCGGCCGCAGGCCGTCGTCGAGGCCGTCGAGCAGCTGGTTCACCATCTCGTCCAGCGTCGGCTGCAACTGCTTGCGGACTTTTCGGCCGCGATTGCTGGGCGCTTTCTCGTCGCGGTGCCGCGTGCTCGTGACGGCCGGCGGCTTATTAACGACCACGACGCAGTCGTCCATGTAGACCATGTCGAGCTTGTCGGCCGTGGGCGCCGCGGCGGCCGGGTGCTCCAGCAGCTTAACCGTGTCGCCCTCGTTCGGCCGGCGGGCGGGGTCGGTGCACAGGGTGTTGTTGATCAGCACCCGCCGCTGCCGCAGCCGACGCTCGGCCCCGCCCCAGGTGAGCTTCTCCCACCGCCTGAGCAACTCGGCGATCGTTCGCCTGGCGTCCTTGTCGTTGCAGTTGATCGTCCGGTCGGCCACGAACGAACATAGCGATCCCTAACCTTCCGCGTGGCCGCCCTGCTGCTCGCGCTCCTTCTTGCCGCCCAGCCCGCGCCGCCGGCGCACACGGTCGAGGTCTGGACCATTGGCCCCGGCGGGACGTTCTACGACATCTTCGGCCACAACGCCCTGGTCCTCACCGACGCCACCGGCAGCTACGCGTTCGATTGGGGCCGGTTCAGCTTCGACGACTTGCCCCGCTTCATCGGCGACTTCGCCCGGGCCGACCTCATCTACTCGATGGGCGTCGCCCCGCCGGATGTGGTCCGCAGCCACTACGAACAGGCCGACCGCGACATCACCGTGCAGGTGCTGCATTTGACGGCCGAGGAGTACGCCGCCCTGCGATTCGACTTGTTCACCGAGGCCCAGCCGGGCAACGACACGTACCGCTACGACTACTTCACGAGCAACTGCTCGACGCTGCTCCGCGACCGCCTCGATTCGGCCACCGGCGGCCTGCTGGCCGAGGCGATGATCGACGCGCCCACCAACAGCAGCTACCGCCGCGAGGTGCTGCGGACCGCCGCCAACACGCCGCTGCTGGGCGGTTTGCTCGACGCCGCGATGGGCCGGCCGTGCGACGAGCCGATCGACGCGTGGCAGCAGAGTTTCCTGCCGGCTCAGCTTGCCGCGCACTTGCGGACCCTAACCCGCCCGGACGGCTCGCCGCTGGTGGTGAACGAGGAGATCATTTTCCGCGGCAGCCGCGACCTGACGCCGCCCGAGCCGCCAAATCGGGTGCTGCCGATGGCCGTCCTCGGCGTGCTCATCGGCGGCGGCACGCTGGCCCTGGCCCGGCTGCGGCGGACGCGGTGGTTGGGCAGGGCGCTTGGCGTGACGTGGGCGATCGTCGCCGGCGTCGGCGGGCTGGGGCTGGGCTATTTGTGGCTCTTCAGCGGCCACGACCACGCCTACCGCAACTGGTCGCTGCTGGCGTTCTCGCCCGTCTTTCTCGTGGCGGCCATCGCCCTGCTCAAGGCCCGCCGCTGGCCGCGCTTTGCCAAGGGAACGGCCCTCGTGGCGGCGGCGTCGGTGGTCGGGGCGGTCATCGCCTCGCTGCTGGCCGGGCAGCACAACGCCGCCCCGCTCGCCTTAAGCGTGCCGGC
>CAYLSV010000205.1:0-1405 GCA_964386435.1 uncultured Tepidisphaerales bacterium
TGTAGGCCGGGCGTTGGGCGGGGCGGGGGAAGTCGGCGGTGGTGCAGGGCTGGACGTCGCAATCGTGGCCGGCCTGCCGGGCGATCTCGCGGGTAAAGTCGCACCAGGTGCACTGCCCGCCGTCGGTCACGTGAAAGGTGCCCTCGGCGTCGGCCCCGATCAGCCGCTGCGACGCGGCGGCCAGGTGCAGCGCACTCGTCGGCCGACCGCGCTGGTCATCGACGACCTTCAGCGTGTCTTTCTCCGCGGTGAGGCGGAACATGGTGCGGACAAAGTTGTTGCCCCACGGAGCGTAGAGCCAGCTGGTGCGGAGGATCAGGTGGCGGGCTCCGCTGCGGTGGATGGCCAGTTCGCCCGCGGCCTTGGATCGGCCGTAGGCGTTCACCGGGTCGATCGGCGCGTCGGTCGGGTAAGGCTCGGTGGCGTCGCCCGGAAACACGTAGTCGGTTGAGTAATGGACCAGCAGCGCCCCAATGGCGGCGCAGCGGTCGGCGAGGTGGCCGACGCCCGTGCCGTTGACCGCGGTGGCCTGAGCCTCGTGGGTTTCGCAGTCGTCCACGGCGGTGTAGGCCGAGCAATTGACCACGACCCGCGTGCCCTCGGGGAGCCGCTGCACCACGGAGGCGGGGTCGGTGATGTCCAGGTGGCGTCGGCCCAGCGGCGTGTAGGCTCGGCCGAGGCCGTCGAGCTGTTCGCACCACGCCCGGCCGAGCATCCCGGGGGCGCCGACGATGACGCTCTCCGGCGGGTTCGGGGTCGGCACGCTCACGGGTCGGGGTAGTCCGCGTAGGTGAACGGGCTCTCGAATTCGGCGAACGTCGGCAGCTGCCGGTCCTTGTCCGACAGCTTGGCGTCCTCGGCGGGCACGGGTAGTTGCCAGTCGATGCCCAAGGCCGGGTCGGACCACCGCACGCCGGCGTCGCAGTCCGGGGCATAAACGTCGCTGACCTTGTACTGCACCAGGCAGTCGGGTTCGAGCGTGGCGAAGGCGTGGGCGAAGCCGCGGGGCACAAGCAGCTGCTCGCCGCCGTCGCCGGTGAGGACGGCGGTGACGTGCCGGCCGTAGGTAGGTGAGCCGACGCGGATGTCCAGGGCCACATCCAGGATCCGGCCGCGGACACAGCGGATCAGCTTGTCCTGGGCGTGCGGCGGTTTCTGAAAGTGCAGCCCGCGGACGGTGCCGGCCTCGGCCGAGAGCGACTCGTTGTCCTGCACAAATATCAGGTCGATCCCGTGCTCCGCCAGCTTGGGGGTGCTGTAGGTTTCCACAAAATAGCCGCGGTGATCGCCGAAGCGTTTGGGCACGATCCGGCGGACGGCGGGGATAAACAGGGGCGTCAGTTGGAGCGTCACGCCGCGGCTTCCCGCAGGGGCCGAATCAGGGCAATGTTCTCCATGGCACAAG
>CAYLSV010000205.1:1520-1990 GCA_964386435.1 uncultured Tepidisphaerales bacterium
ACTTCGGCATATTTCATTGGTCGTCTCCGGTCGTATTTTACCGGTTGTCGAGCCGCGGATGGTGCGGGATGCGGCGATCTGCGATCGCCGGCTAAACGAAAATTTGTTTACAGCCACGGCTCGACGTGGTCGTCGGCCAGCAGCGCCTGCAGGTACTGGCCGTAGCCGTTGTTCTTCATCGGCGCGGCCAACTTTTCGAGTTGACTATCGTCGATGAACTTCTGCCGCCAGGCGATCTCTTCGGGGCAGCTGATCATCATGCCCTGCCGCTCTTCGATGGCTTCAACGAAGGTGCCGGCCTGCAGCAGGCTCTCGTGCGTGCCGGCGTCGAGCCAGGCGGTACCGCGGCTCCAAAGCTTGACGTTCAGCTTGCCGCGGTCCATATAGACGCGGTTGAGGTCGGTGATCTCCAGCTCGCCCCGCGGCGAAGGCTCAAGGTCTTCGGCAATGGCGGTGACCTGGTCGTCGTA
>CAYLSV010000206.1:0-509 GCA_964386435.1 uncultured Tepidisphaerales bacterium
CCGCCGTGTCCCACGGCGGGCGGCTTATGTTTGTGCCGGCGGTGGACGTGCCTCGTCGTGGCATCACCCGTTAGTTCGGATAGATCATCAACGTCGGCGGGGCCGGCGGTGGGAAGATGCCTTGTTGCCGGTGGTAGGCCGTGCCGTAGGCGATGACGCCGACGAACAGCGGCTTGTTGCCATCGCGGCCGCTGCGGACGGTGACGCCGGCCACGTCGACTGGCTCGACCCGGACGTTGCCGACCGCGTCGTAGCCGGCCTCGGCCGCCCGCTCGATCAGCCGCAGCACCGCCTCCTGGCGGGCCCGCGTGATGACGTCGTGGAAGCTCTTGACCTCGCCGCCGAACAGCAGCTTGATCCGGCCGACCAGCGTGATCAGCCGGTTCACGCTCAGCACGACCTCGCCGTGACACAACCGCGGCGGCCGGCTCGCGTCGAGGCCCGGCAGCGTCTTGACGTTCGTCACCAGCACGTGCCCGACCTGCCCGCGGCGGTACGCCAGCTCCTTG
>CAYLSV010000206.1:519-1960 GCA_964386435.1 uncultured Tepidisphaerales bacterium
AGCCGACGAGCAGCAAAATCAGCGGGAGAATCGCGAAAAGCAGGTCCGGATTCACGCCGCCTCCGGAGTCGTCGTCGTCTCGGCTTCGAGCACGACCGCCGTGCCGTACGCGTACAACTCGGCCGCGCCGCCGGTGACGGCGCTGGTGCTGTAGCGCACGTTCACGACGGCATTCGCGCCGAGCTGCTGGGCCTGGGCGACCATGCGGGCGGTCGCTTCGCCGCGGGCTTCGACGAGCAGCTCGGTGTAGCCGCGAAGTTCGCCCCCGACGATGTTCTTGAGGCTCGCCATGATGTCGCGGCCGACGTGTTTGGCGCGGACGGTGTTGCCCTGAACGAGGCCGAGCACCTGCCTGACACGGTGGCCCGGCAGCGACTCGGTGTTGGTCAGCAGCAAGCCCGTCGCCGCGGTCGGGGCGGCGTAGCGGGAGGCATATTCGATCGGCGTCAGGGGCGTGTCGGCCATGGCCGCGATCCTACTGCTGCTTCATCCGCCGCGTGCCGTGCGGGCAGTGTGCGAGCAGCGGACACACGTCGCACCGCGGCTTGCGTGCGTTGCAGAGGCCACGCCCGTGGAAGATCAACAGGTGCGGCCATCGCCCCCACGATGCCTCCGGCACGACGAGCATCAGGTCGCGTTCGATCCGCACCGCGTTGTCGTGCTTCGTCAGGCCGAGCCGTTGCGAGAGGCGGGCGACGTGCGTGTCGACGGTGACGCCGGGGGCGAGGCCGAAGGCTTCGTTGAGGATGACGTTGGCGGTCTTGCGGCCGATGCCGGGGAGCTTGACGAGCTGATCCATGTCCGCCGGGACCTCGCCGGCGTGGTGTTCGACGAGCGCCTGGCCGAGGCCGAGGATGTTCTTGGTTTTCGCCCGGAAGAAGCCGCAGGAGCCGACGAGGGCTTCCACGTCCGCCGGGTCGGCTGTCGCGTAATCGGCGGCGGTTTTGTAACGGGCGAAGAGCGTCGGCGTCGTGAGGTTGACGCGGGCGTCGGTGCACTGGGCCGACAGGATCGTCGCGACGGCCAGCTCGAGCGGGTTCGTAAAGTGCAGGGCACACTCGGCGTGCGGATACGTCGCCTCCAGGATCGGCAGGATCGCGGCAACCTTGGCCCGACGTCGGCGAAGTGTCGCGGGCGACGGCTTGGCGACGGAAGTGGCCACGGGGGCAGCCTACGTACGGTGTGGCATGAGCCAGACCCGGACGGAACGCGATTCGATGGGCGAGATGCAGGTGCCGGCCGACGCGTTGTACGGCGCGTCGACGGCCCGGGCGGTCGAGAACTTCCCGATCGCGAAGCGGCCGATGAACCCGGCGGTCATCCACGCCTTTGGCCACCTTAAGGCCGCCTGTGCCCAGGCCAACAAGGACCTCGGCAAGCTCGACGCCGAGATCGCCGACGCGATCATCGCCGCCAGTGACGAGGTGGCGAAGGGGATGCA
>CAYLSV010000207.1:0-1950 GCA_964386435.1 uncultured Tepidisphaerales bacterium
GATCATCGAACGGGCCCGGGACCTGGCCGACGGCATCGAGCCGTTCGACGCCGAGCCAACAACGCCGCTGCTCGAGTCGGCGTGACGCGGGGGCCGAGCCTGATGGGTTTGATCTCACCTTTGAGTCGAGATGATAGATCTTAACATCAACTCTCGCGTACGGGGTGCCACACCTTGCCGGCTTTGCGACAAGGTGTGCTGCGGCCGAGCAGCAAATAAGAACTGATCCGCACACCTTGGCCCCGAGCGGCCAAGGTGTGGCACCCGCACCAAATGTGGTCGATCGATTCTGAAGGCGGAAGCGTGCCCCCCTATCGGCTTTTTCTATTCGGCGAATGGATTGCGGATCGGTTCCGCCGAGGGTTGTGGCGGCGATGTCTGCGGCGCCGATCCCTCGGCCTTGGCCTTGGCCGGCTGCAGCAGCAGCGCAAACCGTCGGCCGTCGGGCAGCGGCACGTCGCCGACGAAACCGCCGCCGTCCTGCGGCCGAAGGTCCAACGGCTGATCCACATCGTCCAACGGCAACGCCTGCAACGCCTCCACCGGCAGGCTGGCCAGCTGCGCGGGCTCGGCAATCCGCAGCGCGAGAAAATCATCGGGGACCGTCAGCTCGGGCACGCCGCCGCGGAAGCGGATCGATCGGCCGTCGGCGGCGAGGCTGATCAGGCCCAGCACCGTCAGCTCGGCTTCCGCTGAAGCGCCGGCTGCGGGATCGGTCGGGTTGGCCCCGGCGGTGGCCGGCACCGCGGTGGCGCGGATGCCACCGCGGTCGCCGCGGTCGCCGCGGTCGGCCTCATCAGCTTCAGGCCCCCCCCCACTCTGCGTCGGCGAGACCCGCATCGTCAGCGTGTAGTCGCCCGCCGCCGACGCCAGGCGAGTCATATAAATGTCACGCTGTGCGTCGGCCCAATTCGACGCGAGCTCGCTGCTGCTGAGCGTCTGCCGCTCTTCCTTGAAGCGGTCGATCATCTTCCGCTGCAGCTCGGCGTCGCCGCCGGCCGCGGCGGTCAGCGCGGCGATGGCCCCGTGGGCCGGGGCCTCGGGCGGCTGGGCAACGACGCTCAACAATCGGTCGCGGCCCCCGCCCTGCTCGGCCCAGTCCGCCGGCGCGGGCAACGAGCCGGCCGACCACGCCCCGGCCCACCACCGCGTCAGTTGATTGGCCATCCCGGCATCTGCCAACAGGCCCGTCACCGGCGTCGGCCCGCCGCCGATGCTCTCGTAGACCCGCCCCGCCAGCGCGGCCCGCTCTTCCGGATCCATTTCGTCCATCGGACCGGCCAAATCCCGGCCCGAACCCCGCAGCGAACGCGCCGCCGCGGCCGCGGCCGACGCGTCACCCTCCCGCACCACCCGCAGCAGCGGCCCGGTTGTCCGCGCCGCGTCGGGCTGCCGCACCAGGAACGGCACCAACGACGCCGAGGTGTCGGCCTGCCCCAGACCGGCGTCCACGATCTGCGTCAACGGGTCCACCGCGGCCTCTTGGTTTGTGGCCTCACGGCGGGCGTTCCGTCGGCCCGGGCTGGCCTGATCCACCAGCTCAAAGTGCCGCAGGGCCGACCACCCCGCGGCCCGCCGCGCCGTGTCGCCGGCACTCAGCAGCTTGAACAACGCGTGATCGGTCGAGGTCAACGGGAGCCCGCCGCGGATCACCACCGGCGGGGCCGACGCCTCGGCCGAGGCGTCGGCCGGGCCCAGCACCAGGTCCGCCAACCCTTGGGCCAGCGGGCCGACCGCGGGGGCCGGGGCGTCGGCCCGGCCGAGCACCGCCAGCGTGCGGTCCACCAGCCGCGGCTCGGCCGAGCCCAGCAACTGGCGATCGACCCAGCCCCCGACGATCACCGGGTATGCCTCGGCCGACCGCAGCAGCTCGGCCAGCGCCGCGTCCAGCTCGGCTTCGGGGATGACCCCGAAGCTCACGCCGTTGATCAGGGCCGACTCGGCCGCCGC
>CAYLSV010000208.1:0-1933 GCA_964386435.1 uncultured Tepidisphaerales bacterium
TCGCCGCCGCGGTCGGCGGGCGCGAGACGGGGCTGATCTTCCAGGGCGACCGCCGTTTCGACCTGATCGTGAGGTTGCCCGAGGCGCTGCGCGGCGACGTGACGGCGCTGGCGAACCTGCCGGTGCCGTTGCCGGCGAACGGTGACGCGGGTGGTGGGGAGTACGCGAGCATTTCGACCGTCGCCCCGGCCGCCCCGGCGTTCGTGCCGCTGGGCGACATTGCGGAGCTGAACCTCTCGACCGGCCTCAATCAGGTCAGCCGCGAGAACGGCAAGCGCCGCGTCGTCGTCCAGGCCAACGTCCGCGGCCGCGACATCGGCTCGTTCGTGGAGGAGGCCAAGCAACGCATTGCCGAGATCGCCCCGCCGCCGCCGGGCACCTACCTCGACTGGGGCGGGCAGTTCGAGAACCTACAGCGGGCCAAGGAGCGGCTGCTGATCGTCGTGCCGATCTGCTTCCTGCTGATCTTCCTGCTGCTGTTCGCCACGTTCAACAGCGTGAAGTACGCGATGATGGTCTTCTCCTGCGTGCCGCTGGCGCTGACCGGCGGGATCGTCGCCTTGTGGCTGCGCGACATGCCGTTCAGCATCAGCGCCGCCGTCGGGTTCATCGCCCTCAGCGGCGTCGCCGTGCTCAACGGCCTGGTGATGGTCACGTTCATCAACCAGATGCGCGAGGAGGGCGAACCGCTGGAAGACGCCATCATCCACGGCAGCATCGTCCGCCTGCGCCCTGTCCTCATGACTGCATTGGTGGCCGCGCTCGGTTTCGTGCCGATGGCGATCGCCACCGGCAGCGGTGCCGAGGTGCAGAAGCCGCTCGCCACCGTCGTCATCGGCGGCATCGTCAGCGCGACGCTGCTCACGCTCGTCGTCCTGCCGGCCATCTACCGGATCTGGAACCGCCCGGAGAAACCGCTCCGCGGCCGGGTCCACACGGACACGGACGGGACCGACACGCCCGAGCCCGCTGCCGACGGCAACGGCGAGCACGTCCCGGCCGGCGCGTGACCCGTTTCACCCTTACCCGAAGGAGCATCCCATGATCGACATCCTCAACGACACCGGCAGCCTGATCGTCGTGCGCATCGACGGTGAGCTGACGCGAGACGACTACACCCGCTTCGTGCCGTGGCTGGACCGGCGCGTCACCAACGCCGGCGGGCCTGTCAGCTTCGTCGTTCATGCCGAAGACTGGGACGGCTGGGCCAGCCTGCGGGCGGCGTGGGCCGACCTGAAGATGGACACCCGCTTCACCGGCGATGTTGATCGTTTGGCCATGGTCGGCGACGCGCGGTGGCAGGAGTGGCTGACGAAGCTGAGCAGCCCGCTCGTGCCGACCCGCGTCCGCTGGTTCGACCCGTCCGACGCCGATGCCGCCGAGGCGTGGGCGTCGGGGAAGGAGCGGGCATGAGCGACGGCCCCGACGATAACCGCAAGCAGTTTCTCCGCCGCGGGCGGTGGGTCGAGGTGGCGAGCCTCGCGTACAACCTGACCGAGGTCGCCGTCTCGCTGACCGCTGGCTTCATCAGCGGCAGCTCTGCCCTCATCAGTTGGGGCATGGACAGCCTTGTCGAGAGCACGTCGGCCGGCACGCTCATCTGGCGGCTGACCGGCGAGATCGACGGCATCGGCCGCAAGCGGGTCGAGCGGCGCAAGAAGATTGCACTGACCGTGCTGGCGATCGCGTTCGCCATCGCGGTCGGGTTCATCCTCTACGAGGCGATCGGCAAGTTCTTCTCCCGCTCGGCGCCGGAGTTCTCCGGCTGGGGCTGGTGGGGCGTCGGCATCCTCGTCCTCTCGCTCGTCGTCAACCCGTTCCTCGCCTGGGGCAAGCACCACTACGGCAAGAAGCTCGACGCCCCAGCGCTGCGGTACGACGCGATCGACACGCTCATCTGCCAGTACCAGACGGTCGTCGCGCTCGTCGGCCT
>CAYLSV010000209.1:0-1901 GCA_964386435.1 uncultured Tepidisphaerales bacterium
GGAGCCTCGCCCTCTCGGGTCGGGGCCGGTGGGTCGTGGCGATGGTTTTGGCCCTTGTTTTATCGCCTGCCATCACCGCCCAGGCCCCGGTCCTGCCGGCCGAGTACGACACCGAGGGCCCCGAACTGCGGCGGGTGTTCGCGCCGGTGGTGGCCGGGGCGCGGTCGTCGGTGGTTCGGCTGCGGCTCGACGGCGCGCCGGCGGCGCTCGGCACGGTCGTGGCCGAGGGCGGGTGGGTGTTGACCAAGGCCAGCGAGGTGCGGCCGGCGACGGGCGTGCAAGACGCCGCGCTGACCGCGGAACTCGCCGACGGGCGGACGGTGTCGGTCGTGCGGATCGACGAGGACCGGCGGGCGGACGTGGCGCTGTTGCGGGTCGAGGCCGAGGGGCTGGCGCCCGTGCGGTGGAAACTCGGCGCGGCGGGCGCGGAGCGGGTCGAGCCGGCGCTGGGCTCGTGGGTCGTCGTGCCGGGGCTGAGCGAGTTGCCGGCGGCGGTGGGGATCGTCAGCGCCGCGGCGAGGCCGATCCCGGGGGTCCGGCTGGGGATCAGCCTGGCCGACACGAGGCGGGGCGTGATGATCGGCGGGACGCTGTCGGGCATGGGCGCCGACGAGGCCGGCCTCGAACGCGGCGACGTGATCGTCTCGGTCGGCAACACCGACGTGAACGAAGCGAAAGACGTCATCGACGCGGTGCAGCAGGTCAGCGCCGGCGACGTGCTGCCCGTCGTCGTCGAGCGGGGCGGGCAGCGGATGAGCTTCGACGTCGAGATGCGGCTGCGGCCCCACGACCCCCGCTCCCGGGCCGACCGGATGAACACGATGGGCAACCAGCGCTCCCGCCGCCGCGACGGCTTCGCCTCGGTCTTCCAGCACGACGCGACGATCGCCCCGAACCAGTGCGGCGGCCCGGTGCTGGACCTCGACGGCCGGGCCCTGGGCATCAACCTCGCCCGCGCCGGCCGCGTCGAAGCCTTCGCCCTGCCCGCCGCCGACGCCCAGGCCCTGTTCGAACAACTACGCCCCCGGCAGACGACGCCCGAGGCGGTGTCGACCGGGACCGAGTGATGCCGAACCTCCGGATTTAGCCACGCGGCAAGCCGCGTGAGGGTTCGATCCGGAACACGCGGCAAGCCGCGTCGCTAAACGAAGGTTCATCCAAAATCGACTGGCCGCGGACGGGGGGCGGGGTACAGTTCATCGGCGATGGGAGAATCAATCCAACCGGAGAAAGCGCGGCGCGCCCCCGCCGCGTTCACGCTGATCGAACTGCTCGTGGTGATCGCGATCCTCGCGCTGCTGCTGGGCGTCCTGCTGCCGGCGTTAGGCAGTGCGCGAAACAGCGCGAAGCTGGTGCAGTGCGCCTCCCGGCAGCGGCAGGTCGGGTTGAGCGTGCAGGCCTACGCCGTGGACCACGGCGGGAAGCTGCCGCCGGCGATCCGGGAAACGCAGGTCGTGCCCACGCTGTTCTACAAGCCTTCCAGCGGCTACGACCTGCGGCCGAGGGTCGCGGACTACGTCGGCGACTTCGCGGTCTGGCAGTGCCCCTCGACCGTCAACCCCGCGCCGCTCGATGATGCCGCCAACACCCGATTCCAAGGCTGCTACGGCACGTACGCCTACTACCCCGGCCGGGCCACGCCGCTGTTCGGGCTGACCGGCACCTTGCCCGACAGCGTCTTCGACCGCCGGGCCACGTCGTCGATGACGCTGCTGCAGGACCGCTACCGCGACTTCGAGCAGCCGACCGTCGCCTCGCTGGCCTACAACCACGGCGAAGGCGCCCAGCACCCCCACGCCGCGGGCAACCCGTCCTACGCCGCCTTCGTCGGCGACCGGGGCGAGGGCGTCAACACCCTGTTCTTCGACGGCCACGCCGCGTGGACCGCGGCGGACGACCTG
>CAYLSV010000210.1:0-1899 GCA_964386435.1 uncultured Tepidisphaerales bacterium
GACGAGGCTCACCGCGCTGATGTTGTTCGGGCTCGCGGGCGGCATGGTCGGACTGTCGTTCGCCTCGGTGCCGCTCTACCGGTTGTTCTGCCAGGTCACGGGCTACGCCGGCACGCCGCGTACGGGCGACGTCACTGCACCCGGCGCGGCGCCCGCCACGGCGAGCGAGGTTCCGAGCGTCGTCGTTCGCTTCGATGCCAACGTCAATTCGGCGTTGCCCTGGCGCTTCGTGCCCGGCCAGCGTCAGGTCGAGGTGGCGCTCGGCGAGGAGACGCTCGCCTACTACGAGGCGGTCAATCTCTCCGAAGAGCCGATCACCGGCACCGCGACCTTCAACGTCACCCCGGACAAGGCGGCCTACTACTTCGCCAAGATCGAGTGCTTCTGCTTTACCGAGCAGACGCTGGCCCCGGGCGAGAGCGTGATGATGCCGGTCTCGTTCTTCGTCGACCCCGAGATCGCCAGCGATCCCGACACCCAAGAGGTGCGCAAGATCACCTTGTCCTATACCTTCTACCCCGTGGATCCGCCAGAGGCCGACGATGCCGTCGCCGGGCTGGCGCGTCCGCGGCCGGACGGCTGAGCGCCCGCAGCCGCAACGAGACGAGGCAGCCGGCAGGCGCCGGCCAAATTTGCCGCAGACACCCAAGACATCCCGAGGGGAGGGACATGGCAACCCACACGGCAACGCACACGGCAACGCACACCAAGGCGCACCCCTACCACATGGTCGACCCGAGCCCGTGGCCGTTCGTCGGCACGATCTCGGCGCTGAGCCTGGCCGTGGGCGGCATCTTGTACATGCACGGCGGGTCGCCGTGGCTGCTGCTGGTGGGGCTCGCGGTGCTGACCCTGACCTTCTACGGCTGGTGGCGCGACGTGGTGCGGGAGTCGCGCGCCGGAGATTTCCACACTCCGGTCGTGGCGCACGGCCTGCGCATCGGATTTTTGTTGTTCATCGCCTCGGAGGTGATGTTCTTCTTCGCCTTCTTCTGGGCCTTCTTCAACGCCAGCGTGCCGGCGATCAACCAGATCGCGCACGACGTCTGGCCGCCGGAGGGCATTACGCCGTTCGACCCCTGGACGCTGCCGTTCCTCAACACGCTGATCCTGCTGACCTCGGGTGCCACCGTCACCGTCGCCCACCATGCGGTTCGTGCGGGCGATCGCGACCAGTCGGTGTTCTGGATCGGTGCCACGGTGGCTTTGGGCGTGCTGTTCCTCGGCCTGCAGGCCTTCGAGTACACCCACGCCGCCTTCGGTTTCCGTGACGGCGTCTATCCCTCGACGTTCTTCATGGCCACCGGCTTCCACGGCTTCCACGTCTTCGTCGGTACCGCGTTCCTTCTGGTCTGCTTCTTCCGCGCCCGCTCGCACCACTTCACCGCCGAAAAGCACGTGGGCTTCGAGGCCGCGGCCTGGTACGCCATCTACTGGTGGGGCACGTCCGGTTACCAGGGTCAGTTCGGGCACTAGAGCCCCGCTTGCGGTGAGACGCAGCGTGGCCGTGGGGCGGTTGACCAGGCGTGCGACCGGGCGCATGACCGGGGCGCGGGTGTGATGGCGACCGACGCCGGCGCCGAGGCGATGCGGCCGACGGGCGCCATCCTGCTCTCCGGCCTGCGCGGGCGCTGTCCGCGCTGCGGCCGGGGGAGCCTGTTCGCGGGCTTTTTGACCGTGGCCGACCGTTGCGGCGGGTGCGGCCTAGGTCTGTCCGGCCACGATGCCGGCGACGGTCCGGCGGTGTTCGCCATCTTCATCTTGGGATTCGGCATCGTCGGCCTGGCCGGCATTCTGGAGGTGCTCTTCCAGCCGCCGTTGTGGCTACACGCCGCGGTGTGGATCCCGCTCACGATCCTGGGCGCGGTGGCACTGCTGCGCCCGCTCAAGGGCCTGACC
>CAYLSV010000211.1:0-1820 GCA_964386435.1 uncultured Tepidisphaerales bacterium
CGGTCGTGCCTCGCATGGGCGCCTGCTCACTTGTGGGCGGAATCTTCACACAGGTTGAACGCACCTTTTGCGCGGCTGCGGCGTGGCGTGGCTTTGGTTGGCGGACATGAGAAATGTCCTTGCCGTTGCCGCCGTGTTTGCCGCCGCGTTGCCTGTTGCCGGGCAGGAGGCGAAGAACGTCATCCTCATGGTCTCCGACGGGGCCGGCGACACCACCTGGCAGGCGGCCAACCAGTTCCAGTTCGGGACGGCCGCGGGCACCGGGCCGCAGTTCCAGCAGCGGTTCGAGCAAAGCGACTTCAGCCAGCACTGGATGACGACCTTCCCCGGCCACACCCAGCCGATCAACCCGTCGCAGACCGGCGGGCTGCTGCCGCCGCTGTACAACGAGGTCGACAACTTCCCCGGCCCCGGCGGCTACGACCCGATGGCGGCGAACGATCCGACGCCCGCCAGCGTCACCACCATCGACAACAACGGCCTGCTCGGCCGGGGCACGCCGGTGAGCCTCACGCTCCGCGACGGGTTGACGCCCACGCAGCAGTCGATCGGCGCGACGTTCGCCGCGTCGCTGGACCTCGTCGAGACGCCGGGCTTCGCCGCCTACGACTACCTGATCACCAACAGCGTGACCGACTCCGCCGCCGCCGGCACGGCGCTGGCCAGCGGCGTCAAGTCGTACAACACGGCGATCAACGTCGACCTCAACGAGCAGCCGGTCGGGTTCATCACGCAGCAGATGGTCGCCAGCGGCCGCAAAGCCGGCGTCGTGACGACCAAGCCGTTCACCGACGCCACGCCCAGCGCCTTTGGCACGCAGAACGTCAACCGCAACAACGAGCGAGAAATCTCCGAGAGCATGATCCGCAACGGCTTGCTCGACGTCATCATCTCGCCCGGCCATCCTGAGTTCGGCAGCGGCGGCGTGCTGCGTGACACGCCGGACTTCGACGACGCGCTCGACCAATCGCAGCTTCAAGCATTGCGCAACGGCGAGGAGGGCTGGACCTTCATCGACGACAACAGCCAACTCGTCGGCATCGGCGAGGGCACCGTCGCCGCGCCCGAGCGGTTGTTCGGCATGGTTCCGGTCGGCGGCAGCCTCAACAGCCGCGACACCGCCGGCCGCACCAACGCCTACGACCCGCGGTTCTACGACTCGAGCGACCCGAACGGTGCCGTGCCGTTCGTGATGCCCGATCTCGACCAGCTCAGCCGCACGGCCATCGAGACGCTCGAGCAGGACGAGGACGGCTTTTTCCTGATGATCGAGGGTGCCAGCGTCGACTCGGCCGCCCACGCCAACGATTTGCCGCGGCTGGTGGAAGAGCAACTCGCCTTCAACCGGGCGGTCGATGAGGTGATCGAGTGGGTCGAGACGGAAAGCTCGTGGGACGAGACGCTCTTGATCATCACGACCGACCACGCCAATGCGATGTTCCTCGGGCCGGACAGCGCCGACGTCTACTTCCAGGACCCGATCGCCGGCGAGGCGGGCGAGCTGCCGGAGGGGATCTTCTGGAGCACGAACCACACGAACGAGCTGGTGCCGCTGTGGACCAAGGGCGTCGGCAGCGAGCTGTTCGACGGCCTCGTCGACGGCGTCGACCCACGCCGCGGCGCGTTCATCGACAACACCGACGTCCACACGGTGATGCAAGGCGTGATCCCCGAGCCGGCCAGCCTGTCGCTCCTGGCGGCGGCCGGTACGCTGCTGCTGCGCCGCCGCCCGGCGTGACGACAGAGGCAAACACAGAGCCGCGCCCGTGAGGAAGCGGGGCCGGCGCAGCCGGTATCAGGCCACAGTATTCTGAAGCCGG
>CAYLSV010000212.1:0-1649 GCA_964386435.1 uncultured Tepidisphaerales bacterium
CAGCGCGTGCCGGGTGACGGTGCTGGCGGTCGGGGCGGGGCAGTGCATTGCCGTGGAGCCGCCGGGCGGGCGGTTGATGTTGATCGACGCCGGCAGCAGCACGATGGGCGATCCGCTGGCCGGCACGATCGCCCCGTTCCTGCGCAGTCGCGGCCGGACGAGCGTCGACGGCGTCTTGCTCACTCACGCCAACCTCGACCATTACGGCGCGGCGGCCGACTTGGTGACGCGGTACGGCGTGCGCGAGGTGCTCGCCCCGCCGCCGTTCGCCGAACACGCGCAGCAGGAGGCCGCCGGGCGGGCGTTGTTGGCGACGCTGGACCGTGCCGACCGCCCGCCCCGCTCGGTGACGGCGGGTGATGCGTGGCCGCTTTCGCGGCTGACGAACGTGGAGGTGCTCTGGCCGCCGGCGGGTGCCGACGATTTGGCGGCGAACGATTCGTCGCTGGTCCTGCGGCTGGAGCACGCCGGCCGGGTGATCCTGTTCACCGCCGACATCGAGGAAACCGCCATGGCCGCCCTGCTCGCCGACGACGCCGTGCGGCCCAAGCTCAAATGCGACGTCTTGGTCGCCCCCCACCACGGCAGCGCGGAGGCGAACACGGCCGCATTCGTCGCCGCGTGCGACCCGCTGCTGGTGGTCAGCAGCAACGACCGCACGTTGAGCCGCAAGCAGCTTGAGTTCGAGAACCGCATCCAGAACCGCCCCCTATGGCGGACGCACGAAACCGGCGCGGTTACCCTCCTCCTCCGCGGCGACGGCACGCTGCACGCCGAGACGTTCCTTGATCGAGATGATCGCCGATCGATGAATGCTGACTGATGATCTTCCGGAAGATCATCAATCAGCAATCAAAGATCATCGATTCCTCACGTTCGGACGTTGGTGTACACCGGTTCGGTCAGGCCGCGGCTGTTGATGCCGAAGATGGCGTAGACGTAGCGTTGCCCGGCGACGGCGGTGGGGTCGTCGAAGAAGCTTTGGGTGTAGCCAAGGCCGTTGAGCAGTTCGTAGCGGCCGCTGAAGGAGTCGCTGCGGTAGATGAGGTAGCCGTCGACGTTGTCGGTCGGTTGCCAGTTGAGACGGACGTCGTCGCCGGTCCAGAAGCCGCCGGCGAACTCCGGGGCCGGCCGCTCGACGGCGGGGCGGATGTTGCGGATCAGGTAGACGTTGTCGTTGTAATCGTAATTGATGCCCTGAAAGTCCATGGCGAGGATGTACGTGTCGGCGACGACCCGGCCCTCGGGGTCGCGGAGCGGGTAGAACCGCATGTGGTGCCCGAACGTGCCGTTGGCGCTGGGGTCTTCCTGCACGTTGAGCGTGTTGTCGGACCACTCGTTCTCGACGCGGAACCCGAACGTGCCGACGCTGGGGGTGAAAGCGGCGCGGGCGACGTCGCTTGAGCCGCGGCCGTTGGGGAGCAGGGTTTGGGCATAGCGGCCGTCGACGGTCACGATGTCGGTGGAGGCTAGCGTGCCCGGCTCGAACCAGCGGAGCGTGTTGTCGTCGCCCTGCATGTGGTAGCTGGCGATCTGCGTCACGACCACCGGGGCGTCGGGATCGCTGCGTTGCCAGTAGGCGCTGAGCACTTCCTCGCCGCGGGCGATGAGTTCGCCGCGGGTGTTGATGTCCTGCCCCTCGAAGGCGA
>CAYLSV010000213.1:0-1628 GCA_964386435.1 uncultured Tepidisphaerales bacterium
TTGTTTGCCGGGGCCGGGGCGGGTTCCCAGCGGATGAGGCCGGGAATGGTCAGCGGGTCGAAGGCGTCGCCGCCGGGGACGACACGCACGGCGTAGCCGTGGGTGCCGCTGTCGGGCGAGGCCATCTGCCCGGTGAAGCGGTGCCGGCCGCCGGTCATCGGCTCGGCGGGGTCCAGGTCGGTGGAGCGGCCGTGGCAGAGGTTGCCGTCGCTGTCGAGCGGCCCGGCGTAGACCTGCACGCGCACGTCGGCGGGGTCGAGCCCGGCCAGCTGCACCACGGCCGAGACGGGGTGTGCTTCACCGACGTTGAGCGTCGCCGTGCCCGGTGCGTCGACCTCGACCACCGCGACGCCGTCCCAGGCGTCGCGCAGCCGCTGAGTCTGGCGGGCCAGTTCGGCGGCCGGTTTCAGGTCGTTTTGCCGCAGCTGCCGGGCCCGCGTGAGCGTGGGGAAGTAGAGCTGCTGGGCGTACTGCTGCACCATGCGGTGGGTGTTGAAGGCGGGGGCGAGTTGGGCGATGCAGTGCTTCATGTGGTGCACCCAGCGGGTCGGTACGCCGCGGGGGTCGCGGTCGTAGAACATGGGCACGATCTGGGTTTCCAGCAGGTCGTAGAGGGCTTTGCTCTCGATGTCGTCGGCCACGTCCTGGTCGGCGTACTGGTCGCGGTCGCCGATGGCCCAGCCGACGTCGGGGGTGTAGGCCTCGTCCCACCAGCCGTCGAGGATCGAGCAGTTGAGCACGCCGTTGAGGGCGGCCTTCATCCCCGAGGTGCCGGAGGCTTCCATGCCGCGCTTGGGCGTGTTGAGCCAGACGTCGCAGCCCTGGATCATCTGGCGGGCCACGTGCATGTCGTAGTTTTCGAGGAAGACGACCTTGTGCCCGGCGTCGGAATCGAGGCCGAACTTAACCAGCTGGCGGATCAGGTCCTTGCCGCCGCCGTCGGCGGGGTGGGCCTTGCCGGCGATGAGGATCTGCACCGGGCGGTCGGCGTCGGCGAGGATGCGCTTGAGCCGGTCGGCGTCGCGCAGGATCAGGTTGCCGCGCTTGTAAGTGGCGAAGCGGCGGGCGAAGCCGATGGTCAGGGCGTGTTCGGAGAGTCCCTCGACGCACTCGGCGATCTTGGCCGCGGCGACCCCGCGGTGCGAGAGCTGGCGGCGGAGCGTCCGCTTGACCCAGCCGATGAGCGAGCGGCGGCGGTCCTCGTGCAGTTGCCAGAGCTCGGCGTCGCCGACATTCAGAAACGGTTGCCAGACCCGCGGGTCGGCGGGGTCGTGCCGCCAGGCGTCGCCGAGGGTGCGGTCCAGCAGGCGAGCGAGCGCGGGGTCCAGCCAGGTGCGGGCGTGGACGCCGTTGGTCACGTGGCCGATGGGCACTTCTTCTTCGGGCACGCCGGGCCAGATGTTCTGCCACATGGTCCGCGAGACCTCGCCGTGCAGTTTGGATACGCCGTTGCAGGCGTCGGAGGTGCGGATGGCGAGCGTGGCCATGCTGAAGGGCTCGGCCTTGTTGGTCACGTCGTCGCGGCCCAGGGCGAGTACGCCTTCCATGTCGAGGCGCAGGCCCGGGGTGAAGTGGGCCAGGTAGCGGCGGACCATCTCGGCCGGGAAGCGGTCGATGCCGGCGGGCAC
>CAYLSV010000214.1:0-1595 GCA_964386435.1 uncultured Tepidisphaerales bacterium
TTGTGGTTGATAAGCGACCGGCTGCCGCAATCAGCGGCGGCAGCAGTCCGGGACGGCCGCCTCTTCGGCGGCGCCGTCGCCAAGCGGGCAGCGGTCGCGGCAGACGAGTTCGCCGGTCTGCGGGCAGACGATCTGTCCGGGGCAGTCCGGGCGGCTGCTGTCGACGGGCGTCGATCCGCCGGCAGCGGCGAAGGCCGCGACTGCGGCCAGACCGAGCGTGGAGAGGAGAAGGTGCGTCATCGTGTGACTCCTTTGGGTGAAAAGTCGGCATGACCGGCCCGGCGACCCGCCGGACAGTTGCGGTCAAACCCTTCACTCACCATTACGTCCCTGCACCCAGGTGCCGGGTTCAAGGGGCGGCGCACAATTCTCTCATTTTTTCTTACCGGCGGCTCGACGGACGCTCCGTCGCATTTCGCCCGGACAAGGCGTCGATCACCGCGCACGCCTGCCGGGGCTCGCCCTCGACGCACTCCTGCCGCGCGTCGCGGAGCACGCCGCGGACGTGGCGCAGGTCGGCCAGTTGCCGCTCCACGTCTTCGAGCCGCGCGTCGATCAGCCCACGCACCCGCTCACACGGAGCCGCCTCGCGGTCGCGAAGGCGCAGCAGGGCTCTGATGTCTTCCAGCGAGAAACCGGCCGACTGGGCGGCGCGGATGAACGCCAGCCGCTCGCGCGACGCCGCGTCGTAGTGGCGGTAGCCGTGGGCGGATCGTGTGGTCGGCTGAAGCAGGTTCTCCCGCTCGTAATAACGAATCGTCGATCGCTTCACACCGGCTGAATCGGCAAGCTGGCCGATGGTCAGGCGGACGTGGTCTTTGGAAGTCGATTTCGACATAGAGATCCCTCTCGCCGGCAGAGCTTCCTCGTCTAGTCGCTCAGCCCCTCCAATACTCCCACACGGTATGCACGACGAGACAGACGACAACGACCACCAGAGCGACGGCTCGTACGACGGCGATGGCTACAAGTCCGGCTCCCTGACGTTGCCCGGAGCGGTGGCGATGGGCACGGGCGTGATGATCGGCGCGGGCATCTTCGCGCTGACCGGCCAGATCGCCGAGCTTGCCGGCGGATGGTTCCCGGTCATCTTTCTCGTCGCCGGCGTCGTGGCAGGGCTGACGGCCTACACCTACGTCAAGCTCAGCAACGACGACCCGTCGGCGGGCGGCATCGCGATGTACCTCAAGCGCTGCTACGGCGACACCGGCTTCGGCGGCGTCATCACCGGCGGCATGGCGCTGCTGATGTACTTCAGCATGGTCATCAACGAGGCCCTGGTTGCTCGCACGTTCGGCCAGTACGTCATGCAACTCTTCGTCGGCCCAGACCAGAAGGGGGCGAACGGGGGAAGTCTCTTCGCCGGCGAGTGGAAGATCCCAGCGCTGGCGGTCGGGCTGCTCGTGATCGCGTTCATCGTCAACGTCGCGGCGAACAAGTTCATCGACAAGTTCCAGCTTGTCATGGCTGCGGTGAAGATCCTCGGCATCGCCGTCTTCGCCGGGGCGGGGCTCTGGGTGAGCGGCCTGGCGTGGGACAGCTTCACCGGCGGGGCAGGCGCCGGTCAGGTGTCGCAAGATCAGCAAGCGGGCTGG
>CAYLSV010000215.1:0-1542 GCA_964386435.1 uncultured Tepidisphaerales bacterium
GGTCGCCCCGCGGATGGCCGCCGAGCGGCACGGGCTGCGGCCGCTGTTCGAGCACGTCGGCGACGAGGCCGACCGCGTCGCCCGGTACTTCGTCCTTGCCCACGCCCCGGCCGGCAAGAGCGCCGGCGGCAAGACGGGCATCCTGTTCCTCACCGACGACCGCCCCGGCACGCTCGTCGCCGTGCTCGACGTCTTCCGCGAGCGCGGCGTCAATCTGACCGACATCGAGAAACGCCCGACCGGCATCCGCCGGCAGCGGGACGTTTTTTACATCGACGTCGAGGGGCACGCCGAGGACGAGGCGGTGCAGCAAGCGATCGACGTCGCCCGGCAGCACGCGGCGGAGATGATCGTCGTCGGCAGCTACCCGGCCGCCAGCGGGGTGGTGGCGTGAGGCCCAAGCACTTCCACCCGATCTTCCACCCGGTCGTCAAGCTGCCGGGGGCGTACGACGTTTACGACTTCACCGCCGGCTACGACCCGGATCGCCCCCGCCGGGCCTATGGCGTTGGCCGGTACGACGAGGTTCGCCCCGGCATGTACACGGCGGCGCAGTTCGGCGGCAGCCGCTGCGTCCACATGGGCATCGACCTCGGCTGCCCCGCCGGCGAATCGGTCCACGCCTTCGCCCCCGGCACGATCTGGCGGCAACGCGACAACGCCGCCGAGGGCGACTACGGCCCGACGATCGTCACCAAGCACGAGACCGGCGGCCGGCCGATCTGGGTGCTGCTGGGCCATTTGAGCCGCGAATCGCTCGAGCTGCACCGCGAGGGCGAATCCATCTCCGCCGGCGAGATGCTCGGATTTGCCGGCGAAAAGCACGAAAACGGCGGCTGGAACCCGCACGTTCACGTGCAACTGTGCCTCGAGCCCCCCGAAGTCGCCGACCTCCCCGGCGTCGTCGCCGAAGCCGACCACGAGGCGGCGCGGCAGAAGTACCCCGACCCGCGGCTGATCCTGGGACCGCTGTACTAACGTCCAACAACCGACCGCGTGAAGAAGCCGCGGGGAAAGCGAAGCGATTACTTCGTCGCCAGCGCCTCGGCTTCGGTGTCGACGAGCGTGAGAATGCTCGTGAGTTTGCAGATTTCGATCATCGCCCGCACCCGCGGGGCGGCGGCGGCAAGGGTCAGCTTGTGGCCGCCCGCCCCGCCGGGCAGCGCGCCCAGCGCCTCGACCAGCACGGCAACGCCGCTGGAGTCGCAGAAGCTGACTTGGTCCATGTGGACGATCGCCCGCCCCGGCTTGTGCTTTTGGATCAGCCCGAGGATCTCCTGCCGCAACTGTGGGCTCTCTTCGCTCGTCATGTCGCCCGCCGGCCGGACGATGAGCACGTCGTCCGCCATCCGACTCGACTCGATCACGCCGCCACCTTCGAGAGAGGAAAGGTCCACATCGGCCACGCGGGCAGTGTACCCGATCCCGCCCCGACATGTCGGGCAACCCCGAACTCACTCAAGGACAGCAGGTAGCTCCGGGTCCCGGACCCGCAGCCACGACGCCTCATGAAGCCTCAACGCGGTTCGGGTAGCATCGCCG